>JAGAEL010000170.1 GCA_017613085.1 Kiritimatiellia bacterium | reverse complement strand
TGCCGCCGGACGCGGATTCGGCGAGGGGATCGCGTTTTCTTCCAACTGGTCGGCGTACTTCTCGCATACCGATGCCATGCAAACCGATTCCGTCTCGGCGCTCGCCGTTTCCGACAGTACCCTCTATCTCGCCGGTGTCCTTGGAAGCGGTTATCTGTCCGTTTACAATATGGACATCAATAGGGCCACGCCACTTGGTGCGGTCAATGCTCCCGAAGGTGGATGGCATACAGATGCGTTCGCGGCTAGAATCTCCGTCTCTGGCGGTGCGAATGTATATCCTTCTTATTCTCTTCTTGAACCGGACGAAAAACTCGTATTGAACACGTTTGAAGCTGTTTCTGTCTCCAGTAGGAGTTTCGTTTGCGTCGGTACCTATCAAACGTCTGACGCCATTGCCGAGGCGACGGTCGTCCGTTACGACGCGGATTCGCTCGACGAAACCTGGCGTTTCACCCTCTCCTGTGAGGCAAACAGTGCGTTTCATGCCGTCTCGATCGATCCCGCCGGAAACGTCTACGCCGCCGGATCCACCGATTGTGCGACGAACGGGTTTCGTCCGGGCGGTCTTGTCTACAAGCTCGATTCCGCCGACGGAGGCGTCGTCTGGTCGAACGTCCTCGGCGGCGGTGTCTCGTGTCGCGTCAACGCCTGTGCCGCGCCCGGCGGCGACGCGCTCTACCTCGGCGGAACCGCCACGAACGGCAACGGGGCGACCGTCGGTTTCCTCAAACGCCTCGACGCTTCGACTGGCGCGGAAGCATACGCGACGACGCTCGCCGGCCCGATCGCCGCGCTTGCCGTCGCGCCCGACGGCGCGCTCCTGCTCGGCGGCACCGGCGGCGCACTCTACAAGTTTGCGGATACCGGTTCCGGATTCACGCGGCTCTGGGCGACCAACCTCGCCGCCTCCGCCTCCATCACCGCGCTCGCCGTCGACGCCTCGAACCGTGTCGCCGTCGCAGGGACAGCCACCTCCGCCTGGTTTGCCTCCACGGACGGTACCGTCTTCAACGGGCCGAGCAGCGGGTTCGCCGTTATCCTCCCCTCCGACGGCAACGCCCTCCTCTTCGCCGGTTGGATCGGCGGCGACGGCGAAACGACGGCGGACGCGATTGCCTTTTCGGATGACGTGCTCGCCGTCGGCGGGAGAACCAAGGCGACCGACCTCGCTTCCGGCGGTTTCTGCGACACCAACTGGAATTACGAAAACAGCTGGGCAGGAGACGATTACACATGCGGATACGTCAAAGTCTGGCTCGGCGAAACATTCATCCCGAACCCGCCCGGCACCCTTCAAGTCGTCCTACAGCCCGCCGGGGCCGTGGACGCGGGTGCGGCATGGAGTGTGGACGGCGGTGCGACGTGGCTTGCCAGCGGGGCGCTCGCCGACCTGACGGAAGGGAACTACACCGTCACATTCCGTGACGCAGAGGGATACTACACGCCGGAATCGCAGTCTGTCACCATCGAGTCCACCCAGACGAATTCGTTGCTTGTCGCCTATGCGGCGGTTCCGCCGCCGCTTATTAAACGAACCATCAACGGGACAAACGTCACATTGACCGTGTCGTTACCGGAAGGGGTACAATTTTTTATTGTGACCGAGGTAATCCCACAAGGAATAACGGCAAGCCAGTCTTCTTTCTCGTATGTCTACCTTCCGTATACAAGTTTGGCAGGAGAAATACACACCTTCACCTACACGGTGACGGGTGAGTATGGAAATTACACCCTTACCGGTTCTATACTTCTGGGCCTGTCTTCGGGTAACGAACAATATGCGATAGAGGGCGACACCATGGTCACCATTCCGGATCCTTCCGCCGTGGTTCTTCCGCCCGTTCCCGACATCACGACGTTCGCACGGACGGATGCGGGGTGGCAGTTGACGTTCGTCTCGACGCAGAACGTGTCGTATGCCGTCCTGACCAACGCGACACCGGTTTTCGGCGGCGCCGAATACACCACGGTCGAAGGGGCGGACGGGACGACGACCGTCACCGTCCGGACACAGACTCCGCGCCTTTTCTTCAAAATCCTCTCACGCTGACGTAACGCTGTTGGCAATTGCGATCTGTAAACAATCCCCCCACGCACGACAAGCGACAAGCGACAGTCGCGACGCGGACGGGACAAAGCCCGTCCCTCCCGTTTGTCCCGTTCGTCCTGTTCGTCCCGTTCGTCCCGTTTGTCCCGTTCGTCCTGTTCGTCCCGTTCGTCCCGTTTGTCCCGTTCGTCCCGTTCGTCCCGTTCGTCCGCGTGAGACAAAAGACCGGTTGCACGATTCGCGAATGCGCCCATCCAAAACAGAAAATATCAAATTTTTCTTGTATTTTCCAGAATGATATGAGAAACTAACGCCAACACACGCGCCGGGTGTCTTGTTTGTTTCTTTCGAGATCCAGACAATGCCCATAAAGGGCGCGTTCCTTTTTATGACAACCTCAAAGGTACAATACACGAAACCTTGGATAGATGTGAAGGATCAAGTGACGAAACTGATCTCTCGAGGACTTGTCGTATCCGATGTGAACGAGGCCGAACGATTTATCCGATATATCAACTACTACCGATTTTCAGGATTCTGTCTACGGTTTCAATATTGGGACACTACAATCAATGACCGAGTTTTTATCCAAGGAACGAAATTTGAAGACGTGGTTAAAGTGTGCCGATTCGACGAAGAACTGCGAGACTGTCTCTCCGACGCACTTGAAATGGTGGAGATTTCACTACGTTCTTCCGTGGCATACCATTTTGGAAAAACATTCGGTGCATTTGGCCATCTTGACCCTGCAAATTTTAATCGTGCCTTCTCACAAAAAACACCTTGTCCTTCAGCTAAAGACCTATATGTAGTTCCCTATCGTGAATGGTATAACACGCTTCTTGCCGAAACAAAACGATCGCGAGAGATTTTTGTGCGGCACTTTGAACAAAACTATCTACAATATCCCAATCTTCCAATATGGGTTGTTTCAGAGTTATGTTCCTTTGGAACTCTGTCACGGATGTTCTCCAACCTTCGGAACAAAGAACAGGGAATGATCGCGAAAGACTATGGCCTACAATATCTTGTGCTCTCGTCTTGGTTACATACGTTCACCTTTGTTCGAAACGTCTGTGCCCATCATGCACGGATATGGGACAAACAGATATCCATAGCGCCAAAATTACCACAAGGAAAAAATTGGAAGATGGTCATGCAAACTACCAGAACAGTATCCGTGGTGGTTCTCATGCTCAATTGGATGCTTGCTCACGACTCTATTGCAAAACAACGGCATTTGGTATGGAAAAAAAGAATCGAAAGTCTTATCGACCGATTCTCTTCTGAATTTCCATCGCTTTTACCACACACAGGTTTCGTTGCAGATTGGAAGAAAAATCCTTTATGGTGGCAAATATGAATCAGCTTTCCAGGCGTTTGACCACCGCCTGTACGTCTTGCAGTTTTTGGGTGGCGAAGAAGGGAATACGGAGTGGACTCCGGGAAGGGTCGAACGCATTCCGGATGCCGCCCTTGACCAGCTCCCAGTACTGGCGGAGGTCGTCGCGTGTTTCCTGCACCAGTTCGTCCGCGTATTCTTTCTCGAATAGTTCATCGAGGTGCGCCAGCGCGTTCTCGCGGTAGACGCGCAGAACCTTGCGGGAGAACAGGAACGCACCCCAAGCCGTCAACAGCGCGATCGCCCCGATGGACAGATAGACGATCCACGTGACCAACCCGGTAGGGTTTTCGCGGAGGAAGCGTCCCGTCAACGTGAAATAGGCCGCGCCCGTCACCGCGAAGAAGAGGATGAGCGAACCGAAGAGGAGGTTCATCCTACACCCCTTGAAACTCTCGCGCAGCCGCAGGATCATCCGCATCTGGAGGCTGAGGCAGGAAAAGTCTTTATGGGCGGCGGCAAGGACGTTGTCGCTCCGGCGTTCGCCGCTGTTCCGGATCTCGTCCTCGATCTGGTGCAGGGCGTCGATCCCCGCATCGGTGCCGATCCGCGGCGCACAACCGGGCTGCGGCACGTAGCAGCTGTAGATCTTGGGGAGATCCTTGATGGGCATCGCGTGGGCGAGGTTCCAACAGAGCGCACCGTAGGCGCGGGCGTAATCGGCCACGTTCTGGAAGAGGTCGCATTTGTTGAGCAGGATCCGGAGTTTGAACGACATACCGACGAGCGGCCCGGTCAACGCCACGATCGCCTCGCCGGTCGTTCCGGGTTTGTCGGGGTCGAACATGAACAGGACGAGATCCGAGAGTTCGGCCATGCGGTGGACCGCGCCGAAGAAGTCGTAATCGCGGCTTGTCGTCTCTTCGAGGGAGTCGATCATGCCGGGGCTGTCGATCAGGACGACCCGTTTCAGAATTTCGCGGTTCCGCACTTTGACCTTGAACTTATTCAGGAAGTTCGGCCCGAACGCCGTCAGTTTCCCGTTCTCGCGCGGCAGGAGGGAAAGGGCGGAAAGCCCCACGGCGTCGCTCTCCTCTTCCCCGTAGATGAGGATGGTGAAACCGTCGTCCGTCGGCGCGACCCCCGTGTCCTGCACGGGGGCGCCGCCGAGGAGGTGGTTGATGAGCGTGGACTTGCCGGAGGAATGGTTCCCCATGAACAGCACACACGGAAGCGCGCCGATCGAGATGGATTCGCGCTGGTAGGAATAACCGAACCGCACCGCCGTTTTGCGGTACTTTTCATAGAACTTGTTGAGTTCCTGTTCCAACGTGGCGGCAGCGTCAACGGTTGTCTTGTTCATAACACCCCCTGCGGATAGAAGTACATCACGGCGGAAAGCGCGACGGCGGAATAGGCGGCGGAGACGACATCGTCGAACAACACGCCGGAAGCGGTGTGGATGTTGCGGTCGATGTACCGCGCGCCGGGAAGCTTGATCGCGTCGAAAATGCGGAAGAGGACGAATCCGAGCAGGATGTACTCGAACTTCGCGATCGGCCATGCGAAGACCGGCACGAAGAGGTAGCCGACGATTTCGTCCAGCACGAAGTGCCTCGGATCCGGATCGTTCCAATACGCCTGCGCCCACGGCGTGAGCCAGTAGTGGACGGCGGAGGCGGCGACCGCCCCGGCAAGGCATCCGGCACGAATCGCGAGATCGCCCCAGCCGAACTTCGCGGCACACCACCAGAGCGCGATGTGCAGGGCGAGCCCCGGCAACGCGCCGAACGACCCCGGCACGACCGGCATCAGGCCGAGTCCGAATCCGCTTCCCAGAAAATTCTTGAACTTGTCCATCGCGCCTCCCGCTCCCATTGTTTACTCCTCGTCCGTGTTCAAGGTCATCGCGATTTCCGGACAGGTGAACGGGTTCGCGTGTTTCGTGCAGTTGATGCACCCCATGTAGAGTTTGTGCATCACCTGCGTCTTGGGGATGCGCCGGAAGCCGAGCGCGGCGAAAAATTCCGGCGCGAAGGTCAGCACGATCACATGCGGCGGGCGGAAGCGGCGGATCTGTTCCAGGATCGTCCGGATCAACGCCGAACCGATACCCTGGCGGCGGAACGCGGAATCCACGGCGACAGACTGGATTTCGACCGAGGCCCGTTCGGGCATCCCGATCTCCGGCAGGATTTTCCATGAGGCGCACCCGACGATCCGTTCGCCCGACACCGCGACGACGAACCGGTCGATGTTCTCGACGATGTCGCCGATGGGGCGCGAGATCAAATCTTCCTTGTGCGCGCGGACGACCTCGAAGACGGCCAACGCGTCGCGCAGCGTCGCCGTCCGGATCGTCCAGTTCTTTTCTTTTTCGTTCGTCTCCATCGCGTCTCCCCTCAGGCAAGGTCCGCCAGCGTGCCGAGCCATTCTTCCGGCGTCTCCTTCCGGCCTTCCGGCACGACCAGGGCGAGCGTCGCGCGCGCAGGGTTGAAAATCTGCGAAGCGAGACGGGCAAGGTCGGCGGGGGTGACGTCGTTCACGAGACCGGCGACCTCCGCCGGCGGGATGAACCGTCCGTAGTTCAACAGGCATCCCGCAAGGTACTGCATCTGGCCGAGCGTCCCCTCCTGCGCGAGGCGGCTGTGCCCGATCAGGTAATCCTTGACGCGCCGCAGCTCCGCCGCGCCGACTTGGCGTTCCGTGAGCTTGCGCAGTTCCTTCGCGATCTGGCGCAGCGCCTTTCCCGCCGTCTCCAC
The DNA here is from genome assembly GCA_017613085.1 of Kiritimatiellia bacterium. Classification (GTDB taxonomy): domain Bacteria; phylum Verrucomicrobiota; class Kiritimatiellia; order RFP12; family UBA1067; genus RGIG8368. The sequence continues at coordinate 1,192 of JAGAEL010000170.1, read as the reverse complement.
GGCGCTTCCGAAGGCGACGCTGAACGAACCGGCCTCGTCCGCGAGCGCGATCGTGGAGGCGATCGCGTAGCAGAGGCCGCGCTTTTCACGGATGGATTGGAAGAGGCGCGAACTCATGTTGTCGCCCAGCAGCCCGTCCATCACCCGCAGCGCGTAGATCCGGCTGTCGTGCCGCCCGAAGAGGCGGAACGCCAGCACCGCCTGCACCTGCTGGATGTCTTTCTTCTCTTCCAGGAAGGGGAGCTGCCCGACGGAGGCGTCGACCGGCTTGTACGCTGGCGGCGTGCCGCGCCGGACGCCCGCCAGGGCTTGTTCGATATACGCGACGCACTGCTCGTGGCGGATGCGTCCCGCGAACGCGAATACCGTGTTGGACGGGACGTAACTTTTCTTCTTGTACGCCTGGAGCGATCCGGCGGTCATCGCGTTGAGGGATTTCACGTTTCCGAGTACCGGCGCCCCCAGCGGATGGTTGTGGAACAACGCACGCGTCGCGTTCTCCGCGACCACGTCCTGCGGCCGGTCTGCGTACATCTTCATCTCTTCCAGGATGACGCCGCGCTCCTTCTCGAAATCCTCCTGCCGGAGCGAGGCGTTGAGGTACATGTCCATGTAGACGTCCACCGCCATCCCGATCCACTCGTAGGGGATGCGGAGGTAGTAGAACGTCACGTCGTCCGACGTGTATGCGTTCAACGAACCGCCCTTCGATTCGATCGCCTGGGAAATCTGCAACGCCGTCCGCGACGGCGTACCCTTGAACAGCATGTGCTCCAGGAAATGGCTCATCCCCGCTTGGGAGGGGCGCTCGTAACGGCTCCCAATCCGGACGGCGATTCCGAACGAGACGCTTTCCGCCGTCGCCATTTCGGAGGAGACGACCGTCGCGCCGTTGGCGAGCCTCGTGACGTTGACTTTCTCCATCATCGCTTCATTCTCCTGCTGCCTGATTCATTTCGGCGAGCGTCGTCCGCCCGTCATAGAGCGCTTTCCCGACAATCGCGCCGAATAAATTCCCGCGCTTCAACGCCGCCAGCGCGCGCACGTTTTCCGGAGAGCTGACCCCGCCGGAGGCGATGACGCGGCACGCCGGGACCGCCCGGCAGAGACGATCCATCGCCGGGACGTTCGGGCCGCCGAGCATCCCGTCCGTCGCGGTGTCGGTGTAGATGATCGTCCGGACGCCGGCCTC
>JAGAEL010000169.1 GCA_017613085.1 Kiritimatiellia bacterium | reverse complement strand
TGCCCGCCGTGCCGCCCTCTGACGGGGGAGTCGCGCTTCCGGAAGGGTTCGGGTCGTGGGAGACGGGCGGTTTCGCCGTCGTCCTGGAAACCGACCTGGACAAACTGGAGCAAGACGCCTTCCTGTTCAGCACCTTCGACGGGCGGTGCGGCGTCCGGCTGAGGAAGAACCGGAGCAAACTGGCGCCCGTGCTGCAATTCGACCTTCCGGCGGGAGGCGTCTCGTTGCAGACCCGGCCCGGACTCTTCCCCGCCAAGGGGACGCATCGCGCGGCTTTCGTCGCGGACTATGCCTCGCGTACCCTGTTTGTCGTCGTGGACGGCAGGCTTCAGCCGGGGTGTGTCCGTTTCCCGCCCTCCGTGCGCTACGCCTCGCGCCGCCCGGCGGTCGTGCCGCCGGCGGTGACGCGCATGGCGCTCTACCCCCGTCCACTACGTGTCGCGGAAGCGGCGGAACTGACGAGGGAAGAAGCGATAGCGGTCGAAAGCCATCGATAGCAGTCGATGGCGGTCAAAAGCCCTCAACCTTGCCAAATTTTTGATTGTCCTGGATGGGCGGGGTGTGGTAAGCTACGAGGCGAGAAGACAACGGAAGAAACTTGTCGGGAAGGTCTGAACGGGCCCGGCGGGGGTGTCCGTGCGTTTTGGAGTGTTTTTTATGGCAAAGTTCAACTACATCGCTGTCGATTCGAGTGGGAAGGAAGTCCGAGGGAGCATCGAGGCGCCCAGTCAGGCGCAGGCCGTGGCCAAGATCCGGGACAAGCAGTTGTTCCCCACGGCGATCGGCGAGGCAGGGGGAGGCGGCGGTTCGTCTGCCGCGAAGGGGGCGTCGAAGGCCGCCGCGTCCGGCGGCCGCAAGGCGTCGAAGAACATAGAGATCAAGCTGCCGAAGTTCCTCCGCCCGAAGGTGAAGACCAAGGACCTGACGACGCTTACGCGCCAGCTCGCGACGCTGGTGGACGCGGGGCTTCCGCTGTTGCGCGGGCTTCGCGTGTTGCAGCGCCAGTCGGAGAACGCGACGCTCAAGGAGGCGCTCGGCGGCATGGCGGAGTCGGTCGAAGGCGGCAACACCTTCTCGGAATCGCTGACGGCGTATCCGAAGATTTTCGACAACCTGTACGTCAACATGGTGAAGGCCGGCGAGGCCGGCGGTGTGTTGGAAGTCGTCCTGAACCGTCTGGCGGAGTTCGCGGAAAAGGCGGACAAGATCAAAAACAAGGTCAAGGGCGCGATGGTTTACCCGATCGTCGTCTTGGTGGCGGCCGTCGGCATCACGGCGTTCCTGCTGGTGGCGGTCATCCCGAAGTTCCAGGGCATCTTCAAAGACCTGTTGAACGGCAAGCCGCTGCCGGCGATCACGCAGTTCGTCATCGACGCGAGCCAGTTCGTGATGCAGAACGGCCTGCAGGTGGTCATCGGGATTGCGGCGTTCGTCGTCATTATGAAGGTGATCCTCAAGACCAAGGCGGGCAAATACACGATGGACGTGATCAAGCTCAAGGCGCCGGTCATCGGGACGCTGGTGAGCCGCACGGCCATCGCGCGCCTGACGCGCACGCTGGGAACGCTGATGTCCTCCGGCGTGCCGGTCTTGCAGTCGCTGCAGATCGTGCGGGACACGGCGGGCAACGCAGTGATCGCGAAGGCGATGCAGAGCGTACACGACGCGGTGAAGGAAGGCGAGACGATGACGGCGCCGCTGGCGGCCTCGAAGGTCTTCCCGCCGATGGTGATTTCGATGGTGGAGGTCGGCGAGGAGACCGGTGCGCTGCCGGACATGCTGACCCGTATCGCGAACACCTACGAGGACGAAGTGGACAACGCGGTGGCGGGGTTGACATCGGCGATCGAGCCGATGATGATCATCATCCTGGCCGTCGTGGTCGGCACGATCGTCATCGCCATGTTCATGCCGATGATCCAGATCATCGGGTCGCTGGGCGGCGCATAAGGCGGATCCGCCGGTTTCCGAAGAAGGCGAGGAGGGAAGATGAAGAAGGAAAACAGCGGTTTTACGCTGGTGGAGATCATGGTCGTCGTCGCGGTCGTCGGTATGTTGATGGCCGGGCTCTTCAAGTTGATCAGCGCCACGGGCGAGAACACGAAGAAGGCGCGCACGGTGGCGCGGCTCCAGCGTATCCAGAACGCCCTGGCCGGGTTCTACGCGGAGAACGGGACCTACCCGCCGGTGCAGCAGTTCTGCTCGACGAACCCCTACAAGGTGGAGCATCGCAACGACGGCAAATCGAGTTGGAGTGACGCGGGCGGCCTCCATTCCGATAACGCCAACCGCGCCGCAGGGGCGCAGTCGGTCGCCTTCCTCTTCCCGAACGTGAAGGGGTTGAACGAGATGTGCGTGGTGGCGACGGGGTATCCGAGCGTGAACGCCTCCCCCGAGGCCCACAAAACCTACCAGAACAGCGAGGACGTGGCCTGGGACAATTGCCGGATTTTCAAGTTCGGACTGATCTCCTACCTCGTGCCGCGTGTCGAACTGATGGGCGGCGAAGATCTGGCGGACGGGAGCTTCGGCGGCAACGGTACCCCGGAGGGGAACTTCTTCAAGACCGTGCAGTGGGGGAAGAACAACGTCGGGACGCTCCGTTCGGTCTACGAACGCGAACAGCACCAGTGCGCCCGCTGGATACCCCACCTGGAGGGGTGCATCAGCGGCGTCGGCACGATTCTCGGCGAAGACGTGCGCGACTGGGAGAACGACAAGCACGGCACCATCCACCTCACGGTGATCGACGGCAAGTACGTGCTCCAGTACATCACGTTGAAGGACGGGTGGGGGCGCGAGTTCTACTACTACTCCGCGCCGCCGTACCAGAGCTACCGCCTCTGGTCCGCCGGCCCGAACGGGAAGACCTTCCCGCCGTGGATCACGATGGAGACGTTGAAGAAGAAGGACAGCAGCACCAACGGCAAGAAGGATGTCGATCTGGCGCGCGACTGGGTCGAGGACGATATTGTGAGGTTTGATCGATGAAAACGAAAAACGGGTTTACCCTCGTCGAAATGCTTTTGGTCATCGGCATTATCGGCGTTCTCTCCTCTGTGATGGTCGTCTCGTTCGGGAAAATGGCCAAACACGCCCGCCGTTCCGATGCCCAGCGCACGGTAAGCGAGGTTGCCACCGCGTTCAACCAGCTGCTCATCAAGCAGCGCGAGTGGCCTAAGACGCTCCTTGATAATGAGGATCAGGGGATGGTGCCGCAGGTTTGCTACATCTTCCAGAAGCACAAACTGCTGGACATCACGACGTACACGCGCGACAAGGCGTCCGGCGCGTTGAACAGTATGTCCGACACCTACCTCAGCAAGACCAGCGTGGACCGTTTCGGGATGCTCGACCCCTGGGGACGCGATTCCCTGAAGAAGAATCCCTCCTGCACGAGCGACCAGACCACGATCATCGGCGGGAAGGGTTCCTACAAAGACCATTTGATCCAGTATCGGCTTGACCGGAACTATGACGGCTTCGTCGATTCCGAAGACGGCGAAATGCCCGTCTCCGGCCTGCGCATCAGGGGATCGGTGATCGTCTGGTCGCGCGGCGAGGACGGCAAGGACGACGGCAAGGCGCACAACCGGTATCCGGTGGACGACAACATCAGCTGGACTCTCGCCGAGATCAAGGCGAAGTGAGAACGGAGGTTACGGGGATGAAAGCGAAAAAACGCGCGGGCTTTACGTTGATTGAACTTTTGATCGTCATCTCGATCATCGCCATCGTCGCCACGCTGGCGATCGGCGCGGCGGTCAAGGCCATCCACCAGGGGAAGGTCAAGCGCGTTGCGGCGACGGCCACGACGCTGCAGATGGCCATTATGAACTACCGCGCGCAGCGCGGCAACTGGCCGTTCATCCGTCCCGGCGGAAAGAGCGACGGCGACTTCGCGCATGCGTCCAGCGGGACGGAAGTCCGTACCATCAAGGGCGGAAAGGACAGCAAGGCGGGCGACGTCTGGGCCAAGCTCTACAAGAACGGCTACATCGACGGTTCCGGCATCATGTGTTACCACAATGGCAGTGTCAAGACGCTGAACACCGTCAGCCGCCGCGAGGCCAACGACGGGCTTCAGATCGGTTTCCGCGACCCGGACGAGTCCAGCCGGTTCCGTTACTACAACATCCAGTTCAACTTGGCCACGGAATCCGTACACGTTACCTACTAGGGCGGGTTGTCCCCGCCCGGGCGACGATCCACACGAAACCGGAGGAGTTCCCGTATGCGCGTTGTTTTCAAAAAGGGTTTCACCCTCGTCGAATTGCTGACGGTCATGGCCATCATGGCGATGCTCTCCACGATCGCCGTGTCCAGCTATTTCACGGCCATCCGCGGCATGGCGCGGCGCAGTGCGCTGAAACACCTCGCGAACACCTTCGTCCTCGCCCGCCAGCGCGCCTGCATGGAGGGGGCGGCGATGAGCGTCATGATCTTCAACGAGATCACCGGGTACGACAACCTGGAGGCCAGCGCCAGTTCCAGTACCAGTTTCAACCCGACCTACGTGATTTGCCGCAAGCTCGGCCGCATCAGCTGCCTGCCGGACAACGGGAGCAGCAAAGGCGACCACCTGGTGGACGAGTTTCTTTCGATAGACGTACTTTTCGGCTCGGTCCTCACGGAAAACGAGACCAGCTATAAGCGGGATCACGAGCTGGAGTCTTTCCGCCTCTACAACCTCTCGCGCGGCAAATGGTCGGACGTCTACCCCAAGGTCGTCGAAGAGCTTCTGGACAACCGCACCTCCAGCGCCAAAGGCAGCCATGATTTCGGCGAACAGCGGAAGTACAAGCACGATCTCCCGGTCTACGGGTTCATCGTCCAGAATCCGAACAATGTCCACTGGCGGGTCTGCGACGCCTACGGGATCGAGGTTTCGCCGCCGAACACCCTGCCGCGCGGATTCATCTTTCCCGATCTGGACGAGGATGAAACGGAAGATGTCATCACCGTCACGTTTAATCCGGACGGCACCTGTTCCGGCGACAGGACGATCCGCCTGAGGGAGGTCGCCGGCGGCAGGACCACCGAGATCAAGTTGAACGCCAACGGCGACGTTACCTGGGACCAGAGACCGGGGGCATGGAAGTAGGAGGGGGTATGAAACGTAGAGACGCGGAGAAAGGAGGCGGCATGACGGAAAACGAAATCAGAGGAATGATTCTTGATGCAGCGGCGGAAAAAAACAATCCGATTTTCGCGACGCGGGTGCTTACGTATTTGCGTTTGACCGGACGTCATTTTCCTCTGCGCCTCTGCGCCTCTGCGTTTAAATTTGCGAAGGCGGGGTGCCGCGGGGTATGTATAAAACGCAGAGACGCAGAGACGCGGAGAAAGGAGGCGGCATGACGGAAAACGAAATCAGTGGAATGATTCTTGATGCGGCGATCACCGTTCACAACGAAATCGGCGGTCCGGGGGTTTTGGAGTCGTACTATGAAGCGGCGCTTGCTTTTGAACTTCGCGGCAGGGGACTTCGTGTCGAAACACAGCAATCCGTCCCGATTGTCTACAAGGGCCATGAGATTGGAGAACCCTATCGTCTCGATATGATTGTGGAGGGAAAGGTGATTGTGGAGTGTAAAGCGACGGAAAAAAACAATCCGATTTTCGCGGCGCAGGTGCTTACGTATTTGCGTTTGACCGGACTTAAACTTGGAATCGTTTTGAACTTCGGAATGAAGAAGGTTCTTGATGGTTTTGTTCGGATCGCCAATGGAGTGTAGTTATGAAGCGAGTAAAGACAGGACTTCATTTTTCGTTCTATCCTCTGCGCCTCTGCGCCTCTGCGTTTAAATTTGCGAAGGCGGGGCGCAAAGGCTTTTCGCTGGTCGAAGTCAACATGGCCGTTTTCGTGATGGCCGTGGGGATTTTGAGCATGGTCGCGCTCTACCCGCTCGGTCTGCGTGAGAGTATCCAGGGCAAGGAAGACCTGATGGAGGCGGTCTTCGCCGACAACCTCCTCAACCAGGCGGTCGCCATCGCCTCCAGCCGTACCCTCAAATGGAGCGACTGGGACGACAAGAACGACAATCCGTACGTCCCGTACCCGAACAACAATTCGGCGATGCGGAAGCGCCTGGAGTTCACGGCGGAGGACAGCTTCAACGACTTGCCGAGCTTCATGCGTTCCAAGATGAGGAAGCCGGATCTCGTTTCCGACAGTTCCGACGCCGGCGGCATCCGCCACTTCCGGATCGCCTGTATGCGCCCCCAGGCCCACTCCGGCCGCGTCATGGGGATCATGGTCCAATCGACCACCGAAAACGTCGGTGACCGCAACGACTATTCCAACCACCCGATCTACTACGCCGAGGCGTACTTCCAGGGAGATTTTGAGAAATGAACGTGAACGTTTCCACGAAACGGGTCAACGTGCCTCCGCGCCTCCGCGCCTCCGCGTTTAGCCCAAAGGCATCGGCCGGTTTTTCCATGATCGAGGTACTGGTCGCCTCCAGCATCCTCCTCATCATCGTGATGATGATGGGGATGCTCTTCCAGCAGGGGAGCAACGCCTGGCGGATCGGCTCCAAACGCGCCGACAGTTTCATGAAAATGCGCACCTTCCTCGGGGCGCTCGAGCGCGACGCCTCGCGCGCGGTGGATGTCAACACCCTGAAACGGATGCGCGAACTCGCCGCCGCCGGCGACGGTTCGTCGAACACCGATCCGAGGGGCGGGTTCTCGGATCAGAAGTTCAGCGGTTCCGAAATGGTGTTCTACACGCTGGACGGTGTTACCAACCGCGCCATCACCCGGCTCACCTACAGCCTCACCGGGTTCACGCGCAAGGAGGATATCCTCTACGCCAGCGGCAACAGCCAGTCGTGGAAGAGCCTCGGTTCCCGGACGCTCATCGATAAGACCACGGACGGCGCCTCCCTGCCTTCTTTCCAGTCCGTCAAGGCATACTGGTACAACGAGAACGGGGGAATCTCCTCTTCAAAAAAGGACGACCTGCCCGCTTTCGTCACCTTTAAGGCGGACGTCCAGTCCACCGACCGTGCCCTGGACATCGGCGCGGCCTCCGCCGGCCCCGACGGCAAGTGGGGAACGCGGGACGACATTCAAACCTGGAACAAGGAGTAGCGCCATGAAAATGAGAAACTCCGCCTCCCTCCGCGATGCGTTCACGCTCGTCGAAATGCTGGTCGTGATCGCGATGCTCGGCCTGTTGATGGGGTCTGCGGCCAACGGCATCTCCCAGGCGAAGAAACAGGCGAAGGTTACCCGCGCCCACGCCGAGATGCGTGAACTGGTCAACGCCTGGCTTGCCTATGAACAGGCGTACGACGACTGGCCCATTCCGACCAACGCCGAGAGCGACGAGGGCGTCCCGGCCACGGAGTCCAACCTGAAGGAGTTGATCGGGCAGGGGCAGGACGGCATGGTCTATCTGAACGCGCCGATGACGGCCGGTTCCGACGGGCGGGCGTTCCGCGATCCGTGGGGAACTCCGTACCGTTACCGCATCATCGAGCTCTCGACCTCCGACAGTCAGGATGACAACAAGTTCGAGGCGTCCATCGCCTTCCCCAACCGCCATCTCGGCTGGCGGTGAAATGAAAGGATGTTGAGCTATGATTGGGAAACAGGCCTGTCACGGCAATCGAAGGCAGTCGATGGCGATCGATGGCGATCGAAAAACTCGAACGCGCGGTTCCGCCCTGCTCATCGTGCTGGGGTTCCTCAGCTTCATGATGGTCAGCGCGGTCTCCTTCGCGATCTACATGCGAATCGAGCGCGAAGCCTCCTCCAACTACCGGCAGACGGCGATGTCGCGCCATCTGCTCAACACCGCGCTCGTCCGCGCGATGGACGAGATCGACTCCGAGTTGCGGATCACCGGGTATATGGATTCCAACCGGAAAATGCAGGCCGGGAAAGGCACGTACCGGGAACTGCCGGACGATGTGGAGTTCGTCGCGGGGACGGTTCCGCCCTTCAAGTTCCCCCTGCACTGGCCGGGCCGTGTGCGGTGTTCCGCCGTGGCGAACCGTTCCGGGAATTCCGGCAACACGCGCGTCCTTTCGCTCGACGCGCTCGCCTATCTGCCCGCCGCGATCGCCAACGACGTCCGCCGTTGGGCGCTGCCCAACAGGCAGGATTACAGCGAGGGCGGGAGTAAGTTTGAAGACGACACGACGCTGAACGAAGTCGGCGAAACCATTCGCAGGTACAACAGCGACGAGAACTGGCGCGGCGCGAAATGGCGTCCGATCTACCTCCCGCTCGGTTCGTTCGAAGGGGGGAACAACGCGAACGCGAGGTCGCAGATCGGGCGTTACTCCTATATCTGCGTCAACCTCTCCGATATGCTCGACATCAACAAATGCCGCGCCCTTTCCAGGAACGTCAACTGCGTCTCCAACCGGCTCGATATCGGGTATCTCTTTGCCGGGAACGAGGGGGATCAGCAAAAGTTCGACCAGGCCTATCTGGAGGTGGACCGGTATTACACGAGTATTGCCGATTTCTACTCCTGCATGAACCAGCACCGCCTCAACCCCTTCTCGCAGGGGGGGAACGACGAGACGCCGTACCACTACTGGCTCGCCCGGCAGTCGAATGGCGGGGACGCGGATCAACCCGACCGGTATTTCGGATTGGACACGAAGAAGTGGGGGGCGACCGGCGTATTCTGCACGGACGGCATCGTCAAGGCGGAACCCCGCGACGAGGACAAAGGTTTCAACCTCAAGACGCAGCCGTTGTTCAACGGCGGCAGCGATTCGGGCGTCATCGGGGCGAAGGTCACGCCCGGCGGCAGCGGCATCTTTACCGGGACGCTTCTGAGCGACGGCCTCGGACAGGCGCTGGAGCGGATCCTTTCCAAGGGTACCGATACGGCGGAAGCGGCGTGGACCGGTCTCAAACGGCGTCAGCATTACGGCGTCATGCTGGCCGATTACCTCGACGAAGACCGTCTCCCGCGCGTCCTCTGCACCCCCTGCATGGAGCGCGTCCCGCAGATCAACCGCATCGTCCTCAAAAAGCCTGATTTCCTGGATGCCGTTCTGGAGTGCGAAGAGCAGGAAGACGAACATCAGACCAAGCGCATCTGGAAACTCTCCGTCAGGGAGAACTCCGCCGAATGGTTCACCGTCCAGACGCTCTTCCCCTTCCGGTACGATTCCGTCCGCGACGCCAAGGTTTATTCCTGCACGCTCCGTGTCTGTGTCTACGCCAGCATCGGCGGGAATCTCAACCACAAGATGAAGATACGCGGCGCCTCTTCAAACGGCGCCATCGGTTGCAGCGGCGAAGTGACCGCCACGGGGAGGATGGTTCCGTCCGGGGAAGGATACCGTATCGTTACGCCGGATTTGACCGGAAAGGTGGATTTTGAAACCCCGGCGACCTTCGAAGAGACCGTCAACAAGGGTGCGCCGCTGAAATGTCCCAAGCCTTGCAACGTGCGCGTGGTGTTGATCGGGTACATCTGGGAAGGGAACGGGAGCCAGCCCGACGTCAACAAGCTGGTCGATGTCGTCCCGATGAACATGGCCGCCTACAACGAGGGTGTCTTCCTCGGCGAGGGTACGCCCAAACTCTCGTTCTGGGCGGACAACATCTCGTTCCCGGCCATCCAGAAAGGCGAGAACAAGGCCACCATCAACTGGGAGTACACGAACCTCGAGTGTCCGGACGTGCGGTTCAACTACCGGATCAACAACTGGGTCCGCAACAACGACAACACGCCGCTCGAAAAGGTCGATTCAAAAGAGGTCGGTTCCCGTGCGGCGGCGCTCGCCGCCGGCGCCAAGCTCGCCGCAAGCCTGCTGGGGCAGGACGGGCGCGACGGCGACTGGTACCAGATGAGCTGCGACAGCGGCGCCATCCGCGCGCCGGGCGAGTTCGGGTTCTTCCCGCGTCCCTACAAGTTCCAGCAGAACGACGAGGACAACCTGGCGTCCTCCTTGACCGGCTGTTACAACTATCAGAGTTTCTACCGGACGGTCCGCCTGTACGACCACGGTTCCAACTCCGATGCGAACCGGGCGCGAGATCCTGTCTTCCGTTACCTCTCCTATGCCAACGAAGACGGCACGGTCGACGGCGCGCGTGTCAACCCGCTTTCCGATATGCCGCTGGTCCTTGCGGCCGCCGTCTACGGGCTGCCGCAGGATTACGGGTATGCGGCGGAATATGAACCGGCGAGAAAGAAACTCATCTACGGCGGTCAGCCGGCGCAAAGCGGGGGCAACAACCTCTTCACCGAAAACGAGTGGAAAGAATTCACCAACGGCTGGAGCACCTGTCTGATCCATGCGCGCAACGAGTCCCTCAACGGCCGTCCGGGCGTCCCCACGGCCGCGCGGTTCGCCGGCGGCGGCGAACCCACCCTCGCCACCTCCTACGCCTACAACCTCTCCGACATCTACGGCGACGACCAGTTCTTCGGCTGGTACACCTCGGGCAACGAGAAGCTTCTCTTCAGCGGAAACACCGCCGGTGCGCCGGTGGCGAACCTCGTCAGGCCGCTGCCGGAGTGTTACCGGAAAATGATCTACAGCTACTCGCTGGACAACTTCTCCGACCGCCAGCAGCTCTTCCTCTACATCATCCGCGCCGAAGCGGTGGTGCCGACGATGAGCAGCAGCATCGCCTCGAAGTCCCTCGCCGGCGGGCACGCCGTCGCCCTCGTCTGGCGCGACCCGTATCCGCAAGGGTACAAGAAGCGGCTCAACGGGAACGAATACGCGGAGAGCTGGACGCAGACCAAGATCGACAACCTCTACGAGGGGGAAAAGAGCAGCAACGAAAGGACGCTCTACCGCGTCTCGCCCTGGTATCAGTACAGCCTGAAGAACCAGAAGGGCGATTTGGTCGAAGACGAGGATAACGCCGGGCGTAACGAATTCGGGACGAGCACCAAGTTGCGGAAAGACGACAACGTCCGCCGCGAGGAGCTGGGCGGCATGAAAGGCGGCTTCCATGAACAGCGGCTCCTGTTCTTCAAAGTCCTGGACGATTAACCCCGGCGGAGGTTGATAGCCGTCGATAGCAATCGATAGCTGTCGATAGCTTTCGGTCGATAGCGACCGATGGCAGTCGAAAGCCGTCGATGGCTATCGTTCGCGAACGGCCGTTTTTCGCCCCGTCACATTTTTTTCGGATAAGTATTGACTTTCCCTCTTTCAGGGGGTATACTGGCTGACGTTTTCTTTTCCCTGCGGAAGAGGTCTGCGGGTAAAAGGAGGGAAGACGCGGGCCAACTTAGCTCAGTCGGTAGAGCACTTCCTTGGTAAGGAAGAGGTCGTCAGTTCGATTCTGATAGTTGGCTCCAGGTTTCCCGTTTCATCACTCACAGGATGGAGAAGAGCAATGGCAAAACAAGAATTCGTGCGCGATAAACCCCACGTAAACGTGGGAACGATTGGTCACGTTGACCATGGCAAGACGACCTTGACGGCTGCGATTACCAATGTGCAGTCCCTGAAGGGTCTGGCTACACCGATTTCCTACGATCAGGTTGCGAAGGCCTCCGAGTCGGCCGGCCGCCGCGACCCGACGAAGATCTTGACGATCGCGACCTCCCACGTCGAGTACAGCTCCGACAACCGCCACTACGCGCACGTCGACTGCCCGGGCCACGCTGACTATGTTAAGAACATGATCACGGGTGCAGCCCAGATGGATGGTGCAATTTTGGTGGTTAGTGCAGCAGATGGTCCGATGCCTCAGCCACGTGAACACATATTGCTCGCACGTCAAGTTGGCGT
>JAGAEL010000168.1 GCA_017613085.1 Kiritimatiellia bacterium | reverse complement strand
GGCGCGGAGACGCGCCGGAACGCCGCCGAGGCTTGCGAGGAGCGTCGCGGCTATCAGGGTGAGAATCAGGATGTTCGGCAGGTTCGGCATCGGGTTCCGTCAATTCCTCACGGTCATCTCTGTGTCGGAATCTGCACGGTCTCTGCCGTCGAGTGCGCGGTGAACTCCGGCGCGTACATACACTGGATTGTCGCGAGGCCGCCTGTGAAGGTTCCCTTCTGCTGGACGCGGTACGACGTTTCAAGGACGAACACGCCTTTGTTGAGACGGTCGATGTAGTAGTGCGTCGCCGTGTCCCGCGTGGACTGGTAGTACCCCACCCCGTCGCGCCAGCGATAGGACGACAAGACGTCCTCCGGCTCGGCGCACGCGGGACGCTCGTCGGAGAGATGGACGAATTCGTAGGTGCGGTCGCTGGTGATCTCCAGCCGCGCGACAAGTTCATCGCCCGGTTCGAGCGTCCCTTCGATCGCCGTAAGCCGCGTCCCTTCCGCGTCCTTTACCTTTTTGTAGTACTTCTTTTCGACGCGCAGTTCTTTCGGTTCGTGCGCGCGCACTTTGAGGACATCCTCGAAGTACGACCAGTGGACGCCGCCCCACGAGACGCCCTTCCCGCCCGCGCCGGTGAACGCGATCTCGCCCATGTCGGGCTTGACCGCCTCCGCCGCGTAACGGACGGCGTACATCCCGGTGCCCGCCTCTACCGTTCCCGGTTTCACCTTTTCGCCGGCAAGCGTCACCTCGGCGAGCGTGTCGCCCGCAAGAAGATCCGTACCGCCGTCCAAAAGCAAGGCGTAGATGGCGTCCGCCGTCGCGGCGGTCGTCGTCCAGTCCTGCGTCTGCTTCTGTTTGAGCAGCCACACGCAACAGGCCTCCGCGCTCGCTTCGTCGCCCGTCACCTCGCGGAACGCCTCGATCATCACCGCCTGTGTCGAAACCGGCGCGGCGAAGACGCTGCACGAGAAGAAGTACGGAAGTTTCCAGTACATACCGAGTTCGTCGGAGCGAACCGCGCGTTCCTTGATCGACTCCATGATCTTCTTCGCGAACCGTATCTTCCCCATCCGATTCAGCACGAATTGCGTCTCCCCTATACGTTTCGACGCAATCGCGGCGAGCGCCTGCGATCCGAGGTCAAAGTCCGTCCACTCTTTCCGCAGATGTTTGAAGAAGAGCGGAACGAGCGTCTTGTCCTCCGGTGCCGGCACCCCTTTGAAGGAATGGAGGTAAAGCCAGCGGAGATCGAACCCGTTCACACGGAACGGCGGATTCTCCGGCCGCTGCCGTTCTTTCGCAGCCTCCGAAACCCGCTCGTCGAGCGAACGGAGCGCTCGTTCAAAGAAGTCGGGGTAGGCCGCTCCGGTAAGGGCGTTGAGCCGCGCATATCCGGTGAGGATGAAGAGCGAGATGGCATCCGACGAGGGGCCGCCGGGGAACCAAGGCCAAAGACCGTCTGCGTTCTGCGCCTGGCGCAGTTTTTCCAGACACGCCTGCTGTTCGGCTGCGAGGCGGTCCTTCCCGAAGAGCGCGCCCAGCCGTGCGCGGGCCACACCCTCATGTTCCGCCTCGCGCACCCACGGCGTCGCTTCAAGCGCGATGGCCTTGAGGCGCGGATCGGTCTCGAGCGGACTCTTCAACGTGTCGCCGCCGGCGGCCTTCCATGCGTCGAATGTCTGACGGATGCGCGGATCGGCGTTCGCGATGTATTCGCCGAGCGCGTTCGCGTAATAGCGGCTGAACGTCTGCTCGCAACATTCGTGCGGGAACTCCATCAGGTACGGGAGCGAGAGAACCGCGTACCACGCCGGACGCGACACCGCGCGCACGGTGAGATCCTGGTGGCGAATCGTCTCCGAACCCTTGCTTGCAAGGAGGTTTTCAAGCCGGAACGTCCGCGTCTCCTTACCGCGCGCATGGAGCTGCACCGCCTCGCGCACAAGGATCCGCCGGGAGAGGACGGGCAGAATCCCCTCCTCGCCGTCCGAGAACACCGTCCCCGTCGCTTTCGCAAGGTACTTGAGATAACCGCAACCGTCGGGAATCGAAACGCGGAACTCGAAGGTCTTGGATTCGTGTGAATCCAAGTTGAATGGTTGAAGCGTTGAAAAGTTGAATGGTTGAAGCGTTGACGGGGTGGCATTTCCGGCAGGACTTTTCAACTCGTCAACTTTCAACTCTACAACTCCCTTCTGCGGCGCGTCCTCCGTGTTCGTCACCTTGACGGCGAACAGGAAGTCGTCGCCCTCGCGGACGAAACGCGGCGCGTTTGGTTCACACATGAGCGGTTGAACCGTCACGATCTTGTCCTCGCGGAAAACGCCGTTGTTCAGCGCGTTATCGTGCGCGACCATCAGGAGCTTCCACCCCGTGAGGGCATCCGGTACGGTGAACGTGAACGAGACCTTTCCATCCGCATCTGTCTCAAGATTCGGGAAGAAAAACGCCGTCTCCTTCAGGTTTCTGCGCGGCTGGATGTCTTTCGGCTCCGGTTTCATTTTAGCGTCGGCGGGCCGATCACCCATGCCCATCTGTGCGGCAGCAGCCGCCCCTTCCTCTAGTACGATCGAGTCGCAAATCCCATCCAGCCCCCTCTCTTTTCTAGCGACCGGCCATTCGATTACACGCCACGTCGGCTTTGAGACAACCACGGGGCGCCCGCTGCCCGGGAAAATCCCGCAAATGGATGAAAAATTGACGACCGCGTTCTGAAGCGAAGGGGTGGTGAAGAAACGCGTCCACGGCGTGAAATAACGCGAGAAGTCCGTCGATACGTTGTGCCACTTGTAGGCGTCAAGCGAACGGTCGTACATGAACGCAAGCACTTCCGACGGCCCGGAGACCTTGAACGTCCACGTCTCCTCTCCGCCGGGGTTGAGTTTGCTCGTCAAATGCTCGGCGGTAATGTCAAGGTACTTGTTGTCCCACGGCACGTTGACGACGTGGTAGTCGTAGTAGATACGGTTCTCGCGCACGAAGGCTGCCTCGAGGCAGATCTCGCCCCGGTTTTCGTCTTGGATCGGCAGTTCGTACAACCATTTCGGATTCTCGCCCGAAACGGCGGAATCCAGCAGGGTCTTGCCGTTGTTCGTGACCTTGACGCGGCAATACCCGGTTTCATATCCCGTACCCCAGTAGGCGCGCAACGTCTCGCCCACCTTGACCGTACTTTTCTCGATCAGGAAGAAATTCGGCACAGGGATACCGAATTCTTTTGCGGCGGGATCGAACACGCAGACGTGATGGATGCCCCTGACCGTCTTCCCGCCCGGCTCTTTCGTTTCGAAAACGAGACGGTACGTCCCCACGTCCAGTTTCAGCTTCGTTGTCCACTTTTCGGCCGTCCCGCTGTCCGCCTCGGAGGAAAAGACTTCCTCGCCGACTTCCCAAGATGTCCAGTCCCAGGGCTTTTTCTTGTCGCCGCCGTTTCCAAAATAACCTGAACGTCCGAGGGGTTCACGGACAGGTTTCGCAGGCGACTTGAGCCGGAAGACACGGAGCGTTCCTTTGACGGGAACTTTCGTTCCGGCGAGCGACGTGAGCGTCACGTTCGCGCCGAAACCCTTCCCCGCCTCATGCCATTCGCCCTCCGTCCACAGACTCGCGCACCAAGCGACAGTGCCGATCTCGAATGAATGTTGCGCCGTGTGCGCCTCGCCCGTTGCGTCTGTCACGGTCGCCGTCAGGTTAAACCAGAACGACGGTTGACCTTCAAGGTTATCCTTCGGCGAGGCGACAGGCGTGAACGTCACCTTGAATACACCGTTCGCGTCCGTCTCCGCCTCGCCTTCCGCGACAAAACCGTTGTACTCGCCACCAGCGTCAATCCCGAACCAGCGACACCAGCCGGGGTACTGCGTCGTCCGATTGACATTCCAAGTCACCTTCGCCTTCTGGACAGGCTGCCCTGAATACGTCAGCGCCTTGCCGGAAACCGTCACCGGTTCACCCAAGACCGCCTCGCCAGACGACTTCCCAAACGCCGCCGTGAACTTCGGACGCTTGTATTCTTCGACATTCACCTCTTTGCTCGACACGCCGATCCGGTCGTCCGTAAACGCGATACGCGCCTGAACCGTGTACCTTCCCGTGAGGCGGTCAGTCGGCACGGCAAACGTGTGCGTGAACGACCCCCACTTGTTCAACTTGATGCGTTTGGAGGCGACTTCCTTTTCATTCGGATCCGTGAGGGTGACGACCACCGTCTCGTTCGGGAGCGTGTGGAAATCCCGTGTGCGCGGATCCGCGTGATAGGCGATTCCCTTGACCTTGATCTCCTGCCCCGGCCGGTAGAGCGCACGGTCGGTGAACAGATCCACGTGATCCAACGTCTTCTTCTCTTCATCGACGTAACCCGAATCCGTATTCTTGAGCGACAGGACTTCCTCTCCATCTTTGACGACACGTACATAGCGGTAGAGGACTCCATTCCTCCCCTTCGACACGTCCGCGGTGAAACGGCCCGACGCATCCGTCACATACGTTTCGCGCAACGCCTGGAACCGTCCGCCCTGCTCCGGATACCCCCACAGCTCCACGGTCGCCCCCGCGACGGGCACGCCGGACTCGGCGCGGCAGACAAAGCCGCCAAACGCGCCGTCCCCCGTTTCAAGGGCGAGCGCGAGCGACGTGACCGTCACATACTGCGCAAAGAGCGGCAATTTGTCCTCTCCGAACTTGTCGTTCGCCGCAGCGTAGAGGACGTAGTGTCCGGACTTCACACCCGCCGGAACCTGAAAACGGAACGTCTGCCGCGTGTAGCCCGGCTTGAGCGGCAACGTCTCCTTCCATTCCTTCGCGGGAGTCCGCTTGACGTATTTATCCTTCAATGCAGACCGGCTGTCTGATTCATGACTTTCGCAACCCATCGACCGGTCTGACACGAGGTCGTCAAAGGTGACAGGGACGAGGCGGAAGTGGATTTCGGTAAGATTCCGAACGGTCACCTCCATCTCCGGCCAGGGGGCGCACCAGTTGCGTTCGACTTCGACGGAGAGTTGTTTCGATTCGATCTCCTTGACGAGGTCAGCGCAAAGCCTGCCCCCAAGGGATTCCGGCCACTTCGCGGCATACGCGGCGGCTAGATCGTGTCCGGCAACGTAATTCTTCTCACTGTCGCCTGATGACTCAGAATCCTCAATTGATACCTCATTATACGTTTTGCCGATACCACACAAAACACGCACCTTCTTTTCTGCGGCAAGGGCGGAGACATCGGTCTTGTCGCCGTAACGGGAGAGGAAACCATCCAGGAAGGCGATAAACGCGGCATTGCGGGCCTTCTCGGTTTTTTCATCGAACAAATGAATGTATTCGGCACGGTCGAGTTCCGCGAGGGCAAGCGCGTCGAGGTTCCCGTCCTGACGGTGGAACGCGATCAACGAATCGTAAAGCGCAAGCCCCTTCTCGAGCGTCTTGTCGGGGATGGTACGGCCGTAGAACGAAATAGCGTCGTGTACGGCGAAGTCGAAAAGCGTGGGGCAATAGGATTCCGGCATCGTACCGGGGTTGAACAGCGTAGACCAGTCCGATAACTTCTGCGCCTTCAACTCCTCCGTATGCGCGAACACCTTTGCAAACTGCGCTTCAAGCGTCGCGTTGATCTTCTCCGGCGACCACGGCGGCATCTTGTCCTTGGCGGCCGCGTCATCGAGCTTCGTCGGCGCGGCACCGCCCCAACGACTATTCCCCGAAGCGTTCAAATAGGTATGCGCCAGGTGGAGCTGGAGCACGGCCTGGAGCGTCGCGGGCTGTGCATCGACGGAAGCCGCGAAGGCGGGCAGCCAGTCCTTCGGGAACTCGTCCCTGAACTCCTCCATCGCGTTTTCGCGGACGAGGAATGCGCGCGCGGCATCCGGCCAGCGTTTCGCGGCGACCGCCTCGCGGGCGATCTCTTCCACCTTGTTGGTGACGGAACGCGGCTTCAAATCCCGTTGATCCGATTCAACCTCCCTCCATGCCCGATCAAAATCGTAAGCCATAGCAACTCCTGATAGCGCGACCGATGCCACGAAGATTGAAAACATCCGTGTGGTCCTTGAAGAAAATAACATCCTGTTCATGCCCGCCATTATGGGGCGCAACGGAAGCAAAGTCAACCTTTGAGATTTTTCGACAAGGCGAGCCACTGGGCGTTGGAAAGTTCTTCGGCGCGGGCGGTGGGGGGAATATCGACGGCGGCAAGCGCGTCCAGCGCACCGGGAAATTGCGGCTGCTTGCGCAGAAAACCGCCCAATTGTTTGCGCCGGTGCATGAACGCAGACTTGGTGAGCATATAAAAAACAGCGCGTTCGGAAGGGGTGAGCGAGCAGGGATGGCGGTCGAGCCGCACGACGCTCGAACCCACCTCCGGTTTCGGCCAGAAACAAGTGGGCGCGACTTCGCGGACGATCCGCACATCGAAATCGAGTTGCAGCCAGACCCCCGCCTGGCCTCGCGGTTTCTCGCCTTCGACGGCGGCGAAGCGTTGGGCGACCTCGGTCTGTACCAATACCGTCAACACAGGCGGCGCGGCAGGGTTACGCGCGATGTCGAGCAGGATGCGCGTACCGACCGAATACGGGAGGTTGGAGACACAGGCGGCGAACGGGCGGGAGGCGAACAAGGCATCCCAGTCCGTTTTGAGGGCATCCGCCGCAACCAGTGTCAACGTACCGGGCGCGGCGACACCGCGCGCGGCGAGTTCCGCTTCGACGTTCGCCTTCAGGCGGTCTGCCAGGCGGGTATCTTTTTCAATCGCGTAGACGTGGACGCCGCGCGCCAACAGGCACTCCGTCAAGACACCCAGACCGGGACCGATCTCCAGAACCGTGTCGCCGGCGTTCACACCGGCGGCATCGGCGATTCCCTCCAGCGCCCCCACATCGACCAGAAAATTCTGACCGAGGGCACGATTCGGATGGAACCCGTTGGCAAGGCACCAGGCTTTGACTTGATCGGAGGAAGCGACATCCATCGCGGCTTACTTCCCGGCGCCGGGCAGTTCGACGATCTTGACGTAGGCGTCGGCGCGGAGGCGGTCGGTCCATTCCTTGTAGAGGCGTTCGCCAAGCTTCATACGCAGACGGCCTTCGACATACGGGATGGCCTCGGTGTAGGTGAGGGTACGGGAATCCTGCTGTTCGTCCTTCTTGACGATGTAGCCGTAACCGTCCAGTTCGATGAGCTGGGAAATCTCGCCCGGCGCCAGCTTCTGCAGCGCGGAGGCGATCTCCGGACGGAAGACGTCGTCCGGGTTGATCTTCCCCCAGGACCCGCCATCGGCAGCCTTGCTATCGCTCGAATAGACCTTGGCGAGATCGGCGAAGGACTTACCCTCCTTCAACGAGGCGAAGATCGCGTCCGCACGCGCCTTGACGGTCTGGTTCGTCGCATCGGCGGGCGGGTCGAGGATGATCATGCTGACGGCGACAGCGTGTTCGGTCTGATAGCGGTTCTTGTTCGCGTCGTATTCCTCGCGGATCTCCTTCGGGGTGGGCGTGATCTTCTTCTCCACCATCTGGTACCGCATCGCCTGGACGGTCAAGTCCTCCTGGATCGTGCGGCGCCATTCCTCGTAGGAAATCTTCCGGTCGGAAAGAATTCCGTGCAGCTTGGTCTCGTCGCCCCCGAAGTTGTTGGCGACGATCTCGCGGATCCGGTTGTCGACGGCCCAAGGCTGCAGTTCCATCTTGGACTTGCGGGCGTAATCGAGAATCAGTTTCCGGTCGATCAGCGCGTTGAGCGTCGCGGCGTAAAGTTCGCGCAGACGCTTCTCGCGCAGGTTACCCTTCTGCGCCCAGGGGCTGCGGCGGACTTCGTTCATGACATCGGCGATGGTGATGA
The DNA here is from genome assembly GCA_017613085.1 of Kiritimatiellia bacterium. Taxonomy (GTDB): domain Bacteria; phylum Verrucomicrobiota; class Kiritimatiellia; order RFP12; family UBA1067; genus RGIG8368. Next base: position 19,792 of record JAGAEL010000168.1, on the reverse strand, counting down.
ACTCGGCGTTGACGTAGGCGGCGACGCCGTCAATCAACATCCCGCGACTTTTCTTCTCCTCCGCGAAACCGGAAACGGCGGCCAAGGCGAGTGCCAACAAAAGCAGTTTTTTCATGGTTGCTCCTTATTTCAAAAGTTTGGTGAAACGGGCGTATGCGGCAGACCACGCCTCCGCGTCCTGCGGGGTGTACTCCGCGACGGGGAAGGCGGACTTGATCAAGGGCATCGCCTCGGAAAGGTTCCGGATGATCTTCGCGCCGACCGCCTGGACCATCAGGTTGCCGACGGCGGTCGCCTCTTTCGGCCCGGCGACGACGGGGACGCCGAGCGAATTGGCGGTGAACTGGTTGAGCAGCTTGTTGTTGCTGCCGCCTCCGACGATGTTGACCGTCTCGGTCTTCGTCTTGGTGACGCCGCAGATCAGTTCGTTGACGTAACGATACTTCAGGGCGAGGCTCTCGTAGACGCAACGGAGGATTTCGCCGCGCGTCTTCAGGGCCGGCTGCCGGGTCTTCTTGACGAACGCATGGATCGCCTTCTCCATGTCGGCGGGATTGTAGAAGCCAGGGTCGTCCGGATCGATGAACGCCTTGAACGGGGCGGCCGCCGGCGTCGCGGCATCGACCTCCGCCCAGCTCATCTTCTTGCCGTCGGCGATCTCCCAGACGCGCAGCAGCTCCTGGACGATCCACGTGCCCATGCAGTTGCGCAGGAAGCGCGTGTTGCCGATGCCGCCCTCGTTGCTGAGTCCAAGGCGCATCGCCTCGGGCGTGGTGATCGGTTTGGGGATCAGCTTGCCGACGAGCGACCAGGTGCCGGAACTGATGATCAGCGACTTGGCGGAATCGGAGACCGGCGCGGAGGCGAACGCGCTCGCGGTGTCGTGCGAACCGACGGAAATCAAATCGACGCCGCCCTTGAATCCGCAGAGCTTGGCGAGGGGCGCGTTGAGCTTGCCGATCTTCACGCCGGGCGCGACGATCTGCGGCATGATGCGCTTGGGGATGCCGAGCGCCTTGAGCACGGCGCCGCTCCAGCAGCCGCGCTTCGCGTCCATCATCTGCGTGACGCTGGCGAAGGTGGAATCAACCACCTTGCACCCGCCGAGGTAGTAGTAGAACAGCGACGGCGTGGGCAGGTAGACCGAGGCGAGCTCGAGCAGTTCCGGCCGGCGCGTGGCAAGCCAGAGAAGCTGGTTCGACTGGTTGAAGGGAAGGAAGTGGTTGCCGGTGATGGCGTAGACCTTTTCGGCGGGCATCTTCGCGCGGACTTCGTCGCACATCGTGTCGAGCCGGTGGTCGCGGTAGCAGTACATTTTACCGGGGGTGTCGCCGTAGGCGGTGAGGACGGTCCCGTCCGCGCCCCAGGTATCGATGCCGATACCGTCGAGCTTGTCGCCGAACTGGCGGCGGAAAGCCTGAAGCCCCTTGACGATGTTCTGGTAGATCGCGGTGTCGTCCCAATAGGCGCGTTCGACGTTCACGCCCTTTGCATCGGGCAGGAAGAACGTCACGCCCTCGTGCGCGAAACGATGCACCTCCTCCATCCGGAACGAGCCTTTCTCGAACAACCCGACGAAACACTTGCCGCCGGAGGCGCCGAGATCCACCGCGAACAACTTCTTCTCTGCCATCATCCTTCTCCTGTGAAGAGAACCGCCAAGCCGGTCAAGCAAGGCGGTTCACATGATTTGTTTAGAGTTCGTAGCACCAGCCGTGCGTGTCGGGAATCCGTCCATACTGGATATCCTGCACGGTGTCGTGGAGACGCTGGAGGTGCGGGCCGACGGTATCGGGCTCGCAGATCTTGATGATCTTGTCCCCCCGGGTGATCTCCCAGACCGGCGTGACCACGACGGCCGTGCCGCACGCGGCGACTTCGGAGAACGTCTCGATTTCCTCAAAGGGGATCTTGCGGACTTCGACCTTCTGCCCGAGATCGGCGGCGATGGTGCGGAGCGTGTCGTTCGTCACGCTGGGAAGCACCGAAGGGGAGTCGGGCGTCACGTAGGTGCCGTCCGGCTTGATACCGATGAAATTCGAGGTCGAAAACTCTTCGACGTACTGATGCGTCTTGGCATCGAGGTAGAGTTCGACGGGCCAGCCGTTCTTCTTCGCGGTCTCGTGCGCGAAGAGCGAGGCGGCGTAATTGCCGCCGACCTTGACGTCGCCCATGCCCTGCGGGGCGGCGCGGTCCCAGTTGTCGTAGATGACGCAGCGGACGGGCTTGATGCCGCCCTTGTAGTAATTCCCGACCGGCATGACCATGATGATGAAGGTATATTCATGCGCGGGCGCGACGCCGATCTGCGGGCCGCTCCCGATCAACAGCGGGCGGATGTACATCGAACCGCCGGTCCCGTAGGGCGGGACGTAGTCGCGGTTGGCGTTGACGACGCGCTTCAACGCATCGAGGAACATCTCTTCCGGGACGGGCGGCATGACCGTGCGCACGGCGGTGCGCCGCATCCGGGCCGCGTTCGCCTGGGGACGGAAGGCGCGGATCTTCCCGTCCTTGCACGCGAATACCTTCATCCCCTCGAAACACTCCTGCCCGTAGTGCAGGCACGAAGCGCCGATGTGCATCTTCAGATACGGCTCTTTGACCAGTTCGCCCTGATCCCAAGCGCCGTCTTTCCAGACATACTGGATATGCCCGTTCGTCTCTGAGAACCCGAATCCCAACGATTTCCAATCGATCTCTTTCATGTTGCTAAAACCTCTTCCCTAGCTGCGGTTTTCCGCCGCAACTTGATTCGGGGTTGGAGTATACCTTCAAAACCCCCGTTTGACAAGGGCGGAATTTTTCACGAAATCGGCTTGACGCGCCCCCTTTGGCTCTGCTAGACTAACCGCCGCTTTTGGAGAGGTGGCAGAGCCTGGTCGATCGCACATGACTCGAAATCATGCAAGGGTAACACCTTCGTGGGTCCGAATCCCACCCTCTCCGCCATTTTGCCGCGTCCCGCAAGGACGCGGCCTTTTTTGTCTCTACCCTTGGAGCAGTTTTTCCAGCGCGACGCCGCGCGACGCCTTCAGCAGGACCGAATCCCCGCTTTTCGCCAACGCGGCCAGTTTCGGCGCGGCCTCCTCCGCCGTCTCCGCCCACAACGCGCGGTTTTCCGGGAAGCCGCGACAGACCGCCTCTTTGCGCGCCGCCTCCATCAGTCCGCCGACAAACAGAGCCGCGTCCGGGCGAGATTCCGCGACAAGGTTCCCGATGGCGCGATGCAACGATTCGGCGAGTTCGCCCAACTCGTACATATCGCCCAACACGAGGATACGGCGTCCCGCACACGGGAGTCCGAGGAAGGTGCGGACGGATGCCGCCATGCTGTCCGGATTCGCGTTGTAGGCGTCGTTGATGATCTTGACGCCGCCGCGCATCTCCTCGCGCCAGCGCATTCCGGGCAAGGACAAACCGCGAAGCGCCTCGACGCAGGCCTCCGCCGGGATGCCGAACGTACGCGCCGCCGCAAACGCCAGCAGAAGGTCGTCCGCATTGTGCTGTCCGGGAAGACCGCTCTCCAGCAGGGTTTCACGTCCCGTCTCCCGTTCCCGCACCGTGACAAGCCCGCGTTCGCCGTCCCGCAGTTCGCCGAAGAAATCCGCGTCCCGGCGTTTGAACGAAACCGTCACCTTCCGCGCGCCGGTCATCCCGGCGAGCATTTCGAAACAATCGGTCTCCGTGTTCAACACGGCGAACCCGTCCGGGGGAAGCGCGGCGAGCAGCTTCCCCTTCTCGCCCGCGATGCCCGCCTTTGTGCGGAAAAATTCGATGTGCGCGGTCCCGATATTCGTGACGATCACGGCATCGGGACGGAGTGTCGCGGCGAGCGCGTCCATCTCGCCGGGATGGTTCACCCCCGTTTCAAAGACGCCGAACGCCGTCCCCTGCTCCATCGCAAGGAGGGAGAGAGGAAGGCCGATGTGGTTGTTCAAGTTCCCCGACGTGGAGGCGACCTTGCGGCCGGTAGCGGCGAGGAGTGTCGCCGTCATGGTGCGGGTGGTCGTCTTGCCGGAAGACCCCGTCAACCCCACAAGCCTCGTTTCCGGCGCGCGGAAGGTCGAACGCCACCCGGCGGCCAGACGCGTCAACGCGGCGTAGGTGTCCGGCACACGGAGGAGCGGCGCGTCGGGGGCGACGCCGGGGATTTCCCGTCCCGCCTCGACAAGCGCGGCGACCGCGCCTTGCTGCAAGGCGGGGGCGACGAAGGCGTGCCCGTCGAAACGGGCGCCGCGCAGCGCGACGTACAACGCCCCCGGCTTGACCGCCCGGCTGTCCTGCGTCACGCTTGTACACAATCCACACGGAGACCCCTGCACGGAGGCCCCCGTCCACTTCACGACATCCTCAAGTTTCATGCAGGGAACCTATCGAAAACGGTGTTACTTGTTGACGATCAACGCCATGAAGACAATCGCCTCTTTACCGGCGGAATTGTCGACGCCGTGCCCGCTCCCGTCGGGCGTCCACGTGGAGTCGCCCGCACGGATCACGCGCTTGACGCCGTTGTCATCGTAGACGGCCTCGCCCGACAGGATGAAGTAACTTTCGCCGTTGCCGTGGTGTTCATGGTAGCCGAGTACCGCGCCGGCGGGAATCGTCACCTTCGCGTAAAGCCCGCACTTCCCGTCCAGTTCCTCGTCCAGAATCTTTTCACACACAATTTCGCCGACGCCCGTCGCGCTCGGAAGCCTCATCGTTCCCTTCATCTCGTTTCTCCTTGACCACGCCCCGGCGCGGGACCATCCCCGCCGAGACGTTGTTTGACAGGCGGGAAGCCTACCATAGAAACCTCCAAGACGCAACCCCACGATTCAGGTTCATTTTTCTCTCGCCAGTTCTAGGTGAACGTGTTAAAATGACGTTGTTTTCTTTCAGGAGGGAATACAGATGAAGTTGAATCCGCGAAACCGCCACATCCAGTCCACGATCCAGCATGCGTTGAAAACGGGGATTCCCATTGCCGGGATTTTCCTCTCCGCCGTTTGTTCGGCAGACGTCCTGATCCCGCCAACACCCGGACGGGGCAATCCCCCCGCCATCGCTCCCGCGAAGCCGGGCGAGCGGATCCATATCGTCCGGCACGGCGAAACCCTTTCCGGTATCGCCGTCCGGTACGGCGTGAGCCAGCGGGCGATCCTGAAACTGAACAAGATGCCTCCTTCCCGCGCCGACCGTCTGCGCGTCGGACAGCGCTTGCGGATCCCCGTCCGCCAGCCCAAGCCGCCGCCACCGCAGCCACAACCGCAGCCGGGCGTGCATCACCACAACAACGTAAAGGGTGCGTACCCGCCCCCCGGGATTACGCCTCCCCCGCCGTCACCGTCGCCTTCCCCCGCCGGAACGCCGCCTCCGCCCCCGGGGATGCTGCGGCCTTAACGTTTTTCCCGCCTGTCGAACGGTGTAAACGTTGCAAGAGTACGCGAGGAAAGGAAACATGGGAAAACGAGTTCTAGCCGGATTGATTGTCGGCGCGTGTTGGCTTGCCGTCCTGCTGTTCGCGCCCGGCTGGCTATTGTTTTTATTGCTTCTGGCGATGACGTGCCGCTGTCAGTACGAATTCTACGGAATGTTGCGGTACGGCGCCCCGCGCGCCGTCTGCAGCCCCGCCTGGGGCGTGGCGATGGGATCGGTCTGGCTGCTGTTCTGTTTCCTTTTCCCGTACGGGCATCCCGTCTCCGCCTACGGAGACGCCGTCCTCGGCGCACTGTTATTCGTTTTTCTGTTCCGCACCATGTTCCTGCCCAAGACGGCGCGTTCGCTCCAGTATGCCGCCGTGACCCTTCTCGGGTTCTTCTACCTGCCGTTCATGTTGGTCTTCTTCATCCGCCTCGCCCAGTGGGGGGCGACGGGGATCGGCGAACTCTCCCCCAACCGTACCGGCATCTACCTCGCCCTTTACCTGGCGATCCTCGTCAAGTTCAACGACGTCGGCGGCTTGGCGTTCGGCATCCCCTTCGGCAGACACAAGCTCCTCCCGGAGATTTCCCCTAAAAAATCCTGGGAAGGCTTCTTCGGCGGTTTGCTTTTCTGTCTCGCGTTCGGAATCGGGCTGGTCGCCCTCGCGCGCGCCTGCCCGTCCCTCCCGCTCGATCCCCTGCGGAAGCTCACCTACACCCAGGCGGCGTCGCTCGCCGGCGCGCTGGCGGTTATCGGGCTGCTCGGCGACTTGGTCGAATCACATTTCAAACGGCTCTCGGAGGTCAAGGATTCCGCCCCCCTGCTTCCGGGAATGGGCGGGATTCTCGATATGTTCGACAGCCTGGTCTTCGCCCCCGCGTTCTTCTACTTCTGCCTGAAGTGGATTCTCTAACAATCAAGGAAGGAACCGCCTGATGCCGGATTTCGATTTGTTGGTCATCGGCGCGGGACCGGGCGGATACCCCGCCGCCGTCCGCGCCGCCCGGAACGGTTTGCGTGTCGCATTGGTCGAAGCGGGTAAACTGGGCGGCGTCTGCCTGAACTGCGGCTGCATCCCGACCAAGGCGCTCGCCAAGTCCGCCGCCTTTGTCGATGACGGGATCGGCTATGCTTCGGTACACGGCGTCCGTATCAAAAACTGTTCCTTCCACTATTCCATGATCGTGTCCCGCAAGGACTTTATCGTCGATAAGCTCCAAAAAGGCATCGATCTGCTTCTGCACCAGCACGGTGTCGAAGTCATCCAAGGGCGGGCTTCGTTTGAGTCGGCGAACCGCCTCCGCGTCCGAACGCCCGACGCGGAGAGCATCGTGACCGCGCGGAACATTCTGGTGGCGACGGGCAGCGTCCCCGCCTTCCCCTCGTTCCTGCCCCGCTCCGCGCCGAACGTGATGGACAGCAAGACATTCCTCTCCCTCATGTCCCTTCCCAAAAACCTGATTGTGCTCGGCGGCGGTGTGACCGGAGTCGAGCTGGCGGGCATCGCCCTCCGGCTCGGTTCGCACGTCACGCTCGTGGAACAACGCGAGGATATCCTGCCCGGCGTCGATCCCGACGCCCGCCGTCTCGTGCATACGTTGATGTCCGAGGCCAGACCCCTGAACGCTGCAACGATCCTGACCGGTGCGACGCTGGAAGAGATTCGCGCCGACGGGCAAACCGTAAGCGGCCGGGTCGCCGGGCGCGAGGTTTCAGGCGATGCCCTCCTGTACGCCCTCGGCCGCGTACCTTGTACGGCGAAGTTGAATCTTGCGGCGGCCGGCGTCCGGACGGACGCCGCCGGCGCGATCCTTACCGATGCCGACGGTGCGACGAACGTCCCGGGCGTTTTCGCCGCAGGGGATGTCGTCAGCGGTTCACGGCTTCTCGCGCACACCGCCACCGCGCAAGGTCTCGCCGCCGTCGCGAAAATTTGCGGCGAAGCGTCAACCGCCTCCGAGATGCCGCCGCCGTCGGTGATTTTCGCCATGCCGGAAATCGGACAGGCGGGACTGTCCGAAGCCGAAGCCGTCGCCGCAGGATACCACGTACGAACGGGTTACTTCCCCTACATCGCCTGCGGGAAAGCGCTCGTGGAGGACGACACATCCGGATTCGTCAAGTGGATCGGCGACGCCGATACGGGGGCGGCACTGGGCGCGGTCGCCGCCGGCACACACGCCTCCGAACTGATCGCCGAGGCTGCCGTCGTGATCTCGGCGGGGCTGACGCTCGGAGAGGTCGCCTCCACCATCCACGCCCACCCCACCCTTTCCGAAATGTGGCGGGAAGCGGCGGACGCCTTCGCCGGACGCTGCGTCAACCTCCCGCCGCCGAAACCTTTTTGAAACAAGGAGAATCCTGATGGACACCACGTTTGCCGCCCGTTACTACGAAGAAAACCGCCACCGTATACTGGAAGACTACTTCAACCTGTTGAAGATTCCGACCGTCGGCGCGGAAGAACGCCATCTCGGCGACTGCGCCCGCGCCGCCGCCTGGTTGAAAGCCTGGCTCCGGCCGCTCGGTTTCGCCTGTGAAATCCTCACGCCCGACAAAGGACTCCCCGTCCCCGTCCTCTTCGCCGAACGCACGACCGGCGCGGCGACGACCGTCCTCTTCTACGGGCATTACGACGTCCAGCCGCCGGATCCGCTGGAGTTGTGGGAAACGCCTCCCTTCATCCCGACGCTGAAAGAGGACGGACGCGTCTACGCGCGCGGGGCGCAGGACGACAAGGGACAGTTCTTCTCGTTCCTGAACGGTATGCGGGCGTTGATCGAACGCGGTGATTCCCTGCCGAACTTGAAAATCGTCCTTGAAGGCGGAGAGGAAAACGGCAGCATGGCGTTGTTCAACCTGCTCCCCAAACTCGCCGACCGCCTCCAGGCCGATGTGCTGCTGGTGTGCGACACCTCCGCAGCCCCCGAAAACCGTCCCGCGATCGTCGCGGGGCTTCGCGGCGTCCAGCATTTCACCCTTGAACTGAAAGGGCCGGACTACGACCTCCATTCCGGCGCGCACGGCGGCCTTGCGCCGAACCCCGCGCAGGGGATCGCGGAACTGGTCGCCTCCCTGCACCGTCCCGACGGCGGTATCGCCGTGGAAGGCTTCGAGGACGGCATCTGCCCGCCCTCGCCCGAAGAGCTGGAACTCGCCGCAGAGGGAGAGGTTTCGCCGGAAGCGTATGAACGTGAAACGGGCGTCGCGCCGGTCGGCGGCGAGACGGGCGTCTCCGCCGTGGAACGTGGCTGTTTCCGTCCGACCATCGAGGTAAACGGCATCCACTCCGGCTATGCCGGCGAGGGATCGAAGACGATTATCCCGGGCAAGGCGTTTGCGAAAATCTCCATCCGCCTCGTTCCCGACCAGTCGACCAGCCACGTGTTCGAATGTATCGAACGCCATGTGAAAACGCACTGTCCGAAGGGGTTGACGGCCTCCATCACCGAGGTGCATCTCGGTGCCCCCGGCTTCCGGCTCAACGTGAACGCCCCCGTCTTCCACATCGCGGCGGAGGAACTGCGGAAACTGGACGAACGGGGCGCCGTCTTCCACTGGGAAGGCGCCTCCATCCCGGTCGTCTCCGAACTCCGCCGCGTCTCAGGCGGTGCGCCGCTCCTTGTTGGATTCGGTCAGGAGAAGGACAAGATCCACAGCCCGAACGAATCCTTCGGCCTCGACCAGTTCCTGCGCGGGATGACGTGGGGTACCCTCATCCTGGACGCCCTCGGCAAGTAGTTTTGGGTGTGTGATTTATGCTTTTCGTTTTGGTTCCGTTGTGCTAAGATAAAGGGCGTGAAGAGATGTTTTCAGCTTTTTAGCCTTCTGGCGACCGTGGTTCTGTTCGCTTCCTGTGCGCGTGACCGGCGGCCTGTGTTGGTTTGCATCGGTGACAGCCTGACCTCCTGCGGGGGACCGGGGGGGCATTATTGCGACGCGCTTGCGGAACGGATGCCGGACGTCCGGGTGATCGATGCGGGAATCGGCGGCGACACGCTTGACGGGGGGCGCAGAAGGTTTGAGAAGGATGTCCTCGCGCAACGCCCGGACGCCGTCTTGATCGCGCTCGGTGCGAACGACTTCTGGCGGGCGCAGCGCACGGTCGAAGAAATGCGGGACGATTTGGAGTGGATGGTCGTCGCGGCGCGTCAGGCGGGGGCGCGGGTCGTCGTCGCGAGCTGTTTCGGGGACCGCGACTTCTGGAACGAAGTCTGCACGGAGTTCCAGCCTATACGCTTCCCCCTCGCGGCGGCCATCGCCGAGATGGAGCGGGAAGTCTGCGCGAAACACGGGTGTCTCTATCTCCCCAACCTCCAGGTTGACGTGAAGCCGAACCGGCTTCCCCCCTACTGGGACGAGACGGATCATCCGAACAAGGAGGGCAACGTCCAGGTCGCCCTCCGCCTGTTGCCTCTTTTACGGAACGCATTGGAAACGAGAACGAAATGAACGAAACAACAGAAGAACGGGATCGTGAGAGCGGGCGTGAGCCTTCGCATCATCACGAACACGCAGCCGGCGAACACCGGCACCACCATCACCACCACACCCATCACCGTACTTCGCGGCCGCCGAGTTACGGTGCGGGCGAGAAGGCAAACTCGGTCTCAGCGGTCTGCATCGGCGCTGCGTCGATCGGCCTGATCGTCTATCTGATCACGGTATCCATCGCCTCCGTCAACAACGAACCCCTCAACAAATACCTGGGCATCATCGCGGGGGCGTTCTCCCTGGTCGCGTTCCTCATGCTGTTCTACGCGATCCTCCTGCAAGTCCGCGCCCGCAGCCGGACCGTACGCAACCGGATCCTTGCCGCCATCGTGATGATCGCCGTTGTCGGGGGTTCCCTCTTGCGCGCCGTCTATCTGGAATTACGCAAAGTCGTCCTTCCGGCCGACGGCGGGGATGACGTGCCGACCCAGGTGGTCGCGCAGCCTGTGGACGCGCCCAAAGGCCCGCTGCCCGAAGACACCTCGCTCTACAAGCCGGGCTGGTACGGGGAGAAGAACGAGCGCGGCATCCAGTATGTGTTCACCTCCTTCGCGGAGAACGCGAAGGAATCGCGCGATTTCAACAAGCGCCTGCCGATTAAGGTCGCCTACGGGGTTCTTTCCGTGGTCAACCGGGGTAACTACCCGGTCGTGATTCCCGAATTGAAGGCCGAATTCGTCATGGATTCCCAGAATTCGGTGCCCAGCACCCCCGTCCGCCCCCTGCTCGCGCAGCTCCCCGAATTGAACCGCGACCTCCTTGCCCGCATGAAGGAACCGCTCAGCATCAAGCCCGGCGAGATGTTCCCCGACCTCCCCATCTGCCACAAGAACAGCGACTTCCCCTGGGCGAACGTCAAGGCCATCAAGCTGCGTGTCGGGCTGAAGGACATCTACATTCCCGGACGTATGGTTTCCGCCTCCGAGAAACAGCTTCTGATGGAGTCGCCCGATACGATTGCCGAACCGGGGCTGGGAACTTCGATCATGCCCGCCTCCGAAGAACCGGCAACGGCACCGGACGCCGCCCCGGCGGTTTCGCCGGCCGACGCCGCACCGGGAGAGACGCCCCCCGTCAAGCACGGCAAGAAGGACGATTTTTCCGATCTGTAGGCTCTCACCACTAGCCACTAACCACTAACCACTAGCCACTAACCACTACGGAGTTTCGTATGCAGGACGAGATGAAGGATTTCTTGAAAGAAAACGGACTAGACCCGGCGGGAATCGACCGGGAAGGACTGCTGGACGCATTCCTCCGCGAAATGGACGCGGGACTGCGCGGCGCGCCCTCCTCCCTCCAGATGATCCCCTCGTTTATCGACCCGGACGCCCCCGTCAAGACGGAGACCCCGGTAGTCGTGCTGGACGCGGGCGGGACCAACCTCCGCACGGCAGTCGTCTCCATCGGGAAGGACGGGAAGGCGGAGATCGGTTCTTTCGTCCGTGGACTCATGCCCGGCAGCAAGGGCGAAATCAGCGAAAACGAATTCTACGACACCTTCGCCCGCTTCCTGGAACCGGTCGTCGCGTCCGCCGATTCAATCGGTTTCTGTTTCTCCTATCCGGCGGAAATCCTGCCCGACTGCGACGCCCGGCTGCTCAAGTGGACCAAGCAGATCGAAGTCCCGTCCGTCGTCGGCACGTTGATCGGCACCGGGCTGAAGCGGCATCTCGCGAAGCTCGGCCATAACCGCCGCGTCGTCATCTTGAACGACACCGTGGCGACCCTGCTCGCCGGCAAGAGCGTCGGCGTCTCCCGCCCCTACTCCGCCTACGTCGGGTTCATCCTCGGAACCGGCACCAACACGGCCTACGCCGAAAAGACCGAAAACATCGTCAAGCGCAACGGCCTGAAGCCCGGCGCGACGATGGCGATCAACGTCGAATCCGGCGCGTTCAAGGGGCAGCCGCAATCCCGTTTCGACGCGATGATGGACGCGGCCACCATCGACCCCGGCTGTTACACGTTCGAGAAGATGATCTCCGGCGCCTACCTCGGCCGCATCGGGTACACCATCCTCTGCGAAGCCGCCGGCGCGGGCATCCTTTCCGCCGGCGCGGGCGATGCCGTCCGTTCCTGGACGACCGTCGCGAACAAGCAACTGGACGACTTCTGCGGCGGTGTACCGGAAGCGGACAACCCCTTCCTCGACGCCGCCTTCACGGCGCAGGACGCCGAGCGCGTGATCCAGCTCTGCACGCCGGTCTATGTCCGTGCGGCAATCTTGACGGCGGTCAACATCGCGAGCGCGATCTGCAAAACCGGCGAGGGACGCGATCCCGCCCGCCCGGTCTGCGTGAATATCGACGGCTCGACCTACCACCGCACGCGCACCGCGCAGTTCCGCAGCCTTGTCCAGGCGGAACTCCAGAAGCTGCTCGAACCGCGCGGGCTGCATTACGACCTGATCCGCGTCGACGAAAGCCCGGTGATCGGCGCCGCCGTCGCAGGGTTGATGTAAGCAAGGAGGCCACCATGACGTTTGAAGAATTGGCGAAAGCCCGGTATTCCGTCCGTAAGTTCCAGTCGAAACCTGTCGAACGGGAAAAACTGGAGAAACTGCTTTCGGTCGCCGCCAGCGCGCCGACAGGATGCAACAACCAGCCGCAGCGCCTGTACGTCCTCACCTCGGACGAAGCGCGCGAGAAAGCGGCGAAATGCACGAAATGCACCTTCGGTGCCCCCGTCCTTCTCTTGGTCTGCTACGACCGGAACGCCGCCTGGAAACGCGAATTCGACGGGTGGGAATGTGGTGTCTCGGATGCGTCGATCTTCGCCACCCACCTCGCGCTCGAAGCGGCGGAACTGGGGCTCGGCACCTGCTGGGTTGCCTGGTTCGACCCGGCGGAGACACGGAAGCAGTTTGACCTGCCGGAGAACATCGTGCCGGTTGCCTTCCTTCCGCTCGGCTACCCGGACACCGCCCCCGCGAAATGGCACGGGATGCGCCGCGCCTGGTCGGACTACACAACGTGGAAGTAGGCGGGATATGCCGCACATTTCGGGATTCTGGGACCGCCCCCCGAAACCTGTTCCGCCAAGGGGGGAGAGGAAGCCGCGCAACACGGGGCGTTCCCGTCCGCCGGATTCCGGATTTTCCCCGCCCTCTTCCCGAAAGCCGGGGATGCCGCCGGCGGTGCTTCCGCTTGCCATCCTCGGCGCCGGCGCGGCGGGATTGTTCGCCGGCTGCCTCGCCGGGGAGGCCGGTCTCCCCGCGTTGCTCCTGGAGCGTAAAAGCCGGGCGGGATGCAAGCTGTTGATGACCGGGAACGGGCGTTGCAACCTGACCAAGGAGATCCCCGTCGCGCAGATGCTGGCCGATTTCGGCGGCGCGATGGAATCGTTTCTCGCCCCCGCGTTAAACGCGATGCCGCCCCGCTCCGTGATGGCCTGGTTCGGGCGTCACGGCGTCCCGCTGAAAACGATGGGCGACGGGCGCGTGTTCCCCGCCTCGGAAAAAGCGACGGATATCGCTCACGCCCTTGTCGATACCTTGCGCGACACCGCCACGCCGATCTGCCTCAACGCGGAAGTCCTCGGCATACGGAAGGAAAACGGACTTTTTTCCGTGCAGACGCGGACGTTCGCGTTACAGGCGAAGTCCGTCCTCATCGCGACAGGCGGCGTCGGTTACCCGAAGACGGGTTCCGTCGGCGACGGCCAGAAGTGGGCGCAGGCGTTGGGACACACGCTTGTACCCTATCGTCCCGGACTTGTCGGGTTCGTCTTCGAACATCCCTGGATTCATCGGAACGCGGGGCGTACCCTGCCCCGTACGACCGTGCGGATACGGATCGACGGGCGTGCCGTCTACGAGGGAGACGGCCAGTTGGACTGCCTGTCGTGGGGGCTGGGCGGCGCGGCCGCCTACAACGCCAGCCGCTACACCGGGCGCGAATGTCCGCGCGCGTTCACACTCGAATGGGAGGCGGACGGACAGACGTTCCGCGTCGAAACCCCCAAGACGCGCCCCTTGAAGGAATCCATCGCCGTCATCGGCGGCGTCCCGCTGGACGAAGTAGACCCCCAAACGATGTCCTCGCGTCTCTGCGAAGGGTTATATTTCGCCGGTGAAGTACTTGACATCGACGGACCGACCGGCGGTTACAACCTGAGCGCCGCCTTCGCGACCGCCGCCCTCGCCGTCCGTTCCGTCCAGCGGGGCAACGGCGGGAGGGACGAGCAGAGAGAGGTACTATGAATACCGCCGAACCTTGGAACGGGCAAGCTGCCCGTCCGGCGTGACTGTGACAAGCGACACGCAACGGGCGACACGGCGGCCACGACATTCGACAGCCGACGCCCGACAGTCCCCGGGGGTGTCCCTCCCATCTGCCTTTTTTTCACGCGCGGCGTCGCAGGGCGTGACGACCCATACCTTTGTGTCCTTTGTGCCACTTTGTGGCTAAAACAAACGGATTGATTCGCGGCTACGCCGCTCACGGGAGGAATGGGACTGTTTCGTCCGAGTCTCCTTATTAAAGGAGACAACCATGACAACAGAAGACAACCTTTTTGTTGTCCTTTGTTGTCCTTGTTGTCGTTTTTATCTCACGTAGAGACGCGGAGGAAAGAGCGGGAGGGGCGCGCCCCGTCGCGACCGAGCGGCGGCTGTCGGGTGTCGGGTGTCGCCTGTCGTGCGGGGGTTCATGTCCACGCGAGAACGGTCGCGACGGAGCGCGACCCTCTCCGCATCACCCCAGAAATTCGTCGGGGGAGATTTCGCTTTCTTCCACGTACACGTCGTCAAAAGGGGTTTCCTCCGGCGGGGCGGGAACCTGGATCGGGGCGGCCGGGCCAGTGACGGGAGGGACGGAGGTTTCCCCCGATACCGGCGGTGCCACATTCCGTCCGGCATCCGGATTCAAGATCGATTCCAGTCTCTCCCAGGGCAGCGTCTGAAGTTTCTTGATCAGGATGGAGAGGCGGAAATTCTCTTGAACGGCTTCCGACGACTGATCGTCCGCCGCGAGAGCGCCGCGTTTTTTCTTATACGCCTCCACCCAGACCGCCCGGATCAACGATTGCGCGGCTTCCTGTTTTGAGAATTCCCGCGCACTCATCATTTTTGCGTCATTCGTGATCAGCGCGTCGAGGAACGGCTTCCATTCGTCTGGGCTTGACGCACAGAACGCGGGCAACCTATCTTGCCCCGTCTCCTGCTCTTGCAGAATCGTGTCGATGAATCCCCGCGAGAGCGGATGGGAGAGGAGGTGGAGAGGAAGATAGGTTTTGACCAGGCCGACAACTTCCGAGTCGTGTTCAAATTCCGCAAGCAGTTCACAAAGCTGGTATTCCGGACGCGGCGGAGGTTGCGGACACGGAGCCGCGCCCGATTCGTCCAGCGCGGCGAGATTTTTCTCTTCCCCGTCCTCCTCCGCTTTTATTTCAGGCTCCTCCTGCGCGGCTTTCGCCGCCGGTTCGGACTTACGGAAACGTTCGACGAGTTCCGCCCGTTTTTTCGCCTCTTCCCGCGCCTTTTCAAAATCTTCCTGCAACGCGACCAGCGGAATGTGCAGCAGTTCCGACGCTTCCTGCAACAGGTGGGCGCGGGTCACCGATCCGCTGCAATTGGAAATCATCTCCAGGACGGCTTTCGTAATCCGGCTCACGGCGTCGATCGTTCCGGGGTCTTTCTCCGCCGAACGCAGCGCGGCCACCTGGAAAGCGGTTATGGAGATCGCGGCATCCAGGACCTCGCGGAACGCGGCCGGGCCTTTGTCGCGCAGAAAGGAGTCCGGGTCTTCCCCCGGCGGGAGGGAGGCGACGCGGACGGGAATGTCTTCCGCCAGAAAGAGAGCCCCCGTGCGCAGCGCGGCCTTCTTTCCGGCGGCATCGGCATCGAACAGGAGCGTCACGGAATCGGCGGTCTTCTTAAGCAAGGTAACATGGTCTTTGGTAAACGCCGTCCCCTCCGAGGCGACCGCCGTCGGGAAACCGCAGGCATGGCAACGGATCACGTCGATCTGCCCTTCGCAGATGATGGCCTCGCGGTGGGGCGTTTTGACGATGTTGCGGGCCGCCTGGTCGAGCGCGTACAGGACACGGCCTTTCTTGAAGATTTCCGATTCGCGGCTGTTCACGTATTTCCCGACGTTTTCCTTCTTCACGAGGATACGCCCGCTGAACGCGACGACGCGCCCCTGCGCGTCGCGGATCGGAAACATCAGGCGGCCTTTGAACGGATCGTAAAAGTCGTTCGGACGGTTCTCGTATTTCGGGGGCAGCGCGATGCCCGCCTCGATCAATTCCTCCACCGTGTATTTGTGCTTCTCCGCCCATTTCAGCAGGACGTTCCCCGATTTCGACGCGGGCGCGTACCCGATGCCGAAGCGTTCCACGATTTCCCCGTCCAGCTTCCGGCTGACCAGGTAGTCGCGGGCAAGTTGCGCGGAGGGCAGGGTTTTGAGGCACCGTTGATAGAACTCCGCGAGTTCCGCATGGAGCGCGAAAAGCCGGTTCCGGAGGATGGCGTTGGGGTCTTTTTTTTCTTCAATCGGAACCCCCACCCTCTCGGCGAGCTTACGCAACGCATCGCCGAAGGAGAGTCCCTCCATCTTCATCAGGAAGGTGAAAATATCGCCGTGTTCGCCGCACCCGAAACAGTGGTAGAACTGCTTGGAAGGGTTGACGCTGAAGGAGGGCGTTTTTTCGTGGTGGAACGGGCAACAGGCCCAGAACTGCCCGCCTTTCTTCTTCAACGAGAGGTACGCGCCGATCAGGTCTACGATGTCGATCCTCGAGCGGACGTCTTCTTTCACATGGTCGGAAATCATGCGTCCCCCCCGTTACGCGAAATGGCGAGATCACGAACCTCCTCTTCGTCGGTCAACGAAAAGGCGATGTGCCAGGCGTTCGGCGGGATCAGGTTTCCCGCGCGGTCCGGCCATTCGACGCAGACCACCGCCCCCGTCTCCAGGTATTCCGGATACCCGATGGCGAGAAGGTCGTCAGGCCCCGTCAACCGGTAGAGATCCATGTGGACGAACGTGAATCGCGGCGTCTTATATTCCACCGAAATCGTGAATGTCGGACTGGTCAGGGGACGCCGTATGCCGAGCGCCATCCCGAGTCCCTGCACGAACGTCGTCTTGCCCGCGCCGAGGTCTCCTTCCAGCGCGACGACATCGCCCGGTTCCAACTTCGCGGCGAACGCCTTCGCCACGGCCCACGTCTCTTCCACGTTATGAACACGGTATTGCGCCTTCATGCCAAATCCTCCTTGAGCCAGGGAATCGCTTCATCGAGAAAACGGTCCATATACGCGGGATCGAACGCCGAGGCGTGCGGTAACCGAAGCAGGTTCGGGCGGTCTTTCGCAAGCGGCGAGGCGGTCTCAAGCGGTTCTCTCGCGAAGACGTCCAGACAGGCGCCCCGGATCGCGCCGGAGTCCAGCGCGTCGGCGAGAGCGGCTTCGTCGATGCTGTTCCCCCGCCCGATGTTGTAGACGACGGCGTGTTCCGGCAACAACGCGATCCGCCGCGCGTCGAGCAGCCGGTCCGTCCCCGTGTCGCCCGGCAGGATCAGCACAAGGTGATCCGCTTCCGGCAACACGCCGTCCAGTCCCTCCATCGACAGGATGCTGTCGTCCGCGTCGAAACAGGCGGGGCGGACGGCGCGTTCCGGATGGCGGCAGAACGCGGTGACACGGATTCCGAAAGGTTTCAACACGGCCGCCGCGTAGGCCGCCACATGGCCGATCCCGATGAAGACCGCGTGGGTATGCCGGATCGAGCGAACGTCCGGAAGCCGGTAGCGCGGCCAAAGGTCCCCTTCCAGTTGGAAACGGTGCGACGGCAGGATACCCCGGTTGAACGCGAGCATCATGCCGAGCAAGGTTTCGGACATGAACTCCCCGTGGTAGGAACCGTGATGAATCTGGACTTGCGGCGGTTTGTCCGGCGGGAAAAAGTCGTGCCCTGCGGCGGGCGTGGCGATTTTTTTAAGGTTCGGCGCGATACCGTACCAAGCCTCCTCCCAACGCCAGGTACACGCGGCGGCGGCTTTCGGGAGCGCGTGGAGAAACGCCTCCTCCGTGCGGCACCAGCACACCTCGAAACCGGGAAGTTCGTCGCGCAGGCGCCGGATATGGCGTTCCGCAACCGCGAAATACGGAATCGTGTTTTCCTGAAAAACGACTAGACTCGCCATCCCACGCCTACCTTGCCTTGTCGGTGTCCTTTTTCACAGGCGGCTGCTTCAAGGTACCGCCCAGATTATACCCCTGCGGCGGCTGGGGAACGCCCGTGCCGACGCCCTGCGTCATCAACACTTTCAATTCCGCGAGGTAGTCCGTGTAGACCGCGCGCGGCAGACACGCATGTTTCTTGCAGATCGACGCCGCCATCCCGACGACCTCGCCGATCATCCCCGTCGTCCGCATCACGCGCGTAGTCCCCAGCACGACGTGCGTCACGCTGATGTGGCGCCCCGCCATGAAGAGGTTGCCGACATTTTTCGAGTAGAAACAGCGGTAAGGGATCGGATAGGGATAGATGCGTTTCGTCTTGCAGATGGATTTGAACTCCTGTCCGGGAAAATGGGCGGTGTTCCGCGGATCGGGATAGTGCAGGTCGATCGACCAGGTGGTGCAGCAGGTCGCGTCCGGATAGACGTTGTATCCGGTGACATCCTGTTCGCCCAGCACAAGGTCGCCGATCAGGCGGCGCGATTCCCGTTTGCCCGAAACATAGGCGACCCAACCCAGATACCGGTTCGCGTAGTCGGCCTTCCCTTTTGCGTGGTTCTTCAAGAAATTCCAGTTGGAATAGACGACGAGCATCCCGTAGTCGCGGACACGTTCAAAGTCCCGAACCTGATCGACCGCCATGCCGGTCTCCCACGTCCATTCGCCCATCTTGACCCGTTCGCACGTCTTGTCCGTGAACGGGAGCGCCCAAGGGATATCCGGGAAGGCGACCGGTTCGTTCGCCGCCTCCGAATACCACTGCACGGAAGCGCCCATGGTGATTCTGTCGGGCGTCTCGCGGGCGAGCGGTTCGCCGGTCTCGTCGCGCCCTTCCCGCCCGTAGCGGTATTCCGCGCCGGCGAGCGCGCCGACCGTGCCGTCGCCCGTGCAGTCCGCAAACAGCGGCGCGGCGAAGCGCGTCTCCACGCCGGTCTCGATGTCGCGGCCGAGAACCGCCGCGATTCGCCCGCCTTGCTTCTCTACCGCGACCACGCGGGTGGAGAGGAAGAGACGGATCTTCCTTTCGGCGCGGACGGCGGCGAGTTTGCGTTCGTCCTCGTACTGCGAGGCGGGCTTCGCGTTCCCGCCCGCCTTCGGACCGATTTCGTTTACCACGTCGCCGAGCCGGGGATACGGGCCGATGTTCGTCCGTCCGCCCAGGTGGACGCGAACCTCCGAACTGTTGTTGCCGCCCAACACGGGGCGGTCGTGAATGAGCGCGACGGAAAGCCCAAGGCGCGCCGCCGAGATGGCCGCGCAAACACCGGCGACACCGCCGCCGACCACCACCAAGTCCGTTTTGACTGGGGCCGGAGCGTTCGTGAGCGCTTTGTGCGCACGGCGGAACTGCTCAAGGGCCTGGACATCGTCGGGCGGCGAGAACGAGACATCATCGGTCAACACCAGGGCATCGCAGCGTCCGTCAAAACCGGTCAGGTCGTGCAGGGCAAGACGGACACGGCCGGCGGCAAGTTTGACTTTACCCGCCTCCTGCCAATGCCAGTCGCCGTCCTTCCCCGCGCCCAGTTCGGCGGAGAGGGGACGACCGTCCACCGACACGCGGAAGCGGCCGGGAGCCTCCGCGTCGGGACGCCACCTCGCCACCCAGTTGCGCGTCCGGACGAGTACCCGGTACTCGCCCGACTCCGGGACGGCGAGCGTGGTCTCCGCGTCCGCGACGGGACGCCCCATGCCATGCGC
>JAGAEL010000167.1 GCA_017613085.1 Kiritimatiellia bacterium | reverse complement strand
GGGAAACTTGCCGACTGGTCGAAGATAAAAACTGCGACAGGTCCGGCCGATTGTATCACCAAGGTTCGAGAGGTGATTGCCGAAAACCACCTCCCCCCGCTCTACGTCATCATCGACGAGTACGACAACTTTACGAACGAGCTGGTCGTCTCCAACCGCGACATGGAGTACAACGCGGTCTGCGGGCACGACTCCAAGGGCGACGCGACGCGGGAGTCGTTCTTCAAGTCCTTCTTCAAGTCCTTCAAGGCGGGACTCGCGGACGGCACGGTCGGGCGCACGTACTTCACGGGCGTGCTGCCGATCACGCTCGACGACCTTTCGAGCGGCTTCAACGTCGGCACGGTCGTGAGCCTCAATCCCGAACTTCTCAACCTCGTCGGCTTCACGCAGGGACAGATGGAACGCTACGTGGACGACGTGTATGCGGAGCACGGATTCGACAAATCCAACCACGATGCGGTCCTCGCGGACCTGAAGGCTTTCTACGACGGTTACCGATTCACGCCGAACGCCGAGCCGCTCTACAACTCGACAATCTGCAACTGGTATCTGTTCAACTTCGTCTCACACAAGGGCAGACAGCCGCCGGACATCATCGACGCGAACGTACGCACGGACATCGGCTGGTTCCGGCGGCTCGCGCGCTCCCCTGCCAATGCGCTCTCCAAGGTGCGCGGGTACATCGAGCGGGGAACGGGCGAGCGGGTTGACTTCGGCTCCCTCTCCGCGAAATTCGGGCGCGCGAAGTTCTTCTCGGAGGAGTTCTTCCCGTACGCGCTCTACTACCTCGGTCTCCTGACGTTCGAGAACGTCTTCCGGCTCAACATCCCGAACCTGACGATCAAGAACATGTTTGTGGACTATTACGACGAACTCTCCGAGTTCGCGAATGTGTCCGAGGCGCGTACGGCCTTCAGTATCGCAGCCGAGACGCTCGCCCTCGGGGACGGCTCGTGGAAGGGACTCTTCGACGCCTACTGGCTTCATTACGTGAAGGCGCGCGTCCCCGCGCAGGCGTTCGACAAGATGAACGAAAACTTCTTCCGCACCACGTTCACCTCGCGCTGCATGGACGTCCTTCCGATGTTCTATTCCTTCGAGACGGAATACAACTCCTCCGAGGGTCGCTGCGACTTCCTCGCGGTCCCGAAGGCCGGTGTCGCGAAGCCGGCGCAGCTCGTGGAGTTCAAGTACTTCACGAACGCGGCGGCGGAAAAGGGAAACGTCCTCGGACGTACCGAGCCGGACGCGGAGACGGTGGCGCAGGCGCTTGACTACCGCAAAGCCCTCGCGCGGCGCCCCGACTGGAGCCACGAAATCGCGACAACCGTCGTCGAGGTCTGCGGCAACGCCGGTTACAACTGGTTCGACCTGATGTTGCAGTAAGGCCGATAAAGAACGAAAAGAGCACAAAGATCCACGCGGCGGAAAGAGCGTGTTTGAGAAACAAACGGATTGGTTCGCGGCTACACGCTCACGGGAGAAAAAATCGGGAGAGATGCCACCACCGCATTTTTCAAAATGCGGTGGTAGAGGACAGATTCGTGTTGTGGCACGGTGACATTTGCCCCACCTTCCTTTGCGACCTTTGCGTCCTTTGCGGCGAAAAACTACAGTCCTGAACGGGCAAGCTACCCGTTCTACCACGATGCGGTCGCGACGGGGCGCGTCCCTCCCCGCGTGAGATAAAAAAAGCAGGGCACTCTTGGAGTTGCCCTGCCTTGTCGAAACCGTCGTGTTTAGCAACGGCCTTTGGACTGGAGGAACTTGAAGGATTCCGTAACCGCCTTCAAGTTCGAGGCATTCTTCTCACATTCGACCACGTACCATGCAACACCGTCGGCGTCGGTCACGGGGAAGAGCGCGTCCCAGTTCACGGGCGTGACCGTGCGGCCGTCGTTGAACTTCGCGGGCTGTCCGAGAATCCCCTCGAAAACCGGCGCGTAGCGGCGGTGGCCGCTTTCGTCGAGATAACCGGCGTTCTCCTTCGCGTGGAGCGTGGGAGACCGGTGCGGATACTTGGCATACTGTGCGCAAGGATCGGCACCGGCACAGGTGGTCCAGCCGACATCCTGCTCCATGCAGACGTTCGTAGAGGTGTTGCGGAAGAAGTAGTCCCAGTACGTCGTACCGTCCTTCATCTTGAGTTCGAACTCGCGCGTATGGTTGTGGAGCCCGATTTTGCAACCGAACGTCGCCGCCGTCTCTGCGGCTTTGTTGTAGTAATCGACGAGCATCTTCAGGAAGTCATCGAGTTTTTCCCCCTTGCCGGGGAAGTTGCCCCCGCCGGGGCAGATGATGAGACTGTTGCCGTAGCCGAGGTTGAACTCGCACGTGGCCTTGATCTTATCGGGACCGAACTCGCCGCGTCCCACGTGGGTGCCGCAGGCGACGAGACCGTTGTCGTCCAACATCTTCTTCAACGCCTTGGCTTTGTTGCCGTAATAGCCGGCGAACTCGACCGCCTTGTATCCGATTTTCGCCAAATCGGCAAGCGCGCGTTCCAGACCCACGCCCGGTTTACCGCGACGGCCTCCGATGTATTCCCGAATGGAATAAAGCTGAACCGCGGCCCCAGCCTTCTTCGCGCCGGCAGGGGCGCAGAATCCGGGAAGGGCAACACCGGCCGCCGCCGTCATGGCGGAGCCGAGAAAAGCACGACGAGAAAGTTTCATACCATGAATCTCCTTAACAACAAAAACGAGAACAGTATACCACACTCCCTAGCCCACGCAAGGCAAAATTACCGTCGCGTCCGGAACAACAAAAAGGTTGTCTCCTTTGCAAGGAGGCGCATCCCTCCCCGCTCTTTCCTCCGCGTCTCTGCGCTGCGTTAAATAAAATACGGGGTTGTCGCGTCCGTTCCCATGCGGCGCGTGGGGACACGCGCCCTCCCGCACGACAAGCGAGATCCGCCATTCGGACGGGACAAAGCCCGTCCCTCCCGTAACGGCGCAAATGTTAATGTGTACGTGTGCAAGTGTGTAAACAGCCAGCCGCCAACGGTCAGCACCAGTATCGCGTGTTTTAGCCACAAAGGACACAAAGGCATGGGGCGTCACGCTCTGCGTCTCCGCGCCTCTGCGTTAAATAAAATACGGGGTTGTCGCGTCCGTTCCCATGCGGCGCGTGGGGACACGCGCCCCCCCGCACGACAGCCGACAGCCGTCCCTCCCCGCGAACCACAAATCGTTGGATCGGTCGCGACGGGGCGCGACCCTCCCGCTTTTTCCTCCTTCCCTACTTTTGCGGCAAGGGGTTTACGATGATCGCGATTGGATCGGCGGGACAGGCGCTTTCACACGCCCCGCAGCCACGGCATTTCGCAGCATCGATTTCGGGACACATCACACCGTTCCGTTCAACCTCGCGGACTGCCTGATAGGGGCAATATTCCTGGCAGACCACGCAGTACTGTTTTTCCGCCCAGGCCACGCACTTGGCACGGTCGACAACTGCGATGCCCAGCGGGCGTTCGTGCTTCTGTTCGACCGTCAGGGGGGCGAGCGCA
The DNA here is from genome assembly GCA_017613085.1 of Kiritimatiellia bacterium. GTDB lineage: Bacteria > Verrucomicrobiota > Kiritimatiellia > RFP12 > UBA1067 > RGIG8368. The sequence continues at coordinate 14,637 of JAGAEL010000167.1, read as the reverse complement.
CCCGTCGGGCAGACTTCCGTACAGGCTTTGCAGTCCTGGAAACAGTATTGTTCCTGATAGGGGTCGAGATGGCGGAAGGCGACAACCGGTGTACAGAGTCCGTCGATGCCCGATTTCCCCAGATCCGGGACGAGAAGTCCGTAAGGACACGCGCGCATACAGTTCCCGCAGCGGGCGCAAAGCGCGTTGAAGGAGAGCTTGACCGCCCCCGGCGGACGGAGGACGGCGGGCTTTCCGGCACCAAGGGCGAAACGGGCGCCGGCACCGGCGACACCGCTACCCAAAATTCCGAGGAAAAGGCGTCGCGACGCATGGGCGTCCAACGGCGAGGCGTTATCCGACACCGCCTTCTGCGCGGTCTTACGCGACTTGAACCGTTTCCACGGCATCCCCACCAGTTCCTGCAGGCCGCCGAGCGGACAAAGGCGGTGACACCAGATGTTCGGCGCGGCGACACTCGCAAGAAGGATCAGCAGAAATCCCGCCGCTGTCGCACAACTCATCCACAGGAACGGTTTCCGCAAGGCGGCAAAGAATCCGTTGAAGATGCAGAGCGGATCGAGCCAGAGGAAAACGGGGTATCCCGCGACCGCCGAGCCGACAACCAGGAGGGCGAGCGCCTTGTTTAACGACGGGACACGGCGGATATGCCCTGCCCCGCGCTTGTTCAGCTTGCCGACCATTTCCGCAGCGAATCCCATCGGGCACACATGCCAGCAGAACCAGCGCTGCTTAAAGAACGCCAGCAAGAGCAACGGCACACCGAAGAGGCAGAGCCAGCCCGCGAACCGGCGCGCGCCCAACGCCCCCGCAAAGCTCAACAACGGGCTGACGCGGGGGAGGAAGAGCGAGAACGGTTTCGCCCCGTCCGGTAGGAACAGATTCAATGCAAGAAGGGCACACAACAGGAAGACGGTAAGACGGATGAGGTTCTTCTTCATCCCGGGCTACCTCCATGCGTCACGCCTCGATACGGACGACATTGACCTTCGACAGGTCGCCGCAGCCGATTCCCATCTCGTGTCCGATCTTGATGTACCCGATATCGAACGGTTTGTGCTTGAAGAGCGTCGCCGCGTAGGCATCCGCCGCGACGGGATCCGTCGAGAGGATGATCTCATCCGGATACGCCAACGTCCCCGGCCCCTGCGGACCGTGGTCGAGCATGATGCGCGAGGCGTCGATCACCACCAGTTTCGGCTTGAGGAAGGTGCTGAAGTCGGCGATGCACTGGTGCAGACCGTCGCGATGCCACCCCCGGCGCGTCTTGTTGGAAACAGACCCCATCCAGTTTTTCATGGAAAGGGAAAGCGTGGCGCCGCCGTGGTGTTTCGCAACCGGCATATTGATGAGGCAGTCGGCGTCGAGGATCTCGTTGGGAACCTCGGCGGTCTTGCAGACCTTACCCTTCGGAACGTCCACCGCACGATAACCGTCCCGTGCGTTCGGACGGAAGAGGCGCGCCTTCGTCCCCTTCAGCGCATCCTGGACGCCGCTCTGCGGGAACGCCTTCTTTTCGGGGGCGCAGGGATTCTCTGGGATATCGATCTTCTCCGCGCCCGCCTTCTCCGCCTGCAGGACACATTCACGCACCAGCTCAGGCGCGGTGTTGGCGCCCTGCGCGGGCGTCGAATACCAGGCGACGTTCGGCTTGATGGCGACCTTGTCGCCCTTGTGGATAAACGCGCCCCAGCCGCCCAGTTTCGCAACGCCGAGGTTGAGCATTTTCACCAAATCCTTGCCGTGGACGACCACGACCGTGGCCTGTTTGCCGCCCTCTGCGGCCAACACCGGGACGGCGCCCGCCGCAACGGCCGCCTTGATGAATTCACGCCTCTGCATTTCCATGGTTGCGCCTCCTCTTTCTATGCGTTCCAGCGGTCTTCGATGTACTTCGCGCTGCGGCGGAGGAGTTCCGCGCTGCCGCCGACTTCAAGCGTCGAATACTTGATGTTCGCGTTGTCCTTCAAAACCTCGATCACGCCCGCCACGTCGATACACCCCGTGCCCACCTCGATCGTGGAGAAGCCGCAACCGAAGACCGTTCCGCGCTTGGGCAGCCATTCGGGACCGAGGTCTTTCCAGTGGATATGGTAGATCTTGTCGTGGTACTTCTTCGCGAGATCGACGGGATTCGTGCCGCCGAGCCAGCTGTTGCCGGTGTCGAGGTTGACGCCGAGCGAATCGGGATTTCCGAGACGGTCCATGATGTCGGCGATGCCGTCGATCGTATCGGTGAGGGGGCCGTGCTGTTCAAGGCAGAGTTTGATGCCGTAGTCGGCCGCCATGCGGCAGGGGTTGTAGAGCTTTTCGGCGGCGATGAACACCTTCTCCTTGTAGGTGAGGGACTTCGCCCATTCACTTTTGGCGAAGGTTTCGGTGGTGATCACGTACTCAATCCCCGCGCCCGCCGCGAATTTGATCGCCTTCATGATTTCCGCCGTCGCGTAATTCGCGGGAGAAGAAGGTTCCAGCAGCAGCGCGTGCGCGCTTAGCGTCATAATCTTGATACCGTTCCGCTCGAACGTGCGGCGGACATCGAACGGATTGTCGTCCAGGCTTACCGAAGCGGAGAGCCCCGCGCTCGCAAACATACTGCCGCTCGAATGGGTATCCGTAATGTCCGCGTGGGTAAAACCGTACTCGCGCGCAAGGCGGAGGTTGTTTTCAAGAGAAGTGTACGGCTCAAGGCAAAGGAATACTCCTACGTTCATCTGGCAACTCCTTTCGTATCGGACATCCGGCCGTGCAAAAACCGCTCTGCCCGGCCGATGCCTCTTTTTCATTCTCAAAACGCAACTAGTATGGCACGATTCCGTTTATTCCGCAATGGATTTTTCAGAAGGTTTTATTTGCTTTTGTGCGATTCGCGGATACGCCCTTCGCTGGAGACATTTTATGCGAGCCCAAGTCGCTTCATGTGCGCGGCAAGGTCGCGGAACGGGACAAACAAAATGTCATGTACCCCGGCGGGGGAATCGCCGCCGTACACGACGGTTGCGGACGCCACACCGGGAATCGCCTTGCGAAGGGTAACGAGGTTTTTGGTGAAGTCTGGGGAGAACGATGCGGAAGATTTGATTTCAAAAAGGTGAAGTACGCCACTATCTTCAATCACAAGATCGATTTCCGTGCCATGCTGATCGCGAATGAAGTAGAGGTCTGGCGTACGTCCGGCGTTAAGCCTTGTTTTAAGCGCTTCAACCACGACCATATTCTCAAACAGGCCGCCGAATGTAGGATCACGAACCGCTTGACGGGCATCCCGTATGCCAAGTTGCCACGATGCAAGCCCCGGTTCAGAAAAGTATACTTTCGGTGTCTTTACGAACCGCTTACCGAAATTACGGTAATATGGCGGGAGGAGAAATACGAGGTGGCACGCTTCAAGAATGGAAAGCCAGCCTCGCAATGTCTGGGCGCTGACACCTATTTCATCTGCGATTCCGCCTACGTTGTAGAGTTGTCCCACCCGTCCGGCGAGAAGCCGGACAAACGTCTCAAATGGGCGACGTTCCCGTAGTCGAGTCAGTTGGGACACATCCTTTTCGAGATAGGTCTCCGCATAATTTCTGTAAAGCTCAAGCGGGGTCTGGTGTTCCGAGAAGAGCCGTGGCATGAACCCTTCGACAATACGTTGTTCCCGTCCTGAAAAGATTCCGGCTGCCGTAAGTTCGGCAATAGAAAGCGGGAGAAGCGTCAATCCGCCGACACGTCCGGCGAGAGACTGCCCCACCCCGGCTCGCAAGGCCGGTTGATGCGATCCCGTAAGGATATAAAGTCCGTTTTCACCGGAGCGTTCGTCCACGATAACTTGTATCCGGCTTAAGAGCGACGGTACACGCTGGGCTTCGTCGATGATGAGCGGGGCAGGATGTAGGCGAAGAAACGAGGTTCCATCTATTTCCGCCTCTGCCCGCAGATCCGGATACTCCAGATTGACATAGCCGTAATCGGGGAAAAGCGTCTTTGCCAACGTCGTCTTTCCTGATTGGCGCGGTCCCTGAATGGAGAGGACAGGAAACTGTGCGGCAAGTGCTTTCGCATAGGGTGCAATGTCTCTTGGAATGTTCGCTTTCATGAGAAAGATACTACCACAATTTTGGGCTAATCGCAAGTTTAATTTCCGATTAGCCCAAATTCAGGGCACATCCGCATTTATATAAATCCGGTGGTAGCGGCGGAGGGGCGGAGTAACGGCACATTGGCGTCCGCACTTCGGTCTCCTCCTACCTGTCCAGGGCCGCCGGGTTCAGGGGAACGGACGCGCAGTGCGCGTTGTCCCTGTTGTCTCCTTTACAAAGAGATGCGTTTCGTCGCGTCCGTTCCCATGCGGAGCGTGGGGACACGCGCCCTCCCGCACGACAGCCGACTGCCAACAAGCGACAGCCGCTATTCGGACGCGACGAAGCGCGTCCCTCCCCGCGAACCACACGTTGGATTGGTCGCGACGGGGCGCGCCCCTCCCCGCTCTTTCCTCCGCGTGAGACAATAGATGGAGGAACCATCTGCCGAATCTGGGATTCGTCAGATTCTCATCTTCCCTGTTATCGTCTCCGCATGGGGATTGTCGCAATGCTGCTTCCAGTTCGCCATGGCCGTTGTGGCGCTCGTGTTCGCGTAGCAGTAGTGGCAGAGGTGCGGACAGGTGTTGTATTCGCCGATGTCTTTCGACATGATGCACCCACAGGCCTTACGCTGTCCCTTGTCCTTCCGATACTCGTCCAGCACCCACCCACCGGAGGGGTTCGAGAACATATCCGGTTCCACGTAACGGGCACCGATGAACTCCATAAGCGCACGGTCGTGGCGGAAACACTTCATAATCAATCGATCGTCCACACAGCGGTTGTGCTCGATACCGTAACGGTCAAGATCCTTCAGCTCTCCGCACGTTCCAGTCGCAATGCCCCACCCTTTCACGAGCGCTCCAATGCCCGCCGCCATCTCTTCCATCTCGTCAGGCGTGAACTCACGTGCCCGCACGCCGCTGCGTTCCATGTTCGCCGCCACCTTCTTGTACGCCGCAATGTCGATGAAGCTGAACACGAGTCGAGAGGTCAGCGGCGCAATCTGATCCCCAAGCCGCTTCACCTTCTCCAGCAAATTCCTCACCGTCAATCCATCTGTGAGAATAAGCGGATCGAATCGCCACACCACACGGTCCCGTCCCAACCGTTCTGACAGCTGCCGAAACGTCTCGATACGCTCCGACACGGGTGGTACGTTCGGTTCAATACGCTCCGCGTCGTAGTCGTTCAGCGTGAATTGGAAATAATAGTTCGGAATGAGTTTGTCCAACTCGTCAAGATGCGACAGCGTTGGAGCGGGGTTCTTCGACCAGAAAACGATAAGACGCATCTTGTGGAAGCCAACGTAAAGCGGTAATCCGTTGAACGGGTTGAACCACTTCACGTATCCCGACTTCAACCGTTCCATGAACCAGTCGGCGTAAAACGCGGGGATGTCCGTCGAACGGCTTGCCGAGACGATAACCGGCATCTGGGCGAAAACTTTCGTCCCGTCCATCAAAACGATTTCATCTTTCGTCCACGTTGCCATATAAGCAGTTATTTCATTTCGCCGATCTGTTTGAAATAATCGGAGACCATCTCCCGGAATTCGGCGGGGGCTTCATCCGGCATGGCGGAAACGGCTTCTTCCGCACTCTCGGCGGCGTTGGAAGCACCCATGTCGATCCCGCTTACGCCGTTCTCTAACGAGGTGTACGTGCGCCGGAGTTCCTGACGGATTTTTTTGCTCAGTTCTTCGATCTTTTTCGGGGATGCGTTCTGTTTTTTCAGCAGTTCCCGCAACTGGCTGAGAGCGACAACCTTTCCCAGGGAGAAGGTCGGCAAGCCGTTTTTCTGGGCTTGCGCGTAGGTCACTTCATAGTTACGCGTCAACTGGCTCTCCGTCGTGGAACGGTTGGATTCCGGGACTTTCGAGTCCTGGCGCTTCGCGCCTTCGCCGCCTTCCATACCCCGGTTCTGCGAGTAACCGGCGTTCTTGCCGCCGCCCGTCGCGACCGCATCGGTGTGGCCCTCTTCTTCTACATCGCCGGCCTGACTGGAGTCTTTCGTCCGGCGTTTGTCGATGTTTTTGTCGCCTTCCGCGATATGGGCGGTCCGCCCCATGAATTCGCCGTCCGACATTCCCTGCCGCCCGGTCTGCGAACGCCCGTCCTGGTCTTTGTGGTCCGGCGTCTGGTTCCCGGATTTGCCCGCCGCGCTGTAATCGACGAATTCGCCTTCCTGAATCCCCCACCCTAGATCCGGATTGGCCGCGCCCTGGTTTGTAACCGAGTCATCGGCTTCCTTATCCAGCTTTTCCTCCTGTTCCATGAGGTCGCCGATAATATCCTGCAGCTCTTCCGGCATCGTGACTTGCCCGATGGCGGATTTCATCTCCTCTTTGTCGATGCTCTCTGTGTTCGCTTTGCGCGTGTCGGGCTTCGGGAAGAGGAAGGTCTCCATTTCGTCCGCCTTTTCGCCCGTCGCGGCAAGGGCGTCGAGAATGAAATCTTCCTTCTGCAACCCGATTTCCGTTACGGCGTTGCTCGCGGAACCTTTTTCCTGTTTCATCTCTTCGTAGGTCTGATAGGTGTCGGTGACCAGTTCGTTCACGGCATCAAGGTCGGGCATGGACTGGAGGTCGGTCGCTACTTTCAACATCGCCTCTGCCATCTGTTCCTTCAATTCGACGATTTCCTCCAGCGTATCATCGTCCAGTTTTTCCGATTTATCACCTTGCGAACCGGTCGCACGGAGCGCGTCCACGATCTTTGCCTGGACGTCTTTCAACTTCTTAATCGCGCTCGCGGCTTCCCGGATGGTCGCACGCGCCTCTTGTTCCTGCGCCACCACCACGCCCTCGCGCTGTTCGCGCAACATCGCCCGCAAGCTTTCCAGCTGGTTCGTCACCACGGTCTGCTGGCCGACGGCTTTGACGAATTCCGCCCGTTCGTCGGAGGACATGGTCTCTGCAATCGCGACCATCGTGTCGTGCAAGTTCATTTCCGTCGCCTTCGCTGCGATCCGCTTCATGATTTCCGCGAATTCCGGATCGCCAAGATCGAGTTTCGCCTGGGCGTTACAGTAACCGACCATCGCCTCGGCATCCTGTGCGAGGTTGTCTTCGGTGTCGGCGAGCGCTTCCGGGAGTTTCGGGACATTGGCGGCAACGGCACGCATCGTGGCGCGGAGGTTGGCGGTCTGTCCTTTTTGAAGTCCGTCGAGGATGGCGAGAAGCCCCGCCTGGGTTTGCGAGATTTCGCTTTTCTCCATGCTCTTTTCGGCGAACCCCAGAAGTTGCAGCACCTTCTCTTGCGCGGCCACCGCCTTCGCCGCGTTTTCCGTCCGGGCTTCGGGGTCTCCGGAAGACATACGCGCAAGGCGCGACACCGCTTCCGGGAGCGGCCCCGCGATCGCCTTGCCGAGGGCGACGCGCGCGGAACCGAGCGCGGCGTCTTTGGCGCGGGCGAGTTTTTCCGCATACGCACGTATCTCCGTCTGCCGCGTCTGCGCCGCCGTCCACGGTTCTTCGTCGAAGGTGGGCAGGACGGCACGAAGTCTCGCCGTCGTGTCGCGCACCGATTTCTGTTTGGCCAAGAGTTCGCCGAGCGACTGCTTGGCCTCGGCGCGGAACTGCGCGGCGGCGAAAACTTGATTCGAGAAGGTCGTCATCTGGAAATGGACAAGACGGCTCACCGTTTGCTGCGGCGGATCCGCCCTATCCGTGGCAACAATCCGCAACGCGGACTGCGCGTTGACGTCTTCCATGACACCCGTCCACGTCTCCGCAAACTGTTTCGCGCCGTCTACAGTCCACTCTTTCAGGAGTTCTCCCTCCACCGTCGGTTTCGCCCCTTTCGGGACGCGTTCGATACGTACCTTTCCCAAGCCGTATTCATCGGATGCCTCAAATTGCAGGACAGGCGCCGCACTCGGCGGAAGGGCGGCTTTCTCGTCGGCGGGGGAAAGGATCTTCACGTCCGGGCTTTTATCTTCCAACAACGTGAAACGGACGGGAACACGCATCTCCATCCCGTAGCCGTCTTTGGCTTCCAGAGTAAACACGTCCCCTTCTTGAATCGTGACCGAGCCGACGTAGGTTTCGCCGACGGGCGTAAGCCCGGTACGCGTCTCTTTGAAGACGAGCGCCGCCTCTTTCACGGGACGGTTACAGGCGAGACGCACCGCGACGGAAGACTGGACGGGAATACTGACGGCGTTGGTAAGGGCGTCCAGCGTCCGCGTCGGAAGCCCCGTATAGGCTGGCGGGGTGACGGTAAGCGACATACGGACGGGCGCGAGCGGCGGAACGCTATCGACCGTATACGTTTCCGTCGGATAGGCGTCGCCCACTCGGAAACGGTAACGGACTTTGGAGGCGACCTTTAGTAGACGGTAGGAAAAGGCTTCTTCCTTGTCCGTTCCGGCGAACGCCCCGATGCGGATGGTGCTCTTCCGGTCGTCTTCCGGCGCAATCTCGACATCGACGGGCTGCCCCGAACGTCCCGACGCCCGTACAACGAGATCGATTCCCCCGCCCTGCACGATGGTTTTATTCCCCGGTTCGACGGCAAGGATGTTCGCGAACGTCGGAGGCGATATTTTGGCGAACGGGTTCGCCACTCGCTGCAAGGCGATTCCCCATGCGTTGTTGGCCAGAAAAAAGAGCGGGGCGGATAACGCAAGCGCGACGGCAAGAAGCGCAAGCCCGGCACGTTTACGCAACTTCCGGTTTTTGATTTCCGCAAGCGGGAGCGCGTTGAACCCCGGCACGCCGCCCGCCAGATACGCCCGTAACCAAGGCGTCTTTTGCGTCTCCTGTTCAAACAACACGCAATTGATCAAATGGTTGTCGAGCTGCGGGAATTTCCGTTCGAGGAACGCGGCGACGGCAGCGGGGGAACGCCGTCGGCCAAGCCGCCGCACAAGTAACACAAGGGAAACGAACACGCCGGTCAACCAGACGCCGGAGAGGAGGAAACGCCCGTACCCGCGAGGCCGCAACCAGACATCCAACGCCGTCAGGAGGGCGAACAGGGCGAGAATCCCCGCAAGGCAGAAGAGGAATACCTCGAATGTCTGCCAGCGGTTGATCTTACCGTTGATCGCCTCAAGTTCCTGTTCAAACTGTGACATGGCGGCGCGGTCCCCCGGAATGAAAGGTCTACCCTGCTAATGGATGAATCCGGCACGCGGCGAAGTGAACGGCCAGTAGACGAACGTCGCCGGTCCAAGGAGATTCTCTTCCGGAACGGGGCCCCAATACCGGCTGTCGTAACTGTTGAACGAGTTGTCGCCCATCGCATAAAACTGCGTAGGCGTAAGCGTGATGGTCGCATCCTCGCTGTCAAGCCCCTGCGGATGGCAGCGTTTGCTAAACGGCGCCGGGTTGAATCCCGCGTAGGCGGGGGCGTTCTCGCGTGGGCTCTGCTTCATCGCGATCTGCGTAATCCGTCCGGGACCGTCGATGCGTTTCCCGTCGGCGTAGAGATAGGGCGGCTTGATCTGCAACGTTTCACCGGGAAGTCCCATCATGCGTTTGATGTAGTGGGTACCTTGCGTGAGGTTGTTGATCCCCGTCGTCAGGAACACCATCACATCCCCGCGACGGGGATGACGGAAATTCCAGATCCAGCGGTTCACGAACACAAAATCACCGGAGTGGATAATCCCGCACCAAAGCACATCCCCTTTCCGCACCGTGTCGCCGTCCTGCAACCCGTTGTAGAGCATGTGTTCGAAGGTGTTGGGATTCTGCCCCGCGACATCGCTCGGAATGTAATGCGGCACCCCGCCGATAACGACGGCAATGTAGCCGGGTTTATCGCAGTGCGGACTGATCTTGACCGTGCCGGCAGCCTTCGCTTTGACGACCGTGAAGGAATCGCCCGTGACCAGCCACTTGAAGAACTTCAAGGGCTGCCGATCCAGCAGGGTACGGTTTTCCGGGATGGCGGGTTCGGAATGAATCCCGTAGAGCGTCGGCTGCATCGACCCTGTGGGGATTTTGAACGGCTGGTAGAAATAAGCACGGAATGCCATCGCCACGCCGATGGCGACGACCAGCACGTCAAAGTTCTCGCGGATCGCGGCGTAAGGCTCCGGCGGGAAGACGGCGCTGATACACTCGTCGAGTTTCGTGCCTTCGCGCTCCATCGTCTCCGCGTCTCCCGACTTGTAGGCGGCGGCGGCGGAATCGATACAGAGCGTGAGTTCGCGAAGATCCCCCTCTTTGAGGATGTCCTCACGGCTGGCGCGCAGCGTCCGGGCGGAGTGGAGCAGCGACTTCAGCTGTTTGCGGATCTTCCGGTTTTTGAAGAATGTCATAAGAGCGTTCATACGTTTCCTTTCCCGTTAACGTTCGACGGGGAGCTTGTCCCCTTTCCCGAAAGGCGAGAGTTCGCGCAATTTCCGGATGACCCCCGGAACCGTCTGCAACACGTAGTCCACTTCGTCCTCCGTGTTGTACCGGCTCAGGGAAAAACGGATCGAGCCGTGGACGGCGGTAAAGGGCACCCCCATGGCGCGGATGACGTGCGAGGGTTCGAGCGAACCGGAAGCGCAGGCGGAACCGGTCGAAACGCAGATCCCCAGATCGCTCAGGTGGTAACAGACCGCTTCGCCCTCCACGTATTCAAAGCTCATGTTCAACGTATTGGAAAGCCGGTTCCCCGCCCCGCCGTTGACACGCGCATCGGGGCAGTCCGCCAGAAGCCCCTTTTCGAGCTTGTCGCGCAGACGGCGTTCACGGGCGGAATCCTCTTCCATCGTGGCGGAAGCGAGTTCGCACGCCTTCGCAAGCCCGACGATATACGGCACGTTCTCCGTGCCTCCGCGCCGCCCGTTCTCCTGGTGACCGCCGATCAGGTAGGTGCGCAAGCGAGTCCCCTTGCGGAGATAGAAGATACCGATTCCCTTCGGCGCGTGGAGCTTGTGCCCGGAAATCGACAGCATATCCACCGGCACATCGCGCACGTCGATCGGGAGCTTGCCCGCGACCTGTACCGCATCGGTATGAACCGTCGCCCCGGCCGCCTTCGCCATCTCCGCAATCCGCTTGACCGGGAAGAGGACGCCCGTCTCGTTGTTCGCCCACATGATCGAGACGAACTTCTTGCCGGGCGTTTCAAGGGCGCGAGCGTAGGCGTCCATGTCCAGGTTGCCCTCCGAATCGACCGGAAGCTCGATGACCTTCGCCCCTTTTTCGCGGAGGCGGCGGATCGGCCCGCTGACGGCGGGATGCTCGACGCACGAGGTGATGACCGTCATCCCCTGCGCCCCCATGATTTCCTCCGTCCCGTGGATCGCGTAGTTGTCGCTTTCGGTACCGCAACTCGTAAAAATAATCTCGCCCGGATCGGCGTGCAGGAACGCCGCGACCTTTGCGCGCGCCGCGTCCACATCCTGCATGACCTTCCCGCCGAACTCGTGCATACTCGACGGATTCCCGTAACGGGGACCGAAAAACGGCAGCATCGCGTCCCTCACTTCAGGAGCGACGCACGTCGTGGCATTGTTATCGAAATAAATCGTACGCATGATTCCTAAGTTCTCCGTGAAAACGTCCCGTATGTTACCACAAAAAGAGGGGGGCTTCCAAGTCTTTTCGGCACGTACCTCTCACTCAAAGGGGCAGAAGCTCGAAACGACGGACAAAAAGTTCAGAACCTTCCGTCTGGAGCGCGAGGGAACCGGACGAGGGAATGAGATTCACCGCTTTGTTTACCTTCTGTCCGTTCACTTCGACCTCCACGGTATCCCCCTTGCAGGTGATGACCAAGCGGTTCCATTCGCCGTGCGGACGGTCCGGCACACCCGGATATTTTTGTTTGGCGAGGTGTTTCCAGTCGGGCGGACGGTTCTTCCAGCTCAACTGGCTGTACCCGTCGAACGTGCGGTACGCGGCTGCGTCGTTCTGGCGATTGTCTTTCCCCTCATGCGTTGCCCGCGCATCCATGCGATACCGCCATTGCACACCGTTCCGGTCTTTCGCCGAAAGCGTGACAAGGTCGCCGATACCGCCTTCCACGACGTTCGCCTGGAAAGAGGCGGGCCACCTTCCGCCCACCGCGCCGACCGGCCCGTTGGCATGGAAATGGACACCGCTGTCGAACGCCCTCCCCTTTGCCGAACCCCACTGCCGTTCACCCCACTTGAACTCGATCACCGCCCGGTAATTTTGGAACTTCTCGCGTGTGCCGACGTAGCCTATCCCGTTTCCAAGGACGTGCAGGATCTCGTTTTCAAACACGAAGCTTTGATCGAACGGAACGGCAGTCCGATCTTTTCCGCCGCAGGGGTAGACGTTTACATCCACCCGCTTCTCAGAGATCGTCCGGAGAAGGTTGACCGGGGAATAAACCGTACGGGCGGGAGGCGTCGCACCGAGGACGGCACGGATCATCACGGGGAAATGGTCGGAGGCGTATTTGCCGCCGGGCATATCGTCGCACGTCGCATGGGAAAGGATGCGCGTTCCGGCATCGGTGAAGATGTAATCGATCAGGACGAGCGGTTTCGTGTATCCATTGAAGGTTTCGACGCTGCCGGTATGCGGTGTTCCTGAGATCGCCTTGGTATCCACCAGAAACTTCTTGGCGAAGGTAATCGCGTTGTCATCCGGATCGTCCGCGATGTCCTCCAGCGTCTGGGAGGCGTCCCACCTCTTCAGCACGCCCGGATTTTCGACCGTGTTCATGTCGCCCGTCAAAAAGACGGTCGATCCTTGGGCAAGCAGCATCATGCGACGGAAGATGAGGGCCATGCCCTTAACCTTCGCCTCGCGGCTGATATGGTCGAGATGGGTGTTGAAATGGAGGAAGGTGTACCCCGTGCGACGGTCGCGGAGCTTCGCCCACGTACATGTGCGCGGGCACGCCGATCCCCAGGATCGCGATCCCCAGACCTCCGGGGTTTCCGAGAGTTGGAACGTACCATCCGCGAGGCAGTCGAACATCGCCTTTCGATAGAAGATGAACATCCCCTCGCCCCCGCCGTCCGCGCTCCGTCCGCGCCCGACGTAACCGAAGTCGGACTTGAACGCCCCGCACAGATCCTTGAACTGTATCGGCGTAGCCTCCTGCACGCCGAACACGTCAAAACCGCGATCCCGGATGATCTTGACCACACGCGGGAAGCGGTTGCTCCAGGCGATTTCGCCTTTGTCTGCCGGGCAGCGGATGTTGAACGAGGCGAGGTTGAATACCGTCTGCTTGTCCGAGAGTGCCAGCGGCGCGTAGATCCGCGTCTTCGCCGAACTGCGTTTCGCATACTTCTCCCAGACGTGCCTGTCATCGAGCAACGGGAGATAGAGGCCGCCCATAACGGGGCTGGCGAGTATCCCATTGACGTTTTCCCCGCCGATGAAATCTTCCTCACCGAAGGAAAGTCGAGGCAGTCCTTCCGTCCGGAAATGGAGTCCGAGAATCTTGTCCCACGCGAGGCTGCATTTCATCAACCGGGAAGCAGGCTTGTCGAACGTTCCCTTCACCGCATCCATCCATTTCGGAGCCATCCCCTTCGCAAGTTCAAGGTATTTTGCGGAAGTCGCGGCATAACCGCGCATCCGCGCCATCTTTGCATAACAGGCCAGCGCCATCGTCGCCTTTACGGCAAGAGGTGCGGCGAAGGTGTCCGCGAAAAGCGGGTTCTTTGCATCCCCCGTTTGCTGCGCCAGATACTCCGCCCACCTGGTGACGAGCGGCCACCACTGCGCGGCGAAATCGGCGTTATCTTCAATTTCGGAAAGAATTCCGAGGCAAATGAGCATATCACCACACGTTTCCAGTTGCATCTGCTTCCCGCCAGGGGATTCCTGTTTCTTCTTCCAATCAGCGTTCCGTCCCTCTCGATTGCCGATCGGGTAAAGGCCGACATCGTGCGGCGCGAACGGGGACGACCAGGCTTCGGAATCCGCGTAGAGGAGGATCGGGGCGAGCGCGGCTCGGAGCAACGTCGGATTCATCAACGCAAGCTGTGGAACCTGCCGATAGGACACGCCGACCGATCCCATGTAACCGCCGCCTGCGTTTTCTTTCGAGAAATAGAGCGGCTGCCCATTCGGATCGGCGACAAGCTTGCACGCCGCGAACGAGGGACGGTACGCGAAACCGGCAAGGCGGGCGTAGTCCGCGCCGCCGGCTCGTTCGAGGTCGCGCGCGAACTCCGCATCAAACGCCTCGATCTTTTTCATTACGGCACCGTAGTCTTGCGCGGCGGACGCAAGCATCCCGGTGAAGGGAAGTCCCGCGCGCGCCCACCACGCCTTCAAACGGCGGTTGAAGAAAACCACGGACTCCAAATCCTCGTAGGCGAGCAACAGGTGGCGCTCCATCTCGACGACGCCCTCCGCCGCAAAGCAGAGCGAGGCGGAATCCGCGCCCGCTTCCGCACGGGCATCCCCGCCGGCGGCAAGCCAGGCGTATCCCCAATCGCAACGGGCACGGTCGCCAGCGTAGGCAAGCGGGTTCTGTTCGACACGCCCGATACGGACTGCCGCGAGCCCTTCGACCTTTGAAACCGTGGCAGCCACAGGGTATGTATCCACATTGCGCACCATCGCGCCGTCCATCCCGTAACGGAACTGGAAACCGTGCGGTCTGCCGTCCTTCGCGACGGCGCGGAG
>JAGAEL010000166.1 GCA_017613085.1 Kiritimatiellia bacterium | reverse complement strand
CCTCTTTTCGTGGAAATGTATAATAACATATCCACGAAACGAACGCAAGGGAAATCTCGCGTTTTTTTTGAAAAAAGTTTACGGAACGGACGGTTTCCGCCGTCGGGGCGGTTATCGTGGTCGTGTTAGACGATTTTTAGGTTGAAGGCCATCGAGGAGAAGGGGTACGGCCCCACCACGGGTATCTTCTCCACGCGCTACATGCTCCTGTACCTTTCGGAGCACGGACGGCGCGATGTGGCGGAGAAGATCGTCCTGCACAAGGGTTTTCCGGGGTGGCTGCACATGCTTGAGCGCGGCGCCACGACGTTGTGGGAGACGTGGAAAGAGTCGGACAACATCTTCTCCAACTGCCATCCGATGTTCGGCAGCGTGGACGAGTGGATCCTGCGGTTTGGACGGTGAGGGCAGGGGCGGGAGAAGCGTTTTCCCGGTTCTGGGGTCAAAAAAACGCTTGACCGAAAGGGGTAGATTGTAGATACTGTTGACCCTTACGCACGACGTAGGTGTAAAAGAGGTGTTTGGACGACCTTCCCGGAGAAGACACGTCATGTTCGGAAAGTATTTTTCATTTTTATCCAGTGACATCGGTATCGACCTTGGTACCGCAAATACGCTGGTTTATGTTAAAGATCGCGGTATTGTGATCCGCGAGCCTTCTGTCGTGGCGATTCAGGAGGGGACGAAGCACATCCTCGCCGTCGGCGAGGAGGCGAAGCTGATGCTGGGGCGCACGCCGGGGAACATCGTGGCCATCCGTCCGATGAAGTCGGGCGTAATCGCGGATTTCGACATCACCGAAGCGATGATCCGGTATTTCATCCGGAAAGTACATTCCACGCGGATCCTGCGTCCCCGGGTCATCGTGGCCGTGCCGAGCGATATCACGGAAGTGGAGAAGCGCGCGGTGCAGGAGGCGGCGCGCCATGCAGGGGCGCGAGAGGTTTTTCTGATTGAAGAGCCGATGGCGGCGGCTATCGGCGTGGGGCTCCCGGTTTCGGATCCGGCGGGCAACATGATCGTGGATATCGGCGGCGGCACCTGCGAGGTCGCGGTGATTTCGCTGGCCGGTATCGTCTACGCGCGCAGTGTGCGGGTCGGCGGCGACGCCATGGATGCCTGCATCGTCTCGTACATGCGCAGGGTGTACAACTTGATGATTGGTGAGCGGACCGCTGAGGAGATCAAAATCACGATTGGTTCGGCTTATCCTATGGGCGAGGAAAAGAGACTGGAGGTCAAGGGCCGCGACCTGGTGGCCGGACTTCCGAAGACCCTGGAGGTGACATCCGAGGAGATTCGCGATGCCCTGCAGGATCCCGTTTCCTCCATTGTCGACGCGGTGCGGATCACGCTGGAGAAGTGTCCCCCCGAATTGTCGGCAGACTTGGTGGACCGGGGGCTTGTGCTGGCCGGCGGCGGCTCGATGCTGCGCGGACTGGACAAGCTGATCGCCTCGCAGACGGGTTTGCCCGTCACCTTGTCCGACGACCCGCTGAGCGCGGTCGCGGAGGGGACGGGTGTCGTGTTGAACGAGCTGAATATTCTGGCGAAGTCGAAGCTGGGACATTAGTGACGAATCGGATGCGGTCCGCTTCAACGCGGCCGGGGCGGGGTTCCGTCCGGCGGCCGCAGCGAGGTTTTTACGAAGCGGACGAAGACATGGATATGGCTTGGGGTGCTGACGCTGCTGGCGGTGCTGGTTTGGCGGTCAGACGTGTGCGGTTTTGCGCGTGAAGCCCTTTACCCGTTTGAAAACCTGAACGTCTGGTTCAGGCGCGCGGTCGTTTCCCGCGTCCGGGGCGTCTTCCGCCGGAGCGCCCAGGCCGCCGAATGCGAAACCCTCCGCAGGAACCTCCAGCGGCTCGAACTTGAAATCGAAGAACTTGGGAAAGTCGAAGCCGAAAACAAACGCTTGAGCGAACTGCTCGACCTCCAGCCGACGGCGCGTGTCCGCTGGCAGGCGGCGCGTGTACATTCCCGTGGCGGGACAACCGGCGTCCGGCAGTCCATCCGCGTCGGCAAGGGCAGCCTCCACGGCGTCCGGGTGGGCGATCCCGCCGTCGTGCCGGAGGGGGTGGTCGGGCGCGTTATGACGGTCTCCGCGAAAACAGCGGACATCCTGTTGCTGACCGACCCGAACTGCCGCATCCCCGTCGAACTGGAATTGGAGGGGGAAGATTTCGGAACCGTGCGCGGTATCCTCCACGGGGGCGGTACGCGCACGGCGGACGACCCCACGCTTACGATGATCTATGTCGTCGAACCGCTCCGCATCCGCTATCTGGAGCGCGATTTCGCCCCGCCTCCGCGTACCCGTGTCGTGACGTCCGGGCTGGGGGGCGCCTTCCCCAAGGGGTTGACCATCGGGTGGATGCTGGACAGCCGGGAGGACGTGAACGGTCTTTCACGCGAGGCGGAGGTGGTCCCCGCCGTGGACTTCGCGGGACTGGAGACGGTGTTCCTTCTTGAACGGGGGGAGGCGGCGCCATGAAGCACAAGACGGAAATCGCCGCCGACCTGGTCTGCCTGTTCGCCGCGGCCCTGCTGCAGGATCTCCTGCCGGTTACGCCGGCCTGGCCGGTCAAATTCCCCTTCCTGACGGGCGTCGCCGTCTGGATGGTGGTGAGGCACGCCGCAGAGGAGGCGCTGGTCTGCGCCCTCTGGGCGGGACTTTTGACGGACGCGCTCGGCGACCTCCCGCTGATGTGTACGTCGTGTTTCCTCTTCTGCCTGTACGGCATCGCCTGGTTCCTGCTGCGGTTCGACCCTGCGCCCGCGTTCTGGCGCGTCGTCCTGTTCTGCGGCGCGGCGGCGCCGCTCCAGGTGCTGTGGATACAATTCTGGATAGGCGGCAAGCAGCTTCTGACATTCGTGCAGATCCTCGCCCGCTGCGCCTTAGCGTTTCCTGCCGGTCTTGTGGCCGGGACGGTCGGAATGGCTTTGGTCGCAGGACTCGATCATCTTTCCGGCCGGAGGCAGGCGTCCGAAGCGAGGCATGGAATCTTCCAGGCAGAAATTAACGGATAACTGGCGGCTTTTCGCGCTTGCCGTCGTCTTTTTCGTCGGCATCCTGTTCCTGGCGTGCCGGCTGTACAATGTGCAGGTGGTCCGTTCCGCGAACTTCTCGGCCGATCTGGTCCGCCAGAGTATCCGTCGCGTGCAGATGCCGGGGTTGCGCGGCCGGGTCTTCGACCGGAACGGCGAAATCCTCGCGGACAACCGCGCCAGCAACTGTATCGTCTACTACGTCGAAGAGTTGCGCAAGCGCGGCAAATGGACGCGGACGATCGACGCGGTGAACGAGAGCATCGACCGCATGGCGGAAGTCCTCGCCATTCCCCGCATGGTCACGCGGGAGGCCGTCAGCAACCATGTCATGCAGAGCCTGCCCATGCCGCTCATCGCCTGGCGGGACGTTTCGCAGGAGACGCTGGCCCGGTGGGCCGTGAACGCCGAATCCTTCCCCGGGACCGATATCTACGAACAGCCCGAACGCCGCTACCCGCGAGGGACGCTCGCCAACCACGTGCTGGGATACGTCCGCCGCGACCGCCCGCAGCCCCTTCCCGGCGAGAAATACCACTTCTACCTCCCTGAAATGGTCGGGCGCGCGGGGATCGAGGCGCAGTTCAACAGCGAGCTGACGGGCACGTCCGGACGACAACTCATCCGCGTCGACGCGCGCGGGTACAAGAACAAGACGTGGAACGGCGACCCCTCTATTTCCGGGAAGGACGTCTATCTCTCCATCGACGCCCGTATCCAGGAGGTACTCGAACACGCCCTCGCAAAGGAAAACTATGTCGGCGCGGGCGTCGTGATCGATCCGCGCAACGGCGACATCCTGGCGATGGCGAGCGCCCCCGCCTACGATCCGAACCGCTTCGTCCCGTTCCTCAGCACGGGACTCTGGCGCAGTCTGAACGAAGATCCCGGGATCCCCCTGCTCAACCGCGCCATACAGGGACGCTACGCCCCCGGCAGCACCTTCAAGACCATCACCTCCATCGCCGCGCTCCAGGCGGGCTTTTCGGCGGATACGGTCTACGACTGTACCGGCGCGTTCACGCTGGGTACGATGCGGCTCCGCTGTTGGGACGGCTACGGGCACGGACCGATCGCCCTCCGCAAGGCGATCGAGCAGTCCTGCAACGCCTATTTCTGCAACATGGGCTACACCGTCGGGTACGAGGCGATCCGCAAAGCCGCCGAAGAGGCGGGGCTTGGCCGCAAGACCGGGATCACGCTGCCCGGCGAGAGCGCGGGGGTGCTGCCGTCGCCCGAATGGAAGGAGAAGACCCTGCACCAGCGCTGGATGCCGGGCGACACCTGCCACGCCTCGATCGGGCAGGGGTTGCTGTTGACCACGCCGCTCCAGATGGCGGTGGTCGCCGGGATTTTCGCCAACGGCGGGAAACGGATGACGCCGCGCCTCCGGATTGAAGCCCCTGTCAAATGGGATCCCGACCTCACGGACGGGAAGCGTCCGGAGGGCGAGGAGACGGGATGGCCGAAAGAGCTGGTGGACATCGTGCGCGCGGGGATGCGCGACGTCGCGACGTCCGGTTCGGGGCGCCGTGCCCAGGTGGAAGGCCTGGAGATCGCCGCGAAAACGGGGACCGCCGAGTTCGACGTGCGCGGCGAACGCCGGAAGAACACGTGGGTGATCGCCTTTGCGCCGTACGACCGCGAGGCGAGCATGGCGTTGGCGGTTATCGTGGAGAACGGCGAGTCCGGCGGATTGACCGCCGCGCCGATCGCGCACGACGTGTTCGCGGCGGCATTCGCGGGTAAGACGGCGGTATCGGAGGAAGGAGGTCTCCCGGAATGAAGAAAACGGTTTCAAACCTCCTCCGGAACATGAGCCCGACCCTGTTCTTGAGCATGACGGCGTTGATCGTCATCGGCGCGTTGTTCATCTACAGCGCCTGTTCCCTCCGCGAGGACGCCTCGCTTCAGAAGCTGCACCTTCAGCATTTGATGATGGGCGCCGTCGGCTTGTTCGTGTATTTCGCGTCGGCCTCGGCGAACTACCGGTCGCTCTTCCGCTGGCGCTGGTTCTTTTACGCGGCGACGCTGGCGTTGCTGGTGCTGGTGCTCGCCATCGGAAGCTCGCGGATGGGGGCGAAACGCTGGCTGTTCGGCATCCAGCCGTCGGAGTTGGCGAAGCTGGCGGTGATTATCGTCCTCGCCCGGCTTTACGGGAGGCCGGGGGCGCGGCGCGGCATCGGGACGTTCCTGCTGACGCTGTTGATCGCGGGCGTCCCGGCGGTGCTGGTGCTGTTGCAGCCGGATCTCGGCACCGCGCTGGTGATCGTGCCGACGATTTTCGCGATGCTCTTCGCGGCGAAAGTCGCGCCGCGCGCGGTCTGGGGATTCGCGGGGACGGCGGTTCTGGCCGCATCGGTCGTCCTGGGGCTGCTGCTCTACGCGGACCGGCCGGACGTGACCCCGGAGAAACGGGCCAAGATCATCCGTATGACGGGATTGCGCCCGCACCAGGTCAGGCGGCTGCAGGTCTTCCTCTTCCCGGACCGCGACCTGCATGGAAGCGGGTACAACCGGTGGCAGTCGGAGATCGCCGTCGGTTCCGGCGGCGCGTGGGGGAAAGGGTTCGGCAAGGGCGAACAGTATTCGCTGGGGTATCTGCCCCCGTCGATCTCCACGAACGACTTTATCTTTTCCGTGCTGGCCGAAGAGGCCGGTTTCGCGGGATCGTTGATGGTGCTTCTCCTTTTCCTCGGGCTGCTGTGGTCCGGGACGGGAGTGGCGTTTCGTTGTCAGGACGACACCGGCAGGCTCTACTGTGTCGGCGTCATGGCGCTGGTCTTTTCGCATACGTTCGTAAACATCGCGATGACCATCGGCGTGATGCCGATCACGGGGCTTCCGCTGCCGTTCATCAGTTATGGAAGGACGTTCCTGCTCACCCTGATGGTGGCGCTGGGACTCGTCCAAAGTGTGTCCGTGTACGGACAGGAACCCGAAGAGAGGTTCTAAGGAGGGAAGGTATGTTTTTTGGATTGTTCAAGAAAAAAGAGCCGAAGCGCGAAATCGTGGTCAACGTCGAGCGTCTGGAGACGCGGGTCGCCGTCATCGAGAACGGCCGCCTCGAGGAGTACCAGTGCGAACACCCGACGGAGGAACGCCTTGTCGGCAGTATCTTTAAGGGGCGCATCCAGAACCTGGAGCACGACCTCCAGGCGGCGTTCGTCGATATCGGGCTGAAGAAGAACGCATTTTTGCACTACTGGGACATGATCCCCGACAACGACAGCCTGCTCGACGAGGATGACGACGCCGACCGTCCCGCGCGGCGGCGCCACAAGCTGACCAACGAGGAGGTCGCCAAGCGTTTCGCGCCGGGGACGGAAATCGTCGTCCAGGTCACCAAGGGCCCCATCAGCACGAAGGGCCCCCGCGTCACGGCGAGCCTCAGTCTGCCGGGACGGTACCTCGTGATGATGCCGGACACCACGCTGCGCGGCGTCTCCCGCAAGATCGGCGATGCCGACGAGCGCAAACGCCTGAAGAAGATTCTCGACCGGATGCCGCTCCCGGATAACGCCGGACTGATCGTCCGTACCGCCGGGCAGGGCGCGAACAAGCGTTCCTTCGTGCGCGACCTTCGCGGACTCTGGGAACAGTGGAACTCGCTGCAAACCAACATCCGCAACCTCAAGGCGCCCGCCTGCGTCTACCAGGAGCCGGACCTCATCGAGCGTATCGTGCGCGACTGGCTCACGGAGGACATCGACCGCGTGACGATCGACGACGAGGCCGCCTACAACCGTACCCGCGAAATGGCCTCCCGCATCTCGCGCCACGCGAAGAACATCATCAACTTCTACGAAGGCGACCGCCCGGTCTTCGACTACTACGGTGTCGAACGCCAGCTTGAGGAAGCCTTCCGCCGGAAAGTCAACCTGAAGAGCGGCGGGTATCTGGTCGTCGATGAGACCGAGGCGATGATCGCCGTTGACGTCAACACCGGGCGACATCGGGGCAAGGGCTCGCAGGAGGACGCGATCCTGGAGGTGAACCTGGAGGCGGTCGAAGAGGTCGCCCGTCAGCTGCGCCTCCGCAACATCGGCGGCCTGGTGGTGTTGGACTTGATCGACATGAAATCGCGCAAGCACCAGACGGCGGTCTACAAGGCGATGAAACAGGCGTTGAAACGCGACCGCGCCCGTACGAACGTCCTGCAGATTTCGGAACTCGGCCTGATGGAGATGACGCGCCAGCGCCAGGAATCCAGTCTGCTCTCGCAGATGTACACGGACTGCCCGTTCTGCAAGGGCCACGGGCTGATCAAGTCGCCGCTCGCCCTCAGTGTGGACATCCAGCGCCAGATCGCCTCGCTCATGCGCAAGGAACAGGCGGAGGGGCGTAAAACCGAATTCCAGATTATCGTTGCGCCGAGCGTGCTGGAGCGGATGCGCACGGAAGACGAAGCCTACCTGGTTGAACTTCAGGGGCGTTACGGCTGCCGCCTGACGTTCAAGTCGGAACTGCACCGCCATCCGGAATCCTATTGCATCGCCAACGGCGAAAACGGCACGATCCTCTATTCCGCCGGCGAAGCGTAAACGGGAGGAAAAGCGGCGAAACCCGGACGCGACGAAGCGCGTCCCTCCCGTGAGCGGCGTTAACCGCGAACAAATCCGTGTGTTTTAACCACAACTACACGTTCTGCACGGTTCATCCTTTCGTTTCGGGACTGTTTTGACCGTGCCTTCTTGTAAACGGGACAACCAAGACAAACAAGACAAACGCGACGGGGAAATGATTTCACGCGGAGGAAAGAGCGGGAGGGACGCGCCCCGTCGCGACCGAGTGTCGGTTGTCGGGTGTCGCCTGTCGTGCGGGGTGGGGGATTGTTCACAAATCACAAATATCCATGTGTTTTTAACCACACCGCAAAAAAGGGGACACCCAAGGACGATGTGCTTTTGGGGTTGAAAGAGGTGTTCTTTGCGGTGTATACTAGAAGCCGTATGAGGAACTTGTTTTCATTCATGGGGTCAAAAGAGTCGGATGCGGCGGTGCGGAAACCCGCACACATCGCCGTCATCATGGACGGGAACGGGCGCTGGGCGAAGAAACGCGGTTTGCCGCGTCTCGCCGGGCACCGCGCCGGTTCGGAGACCGTGCGACGTATGTTGGCCTACTGCCGCGACGCCGGTATCAAGTACCTCACGCTTTATGCGTTCAGCACGGAGAATTGGTCGCGCCCGGCGTCCGAAGTCTCCGGTTTGATGCAGCTTCTCGAAGGGTTTATCAAGACGAATGAGGCCGAGCTGCTGGAGAAGCAGGTCCGCCTCCGCGTAATCGGGCGGAAGCACGATCTCCCCGAAAAGCTCCAGTCCGAGATCGCGCGCCTGGAGAAGGAGACGGAGGCGTTCGACCGCCAGCTGCTCGTCGCGCTCAGTTACAGCGGGCGCGCGGAGTTGACCGATGCCGCCCGGAAGATCGCGGAACGGATCCGCGACGGATCGCTCCGTCCCGAAGAGATCGACGAAGCGACGATTTCCGCGAACCTCTATGCGCCGGACGTGCCGGATCCCGACCTCATCATCCGGACAAGCGGCGAAATGCGGATCAGCAACTTCCTGCTCTGGGAATGTGCCTACAGCGAGTTTTACGTCACGCCGGTCCTTTGGCCGGATTTTCAGGAACAGGACTTTCGCGCCGCGCTGGATGCCTATGCCGCCCGCGACCGGCGTTTCGGAGGCGTCAAGGCGTGACGCGAAACCGGTAAGAATCGTTAGGAGTAAGCATGAAACAGAAAATCATCCTCATCCTGGCCGTGGTGATCGGGCTGATTGCCGCCGCGTTGACCAATTCCTACTTGACCGCGAAAGATAACGAAGTCAAGCGTTGGGTCGCCAACTTCAACAAGAAGCATGCGAAGGTCAGCGCCGTCTGCGTGAAGCGGGACCTTCCCTCCGGCACCGTGCTGACCGTGAAGGATCTCGGCGCGGTGGATGTCATGGCCGATGCGATTCGCGGGCACTACATCAAGGAAGAGGACGCCTTGTCGCTCGTCGGGAGGCGCACGGTGCGCAAGTTGGAAAAGGCGGCCCCCGTCTTCTGGTCCGACATCGAAGGCGGAGACCCTTTGTCCCGTGGACTTTCGGGCGACATCAAGACGCGGATGCGCGCGATCTCCATCAATGTCGCCGGCGCCGCTTCCGTCAGCGGCATGGTCCGGCCGAACGACCATGTGGATGTGCTGGGTACCTTTTCTTTCCCTGCGAAGGACGGTAAACAGGGCGAGATGGAACTGGTGACGCTCACCATGCTGCAGGACGTGCTGGTTCTGGCGACGGGGCGCGACACGGCGAAGAGCCGTTTGGCGTCGCCCGCCCTGCACGGTAACGCGGCCTACAGTACCGTGACGCTGGAGGTGACCCCGCGCGAGGCGGAGATGCTGGTTTTCGCCGAACAGATCAAAGGGCGCCTGTCCCTCGCCCTCCGCAACCCGGACGACATTTATTTCGAGAAGACCCTCCCCCGCGTGGACTTCCAGAAGATCCAAGGCGAAATCGAGGAGTTGAACACCTATCGTCAGCAACAGCTCCTGCACAAGAAGGTGCAGTAGGGAGACTTTTCGATTGCGATCGGCAGCCATCGATAGCCATCGACGGACTCCGATAAAAAAACGGCGGAGCGGACTTGCGTCCGTTCCGCCGTTTTTTGGAAACGATGCCGTCGTTACTCGCGGGACTTGTTCTTCGCCTCGTTGACCCGGAGTTTGCGTCCGAGGATCTCCTTGTCGTGGAGGGCGGCAATCGCCTTTTCGGCTTCGGGACGGTTGGGCATTTCGACAAAGCCGAACCCTTTGGACTTGCCGAACCGGTTGGAGATGACGCGCGCCATTTCGACCTTGCCGTACTTCTCGAACTCCTTGCGCATCTGGTCTTCCGTCATGTCGTAACTCAGGTTGCCGACATAGATTTCGACGCAGCCGTTGGAAGGCTTCGCGTAACGTTGCATACGGCGGACGTCCTTTGCGACCGTTCTGTTCTTTTTCCCGCTGGCCCTTCCGATGAGAAAGCCCACGATCAGGCCTCCCGCGGCTCCGGCCAAGGCGTAATAGCAACACGTCGGGACCCCGGTACAGGCTGCTTCTGCGGTTTTTGCTAACAACTGGGGAATCAAGGATACCTCCTTTTCTTTTCTTCTCTTCTCTTGGTTGATCCGCTAGCGCGTCTCCAGGAAACCTTCCAGCTTGCGCAAGCGGGTGGGGTGACGCAACTTGCGCAGGGCCTTCGCCTCGATTTGGCGGATGCGCTCGCGCGTCACGTTGAACTGTTTGCCGACCTCTTCCAACGTCCGCGAATAACCGTCGGTCAGCCCGAAACGGTAATCCAACACCTGCCGTTCGCGGTCGGTCAGCGTGTCCAACACTTCCCGCAGACGCTCCCTCAGCATACTGTAGGCCGTCGTCTCGGCGGGATTGTCGGCGGTCTTGTCCTCCAGGAAGTCGCCGAAATGCGCGTCGTCGCCGTCGCCCACGGGGCTTTGCAGCGAGATCGGCTGCTGGGCCATGCGGTAGACGGCCCGGACGCGGTCCACCGGGATGTCCATCTCCTCGGCGGCCTCTTCCGGCGTCGGTTCGCGGCCAAGCTCCTGCACGAGTTTCTTCTGCACACGCAGGAGCTTGTTGATCGTCTCGATCATGTGGACAGGGATGCGGATCGTCCGGGCCTGGTCCGCGATGGCGCGGGTCGCGGCCTGACGGATCCACCACGTTGCATACGTGCTGAACTTGTAGCCGCGCTTGTACTCGAACTTTTCGACCGCCTTCATCAGCCCGGTGTTCCCTTCCTGGATCAGGTCGAGGAAGGAGAGCCCGCGGTTCATGTACTTCTTGACGATGCTGATGACGAGCCGGAGGTTTGCCTCCACCATCTCCGTCCGGGCCTTCTGTCCGGAACGGAGCGCGTTGCGCAGCGCCTCGAAACGCTCCAGGAAGTCTTGCGGCGTCATCCCGAATTCGCTCTCCAGCATCGCCATGCGGTTGGCGATGTCCTGGAGGCTCTGGTCGCGCTTCCGGGTCTGCCGCTGCTTCAACAGCTTGTTCTGTTCGTTGATCAGCCGGCGGTAGGGGCGGTAGATTTTCTCGTCCGCCTCGGTGCAGAGCGATTCGAGGATTTTCTGTTTGAAATTCAGGTTGACGAAGACATCGACCAGTTCGGCGCGGGTTTTCTCCAGGGCGCGCTCTAGCCGCTTCTGCTTGGAGGGGTCGGTATTGGTGCAAATGTCCTCGTATCCTTTCAGGATCTTGGCGCGGAGACGCTCCAGCGTCTTCCGGACTTTGCTGACGTTCTCCATGTAGGTGTCACGGCTGTCGATGAACTTGTCGGTGACCACGCGGTCGAACCGCTCGGTCCCGTTCTCCATCTTTTCGATCAGCTCAAGGTAAAGGCGCGGGGTGAAGGCGAACTGGTTGAACATCACGCGTTCCTGCTCTTCCGCGTCTTCGATGCGCTTGCAGATTTCGACCTCCTGTTCGCGCGTCAACAGCGGCACCTGTCCCATCTGGTGCAGGTACATGCGAATCGGGTCGTCGAAGAAATCCACCGGGTTGTTGCGGCGTTGTTCGTCGTCGCGCTGTTCATGCTCGCGCTTGAAATCCTCGACCTCTTCCGGGCTGATGATTTCAATCCCCTGGGCGCGCAGGACCGAGAGATACAATTCGATATCGCGGCCACGGACGACGGAACCGGAGATGCCTTCGTTGATGTCGGTGTAGGTGAGGAAGCCGCCCTGCGCCTGTGCGCGGCGGATGAGGGCGTTGACGTACTCGCTGTTTTCCTGCTGCTGCGCCTTCTCCTCGGCCCGGTCGAGCGCCATTTCCGTCCCATACCGGTACGCCTGGGTGTCTTCGTCGAATTCGTCGTCGATTCCGCGAGGGCGTTCCGTCCCGTATGCCGGGGCGGGATAGGTGTCCGGCGCGTCGTCCTCGTCGTCGTCGAACGGATCGACCCCGGGGCGGGGCGGGGTTTCACCGTCCTGTACTTCGCGGGCAAGCTTGTCCGCGTCGATGTCGAGGTCGGCGGCTTCGACTTCCTCTGCCGTGGCCTCGGTGGGCATATCCAGCGACGAATCGAGGATCATGATTTCGCCGTCGGTGACAAGGGGACGCTGGGGGCGCACCGGCACGGCGTCGGGCTTGTTTTCGCGCTCGGTCTTTATGTCGTCCGTCTCGCCGAAGGTATCCATTTCGTCGAAGGTGTCCGTCTCGTCGGGGGTGACTTTTGTCACGGGCTTCTTTTCAACGGGCTTTTTCTCGACGGGCTTTTTCTCGACGGGCTTCTTTTCGGCGGGCTTGGCCGCCGGCTTGTGGGTTACGCTTTTCTTTTCTTCGGTACGCTTGACCGTCTTTACGGGTGTCTTACCTTTTTTGGTTGCCTGGGACGGATTCTTCGCCGTCCCTTTCTTGTTTTCTTTTGCCATTCCGACTTTCCCTCCAAACGCGACACATCCGACTACTCTACCAAAAAGCGGCCATTGTGTCAACCGAAACAACCGTCTCCGTCCCCGGAGCCGACGAAGGGGCGATTTCTAGCCCCTCTTTTAATATATTCTCCGTTTTTAGAGAATTTTACAAATTTTTCCCAAAAAATATTCCGTCCCCCGCAAATCAGCCCCGCCAGAGGGAGACGACGAGGTAGGCGGTCGCCATCCCGGTCGCCATCCCGGCGAAGACCTCCGTGCGGGTATGCCCGAGGAGTTCGCGGAGTTTCGCGTAGCGAACCCTTCTGCTTGTGGCGAGTTCTTCCGTGATCTGGTTCAGGATCCGGGCCTGGTGCCCGGCGGCGCGCCGGACGACCGCCGCGTCGAACATCGTGATGGAGGCGAACCCGACGGCGAGCATCGTCATCGGGCGGTCGAACCCTTCGGTCAGGCCGATCGACATCCAAAGCGCGTTGACCAGCGACGAATGGGCGCTCGGCATACCCCCCGTGCTCAACAGATACTGGAAATCCACCTTCCCCGTCTTTACAATCCCCCGGATCATTTTCACCACCTGGGCGTTGATCCAGCCGAGGAACGCCGCCCAGAACCAGGGTCCCGTCAACAGGTTGAAGGGGTTGTAATCGACAATCGTCATACCCGTAGCGGCATCAAGACATAGAGGAAGGGAATGCTGCACTTCAGCAACGCGGGGCTGTACCCGTTGCTCAGCTCGAACACGACCTCGTCGTCGTCGATCGTCTTCAGCGGATCCATGACGAATTCCGGATTGAAGATGATCGAAATCTCCTTGCCGGCGTACTTGATGGGCATCGTGTCGCGGGCCTCGCCCACCTCGGCCGCGCTGGTCGTGATGGTGAGCTGGTTTGCGGAGAACGTGAGCTTGACCGAATTGAATTTGTCGGTCGTCACGGTGGAGACGCGGCGGACGGAGGCGAGCAGGGCGTTGCGGTCGATCACAACGCGCTCGTCGGAGGAATCGGGGATCACCTTCCGGTAGTCCGGATAGACACCCTCGATCAACTTGCTCGTGAGCAGTTTCCCGTCGAAGGCGAACATCGCCTGGCCTTGTTTGAAGTAGACGCGGAGTTCCCCTTCGGAGGAGAGGATGCGCAGCAACTCGCTGACCGCCTTTGCCGGCAGGACCATGTCGCGTTCCTCGTTCTCCGGGAATTCGACCTCGTGATCCACCTTCGCCATGCGGCGGCCGTCGGTGGCGACCAGCGTCAGCTTCTTCTCCTTGAAGGACATCAACACGCCGTTCAACACGCGCCGGGTTTCGTCCTGCGACGTCGCGTAGCAGGTCTTGCGGAGCATTTCACGGAACACACCCTGATCCACGCGGTAGCAGAACCCCTCGTCCGGCAGGGGGATCGGCGGGAAGTCGCGCGCGGGCAGGCCGATGAACTTGAAGTAGGACGACCCGCACTGGACGCTGGCGACGTTGGCGTCGTCAAGCTCGATCTGAACCTTGTCTTCGTTCAGTTCGCGGATCACGCTGACGAACCGCTTGACCGGGAGCGTGGTCTGACCCGGCTCTTCGACCTCACATTCGACCTCGCAGCGCTCCGAAATGTCCACATCCGTCGTGGTGATGGACAGCTTGCCGTCCGCCGCCACGAGCAATGCGTTCTGTAAAATCTGCAGGGTGCTTTTCGAGGTTACGACGTTTTGAACCGTCTGCAACCCATCCAGCAACTTCGACCGGACGATGGAAAACTTCATAGTGCCTCTCTTGCTTCTCAAGGGTGAAAAAATGAACGCGGTCAGTTTACTCTTCGGCAAGCCGTTTCGTCAAGCGTTTATTCGACACGCGAGATTTCCAGCGCGTCGATGTAGACGCCGTTGTGGGCGGGGGATTCGCGGAAGAGCTTGGCGTCGAAACGGCCGGGGGCGAACCAGAAGTACTGGCCTGGTTCCGGTTTCCAGGTGAGGACGTCGTACCACTGCCACCCGTCTGCGGTCTTTTCGGCTTTCGCGGAGATCTGCCCGCATCCTTTGCGCCGGACGCCGTCGTAAACGCCCGCCCAGAACGCCTCGCCTTTGCCGCCCGGCTTCTTGTCCACCTTCACGTGGATGCGGATGCGGTAGGCCGCGCCGGGGTCGTAGGCGATGCGGGAGGTGTCGAGCCGGGCGGTCCAGCCGTAGTGGGAGGGGTTGAGCGCCATCGCTTTCCCGAACAAGGCATCCTTGTCCTTTACGAAACGCCCGCGAAGGATGTTGAGGCTGTTCGGCATGAGGTCTTCCGCCGGGACGACCGCCTTGTCCTGCGGCTGGAACGGGTACGGCATCGCGAGGAACCGCCGCCAGCCGTTGTCGCGGAAGCTGAACCGGCCGGCGTTTTCGATCCAGCGGATGTCCCCGCCCGCCGCCGCCTTGCAGTCGTACAGTTCCTTCACGATGCGCCTTGCGCCGGCGAGGTCGTAGCGGGTCAGGTCGCGCGCGACCCACGCCCGTATTTCCGCCGCCGAACGCGACGCCAGCACGTAGAGCGGCGACGCCGCGCCCATGCGCACGTTGTAGGAACGCACGGCGTCGCCCTTCACGGCGGCCTTTGCCTTTTCCCAGTGGTTCGTGGCGCGGACGAGGAAATCGTCGGGCACCTTGTTCCTGTCGGCGGCGTTGACGTAGATTCCCCAGTGGGCGGTTCCCGCGCGCTGTCCGAGTGCCTGCGCCTCCTCGAAGTACTGCCGGGCGAACGGCGCGGCGGCGCCGTAGTACCCCTCGAAAAACTGGTCGAGCAGCGGTTTGACCGGGCGTTCCGGATTCCACAGGAACTTTGCGATGAGCCAGGCTTTCAATTCGGCGAAGTCGGCGTGCAGCCCTTGCCCGCATCCCTGTTCGAACATGAACTTCACGCCGTTGTCGCGGTAGAACTTCAGGTTCGGGCCGAGCGTGTAGACGTTGGGGAGCACGTTGAGGTAGTCGGCGAAGTCCGTCGTGTAGTCCCAGAGGTAGAGGTTGGAGGTCTGTGTCGCCCACCCCTTGATGTCGCGCTCGAACGAAACGTTCGCCTTGTGCGTGCTCACGCCGAACGGGTGGTTGAATTCGCACTCGATGGAGCAGAGGCAGGGAACGACGTTGTGGCGCAGCTTCGTCTTCTTCGGGGGCTTGCGCGTGTATTGGTAGGCAAGCGTCTCGATGAACACGCCGGGGAACTCCTTCTCCACCGCCTCCGCGACGGCGTTCACGAAACGCACCATCGTGCCGGCGTGGCTTTCCTCCTCGGCATCGACCGCCGCGCAGTTCCTACATTCGCAGTACCGGTGCCAGTCGTTCTGGCTCACGCCGTAGAACATCGCGCCGGGATCCTTGCGGATGCGCGCCAGCACGTTGGACGTCACCATGCGCAGCACGTCGGGGTTGGTCAGGCAGAGTTGCGTCCGTTCGCGCTGGCGGACGCCGCCGATCTCGCTGTACCATTCGGGATGCCCGTTGAAATACTTGTCGGGCGGGAGGAGCGCGTTGAACGTGTGGCAGGCGCCGAGTCCGCCGCCGAAGCGATACGGGGTGCCGCCGAACTTCTCCGTCGAAGGGCCGCCTTCCCCGAGGTTGCGGTGGCCGTTCAGGCGCAGACGTGCGGAAAATGCGGCATGGGCCTCCGGGTTCGCCATGCCCGAAGCCCGCGTGTCGCGCCACGAGGTCATGCGCATCGCGAACGCGGGCGCTTGCGCGTCGTCGAGCGTGTCCGGCACGGCGAAGCGGTCGCGCTTCGGCACGACCGTACACCAGCTTGCGTACCACCCGCATCCGCCGTAGGTTTCAAGGAGTTCGTACACGCCGTACAGGATGCCGCGCTTCCCGCCGGCGATGCGGAGGTTGCGTCCTTCGGCGCGGATGCGGAAGGCGTCGTCGGAGGACGGCGTCTCTGCCGTCCCGCAGGAGAGGAAAATGGCGTTGCCCGGACGGGATGCGTCCGTGCCGACCGGCAAGGTCACGCCGGTCATGCCGCGAACGTAGTCGCGCAATTCCTCCGCCGCGTATTTGGTCGAAGCCCCCGCGTTTTCGGGTAGGACGATCGTGTACTCCGCCGTCCTTCCGCGTTGGGCGAGGACAAGCTCGCCGGCCGATGCGGAACACGAGGCCAGAAGGATCGCGGAGATTCGTGTCAGTCGCTTCATGGTGGTTCGTCCTTTTCAGGAGTGGAAGAAACGCACCGCCCTGCGCCAGGCGTCGGAGAGGGCGACGCGCGGATTTTTGCGAAGTTCGTGCCGGGAGAGGAGTTCTCCGCCGGGGGCGTCTTCGGCGGGCGGCGCGGCGTCGATCACCGCCGCCACCTGCGCCCAGAGGTTGTACCGTTCCAGCAGAAGCCGCCGCGCCTCCTCCACCGCTTCCCGCCTCCGGCTGAACGCATCCGTGGCAAGCGCGTCGCGGATGATCGCCGCCGCCTCTCCGGGATTGTCCAGCGGAATCGGGATGAAGCTCTCTTCCGGCAGCAGGGAGCCCAGCAGCGGGTCGCCCGCGTAGAACGGGAGGCAGCGGGCGAGAAGCGGATCGGCGATTTTCTCCGTCCAGTGATGCGGCGCGAGGTGGTTCTCCACGGCGATGTGGTATTTGAAGGAATCCAGCGCGTCGAACTTATGGTCGATCCGCCGGATGCCGTGTCCGAACCATTCCAGTCCGGGCACGGTTTCGGCGAGATGGCGGATGAGGGCGAAGCGGTCGTGGTGTGCCGTGTGCCGCTGCTGCTTCGAGGAACAGACGACCGAAATCGTCCGCGTCTTGGCAACGGGCGGCTGCGCGGCGGTCTCGTCGTACCCTTTCCCGTAGAACCATTTGTAATACCCCTGTCCGAGGACGGCGTGACACGCCGGGAAAACGGAAAGGGGCTGGTTGGTCAAGACCGTCCCGAACTGGCGCGGGTAGAAACGCCCGTAGTCTTTGATGCTGACGGGCTCGCAGGTCATCAGGATGGTGCGGGAACGGGGACAGGCGAGCGGTTCGCGTCCGTTCCTGAACGTCCCCGTGTCCCGGTCCGGCAGTTCGTCGTAGACCGCCAGCCAGTCGTAGTCGCGGCAGGCCATGTCGTGGAGGAACAGGTACTTCCCCGCGTAGAGGAAGGGAGGTTCCCCCGTCCCGCATTTCTTGGTGATGAGCTTGATCCGGATCGGCGGCATTGTGACCGTGCGTCAATCGTTTTGGGTAACGCGGACGTCGAGCTGCCGGAAGGGGATTTCGATTCCCGCCTGGTCGAACGCCTCCTTGACCGACTGCAGGACGCCGCTGTAGACCGCCCAGTAGTCGGACGGCTTGGCGAACGGGCGGATGTTCAACACGACGCTGGAATCGGCGAGCGTCCCGACGGAGATGGCGGGCGCGGGGTCGGGGAGTACCGACGGGACTTTCGCGACCGCCTCGCGGGCGATGGCGCAGGCTTTCGCCAGGTCGGTCTTGTAGGCGACGGCGACGGTGAGATCGACGCGCCGGTACGGGGTTTCGCTGAAGTTCGTGATGGCCGATCCCCAGACGACGCTGTTGGGCACGACCACCTTCTTGTTGTCCGCCGTGGCGAGCAGCGTCATCATCATGTTCAACGACTTGACCGTACCTTCGTTTCCGCCGAGGTTCACGTAGTCGCCGACCTTGAACGGCTGGTTAAGCGCGATCATCATGCCGGAGGCGAGGTTGCCCAGCGCGTCCTTGAAGGCGAAACCGAGAATGAAGCCGGTGACACCGAGACCGGCGATGAGCGGGGTGATGTCGAGCCCGAGCCGCTTCAGCACGATCATCAGCAGCAGGCACCAGAGCGTCTTGTTCAACACGCTCACGATGAAGTGCGTCAGCAGTTCGTTGAGCGGCGATTTCTTCAACACCTTCTCCATCGCCTTCGTCAGGCATTTGATCACCCCCCAGCCGATCAGGAAGATGACGGCCGTCAGCAGGAGGCTCACAAGGAACGAGATCCCATGTTGGGCGAGCCACTGGTAAAGGTTTGAGACGACCTCCTTGTTGCGGGAGAATTCGTCCAGGATGACGGCCCCTGCGGATTTCTGGGCCGCCTCGGCGACCACGTTCGTGACATTCTCAACCATGTTTGTCATTGCTGTTCTACCTTTCTGGAGTTGTGTTCAACCAAAGCCTCCCTCACCGCTTGTCCGGCGGGAGGTAGGGACGGTGTTCGACAATCGCCTTGTACGCGGGACGGATGATCGGCCCTCCGTTCAACAGTTCCTCGATACGGTGGGCGCACCAGCCGGTGACGCGGGCGATGGCGAAAATCGGTGTGTAAAGGTCGATCGGGATATTGAGCATATCGTAGACGAACCCGGAATAGAAGTCGATGTTCGCGCAGAGGTCGCGCGTCTTCGAGCGGCGTTTGTTGAACACTTCGGGGCCGACGCGCTCGATTGTCTCGTAGAGCGCCATTTCCTCGTCGCGCCCCTTGGCGCGGGCCAGTGCGCGGGCGCGTTCGCGCAACACCTCGGTGCGCGGGTCGGAGATGGTGTAGACCGCGTGGCCGAGTCCGTAGATCAACCCGGTTCCGTCCCCCGCTTGCTTGTCGAGGATTTTACCGAGATAGTCGGCGACCTCGCCTTCGTCGTCCCAATGCTCCACCTTCTCCTTGATCTCGTGCATCTGCTGCATGACGCGGAGGTTGGCGCCGCCGTGCCGCTGGCCTTTCAACGAGAGCGCCGCCGCCGCGATGGCGGAATAGGTGTCCGTGAAGGAGGAGGTGACGACGTGTGTCGTGAAGGCGGAGTTGTTGCCGCCGCCGTGTTCCGCGTGGAGGACGAGGCAGAGGTCGAGCAGTTCGGCCTCCAGCGGCGTGTAGATGCCGTCCTCGCGGATGAGGCGGAGGAAGTTCTCGGCGGTTCCCAGGGCGGGATCCGGATAGCGGATCAAGAGGGAACGCCCCAGATGGTAGTGCGCCTTTGCCTGGTAGGCGTAGGCGGCGATGGTCGGGAACTGCGCGATCAGCTCGATGCCCTGACGGAGCGAGGTCTCGATGTCGAGCTTGTCGGGCGAGGCGTCGTAGGTATATGCCATAAGCACCGCGCGGGCGATGCTGTTCATGATGTCCTTGCCGGGGGAACGGATGATCGCGTTCTCCTTGAACCCGTCGGGCAGCCGGCGGAACTCGCCCAGCAGATTCTGCCAGTCGGCGAGCTGGGCGGGCTTCGGCAGGTCGCCGAAGAGCAGCAGGTAGGCGCACTCTTCAAAACCGAACCGCTTCTCGCGCTGGAACCCTTTCACAAAATCCGAAACGTTGACGCCCCGGTAGAAGAGCTGTCCGGGCACGGAAACCTTTTCGCTTTCCGAAATGACGTAGCCGTGGACGCTGCCGATACACGTCAACCCGACAAGGACGCCGGAGCCGTCCGCGTTGCGGAGGCCGCGCTTGACGTTGTATTTCTCGTACAGAGAGGGATCAATCTTGCCGGAACGACGGATCCGGTCCGCATACTCCTTGAGCCGGACGGGATCGATCACCGGGTTTTCTGTTAACGTGCCACTCATGGGCCTACTCCACTTCCGAGAGGGCGTCCATCGTCCCCTCCATGCGCTGAAAAGCGCAACACTATACCCTTTTTCCCGGAACGGGTCAAGACGCGAAGGAACACGTGTCAAACCTAGATTCCCGTCCAATTCGGTATGGAATAATCGC
Organism: Kiritimatiellia bacterium; assembly: GCA_017613085.1. GTDB lineage: Bacteria > Verrucomicrobiota > Kiritimatiellia > RFP12 > UBA1067 > RGIG8368. The sequence continues at coordinate 9,419 of JAGAEL010000166.1, read as the reverse complement.
GGCGGGTCTGGTAGAATGACACCCGTCGGGGCGCGTGGCGCAGGAATCACGTGCTGTTCGATGGAAAGGATGAGGAAACGTATGTCAAGACAGTTTGCAATGATCGGTTTGTCCGTGGTCGCGCTGGCGGGGACGCTCGCCGCAGCCGAACCCGTCTGGCCCGCCGTCACAAAGGAAATGCGCCCTTGGGCGTACAACTGGTGGATGGGGTGTGCCGTCGACAAGGCGGGGCTTGAGCTCCAGGCGAAGCAGTTCGCCGAGGCCGGCATGGGCGGCTACCACGTGATTCCGATCTACGAGGCCAAGGAGGAGAAGCATCCGAAGGTCGCGTTCCTCTCGGAGGAGTGGACGCGCCTCTTCAACACGGCAGACGAAACGGCACGGGCGCAGGGTCTTGGCGTAGATTCCTCCATGGGATGCGGCTGGTGCTTCGGCGGCCCCTGGGTCTCGGAGGAAAACGGCGGATGGCATCTCACGCGCGTGAGGGACGGCGAGAAGCCGAAGAAGAAAGGCTCCCGCCTCCTCTGGGAGGGCAAGAACGCCAAGGGACGGCGCATGGCTCTCTACGCCGTGCCGACCGCCTTCAAGGTGAAGCGCGCCCCCGCTTCCGGCGCGGGCCTGATGATCGACCCTTTCTCGCCCGCCGCCATGCGCGAGCATCTAAAGCCGTTCGACGACGCGCTGAACCGCCCCGGCGCCGTTCCCCCGCGCGCGTTCTACCACGACTCCTACGAATACTACGGCGCATCCTGGACGCCCGCCCTCTTCGAGGCGTTCAAGGCGAAGCGCGGCTACGATCTGCGCGACCATCTTCCCGCGTTTGCGGGCGCGGGCGGCACGGAGGACGAGGCACGGCGCGTCCGTCACGACTACCGCGAAACGCTTTCCGACCTCATTCTCGACACGTTCACGATCTGGTCGGACTGGTGTCGCAAACGCGGCATCACCACCCGCAACGAGGCCCACGGGTCGCCATCCAACTGGCTTGACTTCTACGCCCTCTCCGACATCCCCGAGACGGAGATGTTCAACAAGGACCGCGACATCCTCGTTTCGAAATTCGCCTCGTCGGCAGCCCACGTGAACGGCACGCGCCTCGTGGCGAGCGAGAGTTGTACCTGGATCAATGAGCATTTCAACGCCTCCCTTGAAGAGGTGAAGGTGTTTCTCGACAGGCTCTTCCTTTCCGGCGTCAACCACATGTTCTACCATGGCTGCTGCTATTCGCCCGCCGACGCCGCGTGGCCGGGATGGTGTTTCTACGCCTCGTTGGAAATGAACCCGCGCAACCCGATCTGGCGCGATGCGCCGATCCTCAACGCCTGGATCACGCGCGTCCAGTCGCTTGCGCAGACATCGGAGCCAGACGAGGACGTCCTCGTCTACTGGACGCTCCACGACTACTGGCGCAACCAGCGCGAACTGTCCTATGGTCTGAGCGCCCCTGGCAAGGAAGGTTTTATGAACACGTCGTTCGGGAATACGGCGCGACGGCTCTACGCGGAGGGCGTGTCGTTCGACTATGTGTCCGATCGCCAGCTTGCCGCGCTCGCAAAGGAGCCGAAGCGGAAGTGGAATGCGATTGTCATTCCGGACTGCGAGACGATGCCGGTCGAGACGGCGCGTAGCCTTGCTACGCTCGCGAAGAAGGGATACAAGGTCGTGTTCGACGGGCGGCGTCCCCAGACAGTGCCGGGATTGAAGGACGTGGAAACAAGGCGCGCCGCGCTCGCAAAAGCGCTTGCGGAGATTCCGTCCGAGGACATCAAGACGGTTGTGCGGCGTGAGCCGTTCAACGAGAAGACGGGGCTTGCCTATACGCGCTTCCGCCGTGGCGAGGACACGCTCTATTACGTGGTCAACATGTCCGACAAGGCGACGCAGGGCGTGTTCCGTCCAACGGCAAAGACGGGTGGAGCGTGGCTTCTCGACCCGATGGGCGGTGCGATCAAGGCGATTGCTGTGAAGGACGGCGCGGTGGAGCTTGCGCTGGAGAAGGGCGAAAGCATGTGGGTTTGGTGTTCGCCTGCAACGGGCAAGGTGCCCGTTGTCCCAGTGTCGTCCGTACCGTCGAATGTCGTGAAAATCGACGGTCCGTGGACGCTTACGCCTGTTTGCGGCGGGCCAGACATGGAGAAGGGCTGGCCGCGCACGATGCAGACGCTCGCGTCATGGTCGCGCAACGACGACGGTACGGAAAATCCCTTCTGCGGTACGGTTTGCTATCGGATGACGTTTACGCTGGACGGTGCGGATGCGGCGAAACGCGCGACGCTTGATCTGGGGCGCGTGTGCGAATCGGCGCGTGTCCGCATGAACGGCATTGACGCAGGGGCGCGCATCATGCCGCCGTACCGCGTGGAGATTCCGGCGGGTGTGCTCAAGGCGGGCGAGAACGTGTTGGAGGTCGAGGTTACGAATGTTGGCGCGAACCGTATCCGCGACCTCGACAAGCGCAAGGTGGAGTGGAAGATTTTCGGTGATATCAACATTGTCGGGCGTAACTACCGTCCCTTCGACGCCTCGAAATGGCCGTTGCGCGATTCGAGGCTTTTCGGTCCGGTCAGTCTGACCCTAACGTCGTGTGAGAACGAGGCATCTACCCCGCGTGGATTACGCGCGAAACTGGCGGCGGAGGTGAAGAGCCTTGTCCTCGGTTCCGGCGCGGTATCCGGCTGTGTGCTGGCGGCGGGCGACGGCGCGGTTCCGCTGGTGTTCGGACGGGAGGACGGGACGGACGTTCCGGTCGCGGTGGCGGCGCAGTCCGGTGTCGGTGGCGGCCGCGTGGTCGCGACGGGACACACCGCGTTCTTCGAGCGCGAGGCGGAGAACGACGCGGAGAACAGGCTCTTTCTGCGTGAGTGCCTGATCTGGCTGGCGGGCGGAAAGGCGCCGGAGACGATTTACCTGGACGTCCGGCGGAATTCGTTGCGCCCTTTGCTGGAGCGGGTGTTGGAAGGGGTGCGGATCGAACCGGTGAAGGCGTATGGCGAGTTGGAAAAACTCCCCGCATCCGCCGTATTCATCACCTATCCGGACAGCCATCCGCTGGCGGACGCCAGGTTCCTGTCCAAGTTTGTGGGGCGGGGCGGGGGGGCGTTCTGCTTCTCGGTCGGTTGGGGCTGGCACCAGGTCAGCGGCGGTAAGTCGTTCGCCGGGGCGAACCCGTTCAATGCGGCGTTGCTCCCGTTCGGGGTATTCATCAGCGGGCGCACGGTGGACGCCAATCTTCCCGGTAGACGTTTCGCGGTGGCGGGGAAGGACGGTCTGCCGGGGGCATCGGCGGAAGAGGCGCTGCGCCTGGTCTCGGATTCCGCAAAACCGTTGCCGGGCGAGGCGTTCAAACGCTGTTCGCTGGTGCTGGGTGAATTGACCGGGGTACTTCCGAAGGACGACAAACGCTGGCTTCCGAAACTGAAACAGCTTGCGACGGTCTCCGCCGCGCAGCCCCTGCCTTCGCCCGAACACCCGCTCAAAGCAGACCGCTTCCGTGAACGGATGGGATTCTTGATCTATCAAAATGTCTGGCAGTCGAACCCCGAACGGAACTGGCCGGCGCATCCGGCGGCCGCGGTGTATCCGGGGATTCCGGCGGACGGCACGCCCCGCGTGACGCGGGAGGTCGATGTCGATCTCGACGTGCCGCGCTGGCACGGCACGGGGCTTTTCGCGGTCGCCGGCGAACCGCTGACCGTGACGCTTCCAGAGAACGCCGAAAAGCTGGGGTTGCGCGTGCGCGTGGGAACGACCCACTGCAACGTGACGGGACAGCGGGAATGGATGCGCGTGCCGCTGGTGACGGTGGAACTGCCGCTCGACAAGCGTGCCACGACGTTCGCCTCGCCTTTCGGCGGCCTCGTGTACGTGACCGTGCCTAGGAAGGCGAAGGGAAAGGGGCGGATCCGCGTGAAGATCGGACCGGCCTGTCCCTCCGCCCGGTTCGTGGAGGGACGCGACACGCCGGAGAGCTGGCGTGAATCCCTGCGGACGTGTCCGGCACCGTTCGCGGAGATCGAGAACGACGTGATCGCGCTGACGGTTCCGCTGGAAACCGCCCGCACGGGAAGCGACCCTCGTGAACTGTTGGCGCTCTGGCGGCAGATCTTGAAGAACGATGCCTGGCTCACCGGGATTCCCGAAAAACGCGACTCGCCCGAACGGATGTGTTTCGACGTGCAGCTCTGCATGGGATATATGCACAGCGGCTATCCCATCATGCTCCCGAAACACACGATCTCCTATCTGCTAAACATCGAAACGATGCGCAAAGGCGAACAGGACGAGGTGTGGGGATTCTTTCACGAGATGGGGCACAACCATCAGAACTACGACTGGACGTTCGACGGAACAGGCGAGGTGACGGTCAACTTCTTCTCCCTCTACAATATGGAGAAGATCTGCGGCAGGATGCCTCGGCAGACCCCGCAGATGGGGAATCAGGGCGTACTCCGGCGCGTCGCGCGCTGGAAGGCGGCGGGACGCCCCTTCGACGAGTGGAAACGCGACCCGTTCCTCGCGTTGGACTTTTTTGTCGAGTTGCGGATGAAATACGGGTGGGATGCCTTCAAAAAGCTCTTCGACGAGTACCGCACCCTGCCGAAATCCGAACGTCCGAAGAACGACCTCGAAAAACGCCAGCAGTGGTGCAGGCGGTTCTCCCGCATCGTCGGGGAAGACCTCACGAACGAGTTTTCGTTTATGCTCGAAGGCACGCGGTAGCTAATGACGGCAGTCGGTAGCTATCGACCGCCTTTGAGCACGGCGGCGACCGCGTCGGCGAGAGCCGGAAAGACGGGATGCCCGGAACGGCGTAGCCGCGCTTCCGACTGGTGGCCGCGCGCGACGAGGATGCAGGAAACGCCGAGGTCTTCGGCCACCTCCGCGTCGTGCAGCGTGTCGCCGATGAGCAGCGTCGTCTCCGGGGCGGCCCGCACGTCGCGCAGAAGCGCGCGTCCGGTTTCCCGTTTGGAGACCCCGTTCAGGTCGCGGACACCCGCCACGCGCTCGAACGCGCCGGCGACTCCTTCGGCGGCGACCTGCGCGTCGATCCGCGACTGTTCGGCGACCGAGAGGATGGATTGGCGGACGCCCGCGCGGGCGAGTTCCGCCAGGCAGGGGGCGGCGTCGGGGAAAAGGTGCGCCTCCTGCCGGGCGTAGAGGTCGTGGAACTCCCGCGCCAGCGCATCCCAGTCTTCCGTCTCCAGACGGAAGCCCGCGTCCGTGTAGAACCTGCGCACCGGGAAGGTGAAGCAGTCGCGGTAGCGCGCGAGGCCGAGCGCGGCGAGTCCCCTGCGCCCGAGCATGGCGTTCACGGCGCGGAGCGAGGCTTCCGCGTCGTCCAGCAGCGTCCCGTTCCAGTCCCACAATACGACAGAAAAACGAATCACCATTTTCCCTTTCTCAAATCCGCTGTTTTTTGCTAGAATTAAAGCGCAAATGTCGACGGAAGAAAACAACAAAAAGTGGGAACCGGCACTTTCGCTTCTCGGAAGCGGGGGGATGCTTAGTATTGTCATGCCCGCGTACCAGCTCGTTTCGTGCATCGGCGCGAACATCGACACGGTGGTCCGGGTGCTGGACGGGCATATCCCGTTCGAGGTCGTGCCGGTCGATGACGGCAGCACGGACGGGACGGCGAAGGCGCTCCACGATGCGGCCGCCCGCCATCCGGGGCTGGTCAAACCGGTCGTCTTGGAAAAGAACGCGGGCAAGGGGAACGCATTGAAGCGGGGCTTCGAGGCATCCTCCGGGAATTACGTCATGCTGCTGGACGCGGATCTCGACCTTTCGCCGGAAGGGATTCCGAACTTCTTTGCCGTGATGCAGGAGAAAAAGGCGTCGATCGTGATCGGCTCGAAACGCCACCGCGATTCGCAGGTCGAATACCCCTGGCACCGGCGGCTGGCGAGTTTCGTCTATTACTCGCTCGTGCGTCTCTTGGTCGGCTTGCCCGTCTCCGATACCCAGACGGGGATGAAGCTGTTCGCGCGCGAAGCCCTGCAATGGTCGTTCGAGCGGATGCTGGTGAAGAAGTTTGCGTTCGACCTGGAAGTCCTTTCCATCGCGAACAACCGGGGATACCGCGTCGCGGAGGCGCCGGTGACGCTGCATTTCGGCGAGAAGGTCGGCTGCCTTTCCCTCTCCAACGTCCGCGACGTGTTGACCGACACGCTGGCGATTTTCTACCGGCAGCGCATCCTGCATTACTACCGCAACGTGGAAGTCGCGCCGCCGCCGGAACACCCGATCCGCGTTTCGGTCGTAATCGCCTGTCCGGGCGGGAGCGCCTACCTGGACGAGGCGTTGCATGGTCTGGACACCCAGACCTACCGTGCGTTCGAAGTGCTTGTCCTGCCCGACGGGCCGCTTGAACTTCCCGCCTACTCGTTCCCGCTGCGCGTGATTCCCACGGGGAAGGTGCGTCCCGCCGAAAAACGGAACCTCGGCATCCGCGAGGCGACGGGCGAGGTGGTCGCCTTCCTGGACGACGACGCCTGGCCGGTGCCGAACTGGCTGGAGTGTGCGGTCAAGTACTTCACCCTGCCGGATGTCGGCGGGGTCGGGGGGCCGGGGGCGACCCCGCCCAACGATCCGTTCGCGGCGCAGCTGAGCGGCCGCGTCTTCGAGAACCCGTTGGTCTCCGGCAACTACCGTTACCGGTATCGGGGCGACCGTGTGCGCGGTTCGGTCGATGACTATCCGAGCTGCAACCTGTTTGTCCGGAAAGACGTGCTGGAGGAAATCGGCGGCTACAACACGCGCTTCTGGCCGGGAGAGGACACGATCCTCTGCTCGGACATCGTGTTCCGCGCCAAACGGCGGATCGTGTATGATCCGTGGGCGCAGGTCTACCACCATCGTCGCTCGCTTTTCCTGCCGCACCTCCGGCAGGTGGGACGTTACGGGCTTCATCGCGGGTATTTCGCCAAACGGTTCCCCCAGACCTCGCTCCGGCTGGGATACCTGGTCCCGACACTTTTCGTCTGCGGGTTGGCGGTCGGCGCGGCGTTGAGTTTCCTGCATCCCTGGCTGTTGTACGCCTATTGCGCGGTGACGGGCGTATACGCGCTGGCGGTCCTATTGACGACATTCTCGCTGAACCCGGTTGTCTGGATGTTCAGCGCGGTCGGCGTCTTCCTCACCCACGTCTGGTACGGAATCCGTTTCGCGCAGGGGCTTTGTTCACGCCGGATGCCGTGCGAGGTCGCGGCCTTCGACCACGGCCCGCAAGGGTAACGGGTACGAACGGCAACGCTCGTCGTGTTTCCCGTTCTTCACTTGCCGCCGATGATGGCGTCTCCCACGTTCAGGTATTCTTCTTTGATGCGGACGTAGGCGTTGATGATGTCCATGCAGACCACGATTTCGGCGGGGTTCGCGGAACTACCTTCAAGGCGTTCAAGGTGGCGGGTGCGGATGTCGTGTGTCAGCGACTTGATCCCGGCGGCATCTGTCCGCATCTGCGGCAGCTGGTTGGGATTCCCGAAGAGATCGTCTTTGAGCGCGGAATGGAGCGATTCGGCGAACGCGGCGATCCGGTCGTGTACCTCCAGCAGTTCCTCGCGCCCCTTGTCGGTGAAGGAAAGGTGCATGGAACGGAGGCGGCGAAGCATTTTCAGAAGGGCGGCGACCTCGTCGCTGACCGATTCGAGTTCGTCGGTGATACGCAGAAGCGCCCGCGCCCGGAAGGCTACATCCCTCGGTAGGCGTACGGTCAGGAAGTGCCCGAGGAAGTCGGTGATTTCGCGCTGAACGACGTCCAGGATGGCTTCACGGTGAAGGATGTGGTCCTCCAGCTGCGTGTTCTCCTCGTCGCCGGCGAGCAGTTTCCGGAAGGTCGCCAACAGGTCGTCGTTGCTGTCCGCCATGAACAGCACCTCGTGGTAGGCCTGTTCGACGGCGACTTCCGGCGTGTGGATGATGCGCGTGTCGAGAATCGTGAGGCGCGGCGTTTCGACGGTCGCCTGCCGGTAGGGTAGCAGCTTTTCGACCAGGCGCGCGAACGGAATGACGATCGGGACGAAGAGGACGGTGTTGAAGACGTTGAATCCGGTGTGGAGGCAGGCCATCGCGACGGGGATCTGCGGGAAGGTCGTCACGCCGTTGCTGACCACGCCCTGCGCCGCGAGCGGGAAAATCGATTTGATGAACGGCATGACGACCGGCAGGAAGAAGGGGAGGAAGATCAACACGCCGATCGTGTTGATCAGCGTGTGCGCGAGCGCGGCGCGCTTGCCGTCCGTGGTGCTGTTCATCGCGGCGAGCCACGCGGTGATTGTCGTGCCGATGTTCATGCCCAATACCGCCGCACAGGCCGTTTCAAAGGAAATGATGCCCTGCAGCGCCAACGCCATCGCGATCGCGGTCGTCGCGGCGGAGGACTGGATGACCGCCGTCAGGGCGGCGCTCGCCAACACGCACTTGACCGAACTCCAGAACGTGGTGGCGTCCAGCGTTGCGAACCAGGCCTTGATTTCGGCGCTTTTCGCGATCGGCGCCATCCCGTCCTTCATCAAGTCGAGCCCGAAGAAGATCAGGCCGAACCCCAGACAGGCCAGACCGATGTTCCGCAGCTTTTCTTTAGACGAGAAGAAGTAACAGAACGACGCGCCGGAAATCATGCCCAGACCCAGCAAGTCCATCGAAGGAATCACCGAAATCAACCAGGCGGTCGCCGTGGTTCCGATGTGCGATCCGATGATGACGTTGATCGCCTGGGCGAGCGTCATCAACTGCGTGTTCACGAATCCGACCAGCATTACGGTGATTACGGAACTGGACTGCACGATGACCGTCGTGATGACGCCGGTGAGGACACCCGCCAACCGGGTCGTGGTCGCGGCGGCGACAAATCTCCTGAGCCGCTTCCCGGAAACCGCTTGGAGACCTTCTGAAAGATGCTTCATTCCGAGCAGGAAAATGCCAAGCCCGCCCAAGACCGTCAGGAGAGTCACCGCGATAATGTTAAACATACAAAACCCTATCGTAAGTTCGAAAGTCCTGTTACCTTACCACATCAGAGGGCGTTTGAAAAGAAAGATTTGATGACAACCCGGAAGAACACGGACATCGTAAATGCTGTACTTGCACGTTGATGGGAGATGTGGTATCCTTTCCGGCAGATATGCAACCAATCGCCAAGAACAACTGTGATTTCCCGTCCCTGCGCCAGTCGGGGTGCCTCTACGTGGACAAGACGGCGTGGCTGTACCGCCTGGCCACGGACCCGGAGGCGTACTATTTCTTCCTCGCGCGCCCGCGTCGCTTCGGGAAGTCGCTGATGATCTCCACCCTTGAGGCGATGTTCCAGGGACGCCGCGAGCTCTTCGAGGGTCTTGCCATCATGGACACGGACTGGGATTGGAAGAAGAAGTTCCCCGTCATTCATTTGAACATGGGCTTCTGCGCGGCGGAGGACT
>JAGAEL010000165.1 GCA_017613085.1 Kiritimatiellia bacterium | reverse complement strand
GGCTACCACATCTTCAAGCCGGTTCTCTCCGTCCAATAACGAGAAAGGAATCTTACGATGAAAAAGCTCTTGACTTTTGCCTCCGCGTTCCTGACCGCCGTTTCGCTCTTCGCGGCGAATACCGGCGACACGGCGCTGATGGAGTTCTACACGTCGGGCCCCGACACCTACGCGGACGGTACCCCCGTCGTCGAGGGAGAAACCTACCTCTTCGTCTACGTTCCCGCAGGGGCTACCTTCGGGATCGATACGCAGGGAGCGCTGCAGGGTGGCGCGGTGAAACTCGGTCAGGCCGCCGCCTGGAAGGATGAGGCCGGCAATGTTCGTTGCCCCTATCGGGTCTTGAACTACTCCACGAAGGAGTACCCCGCCGGCGGTTCGTTCCAGATCGTCCTGCTCGATACCCGTGTCAACACGACGACGCTCGGCGGCTTCATCGACAGCTACACGCTGGGCGATGCGGTTACGGCCCCGGAAATGGGGATTCAAAAGGCTCTCGCCTCGAAGACGCCCGGTGCCGCGAATACGATGAACGCCGGTTCGACGGTCGGTTCGGTGAAGTCGCTCTTGGATGCGGCGACCGATACGCCGGTCATCACGGCGGTCGAGGCTGCCGGCGGCGCGGCCACGGTGACAATCGACAACACCCGTGATTTCGGTCAGTACACCGTCATGGAAAGTGCCACGCCGGATGGCGGTTGGCAGAGTGCGGGTGCGGACAAGGTGAAGGGGAACGGTAACTCCGTCGATGTGACGGTTCCCGCCTCCACCGCCAAAGTCCGTTTCTTCAAAGTCTTTGCGAAGTAAAGGAAGGTCACCATGAAAAAAATGATAGCCTTGACTTGTGCCCTTGCGGCTTTTGCCACAACGGCTACACTCCCCACCATTGAAGGCGAATCGGCGACGGGCTTCACGGCGGTAACGAACCTTGCGGACGGCGTGAAGACCATGATAGCAGTCCCTTATCAAGCCTGTGTCGGCGGCGAGATTGCGGTGAAGGATTTGGTTTCCACGCAGGGTCTGGCTGCGGTTTCGACTCCGGACAACGCAGACAACGCAGCCCGTCTTTTCGTCTTGCAGGGAACCTCGTCCGTTCCCGTGTACAACGTCTACTACCTCGATTCTGCGAAGGGATGGTCGACAACAAACAATCCGTCTGAACCTATGGCTGCATCGGTGACGGTCGGTTCCGGTAATGCGGTGTTCTTGGTGGATCCTACGGCGGACACCGCCTATATCAAGGGTGGTCTGGTTACGAATGATCAGAATACCGTCTGCAGCAATGGGTACAACCTCGTCAGCGCGATTTCCACGGAGGTGTATAACCTTGGTAGCCTGACCTTTACGACCCCTACGGGGGCGGGGAAGGCAAAGAATGCCGATCAGATTATCCTCCAGGATGGCAAGGTAATCTGGTATAAAACAGGCGAGGGGTGGCGGTATCAAGGTGCGGCGGTGACGCTTTCGGATGTTGTCATCCCTGCCGGAGCCGGGTTCTGGTACTACAATGCATCGGAAACACCGGTCGTCATCACGCCTAACAACAACAACTAACGGGGAATCCCGAAAGGAAGAATCATGAAACAAGCATTGTTTACGCTACTTTGTTCGCTCGGGGTCGTTTTTGCGTCCCAAGCGGTAACCATCCACTGGGATACGGAAGAGGATGAGACGACAGCCTCGTTTGCGATGCTGGTGTATTACAAAACGGGCGAGTTGCAGTTTGACGAGAATAAGCAGGTTACTGGTACTGATTCGTCTAACATATATACCCAGAACCCGTTTGATCACACGGTTGCGTATGAAGAGGGATACAACACCGAGGTTGGGACGGCTAGAACCGACGGTACGTGGTATCTCGTCTTGCTCGACAGCAACGGTGACAATTACAAGGCGGCTTCAATGGCTGCGTCGCAAGTATCCTACTACGATGGCGACATCTCCAGCCCGCAGGTCATTACCACGGGCGGTATGGGAACGCTTACGATGCCTACGAGTTGGACGGCGACGCCAGAGCCTTGCTCGGTTGCGCTTCTGCTCCTTGGAGCGGCTGCCGTGGCCACCCGTCGTAAAAAGCTTATCTAAATTCTGTTGTCATTCAAATCAATATTGTTTTCTCCTTTCGACCTCCCCCGGTATCGGGGGAGGCTTTTTTGTTGCCGATTTCACGCGGACGCGGGGAGGGCGGGGAGGCGTGGAGGGCGTGGAGGGACGAACCAGCCGGAAAAGCCGGAATTTCCGGAAAGACCGGGGGAAGCGGGACGGACGGGACAGCCGGGACGGACGGGATGACCGGCGGGACTGGCGGGACCGGCGCGGGGCGGCCGGAAAAGCCGGAAAGCCTGGGGGAAGCGGGACGGACGGGACAGCCGGGATGACGGGCGGGACTGGCGTGACTGGCGCGGGGCGGCCGGAAAAGCCCGGAATTTCCGGAATGACCGGGGGAAGCGGGACGGACGGGACGAACGGGACGGACGGGATGACGGGCGGGACTGGCGGGACCGGCGGGACTGGCGCGGGGCGGCCGGAAAAGCCGGAAAGACCGGGGGAAGCGGGACGGACGGGACAGACGGGACAGCCGGAATGACCGGGACAATCTTTGTTTTGGGAATTCGCGATTGCATAATACGCGGGCGTTTGGTAAAATGTACACATGAAACGGCATACAGTATTTTTAATTTGTGCGGCGGTGTGCGCCGCTTTCGCTTCGTCCGGCGGGACGACCGTGCGCGTCGGAGACGTGCGTGTGGGCTTCACCATCGAGACCGGCAATTGGCGGGAATCGAAGAACGCGAAGACGGGCGGCGGAGTCGGATCCGACCGCGCGCTCGTTCCTGCCTCAAGTATCCCGCACGGGCAGATGAAGTCGCTCTCCGTCTCGACGAACGGAAACGTCGTCACGGCGGTGTGGAGGGGGCATCCCCGCTGCGGCGAGAACTTCACGGTGACGGCGAAGATGACGCTCCGCCCGGACGGCGGATTCGAGTATACGTCTTTCGACTACACCGGGAATGAAAGCGGGCAGTATCCCCGGCGGATCGTGTTCCCCGAGGTCGTCGTGCCGCGTACGGCGAAGACGGCGCTGTTCCGTCCGCGCTTCGCGGGCGACATTCTGCGTCCCGACTGGTCGAAGATGAAGGCGGGGCAGCGCGTCTATTCGTCGGGGTTGATCTTCAAGGTGTTCAACTGCATGGCGGCGCTGGAGGAGGGGGGCGTGTCGCACTTCCTCGACCAGCGCGGCGACGCGCGCCTCCACGCGGCGGCGTTCGAGGCGACGATCGGGTCCGCGCCGAACACGCTCGTCCTGCGCAACATCTGGCTTCCGCCGGTCACGGACGAGACGCGCAAGGCCGCTTCGCTGCCGTACACTGGCGTGTATGCGCCGTACCTGGGCGGATGGTACGAGGCGGCGAAGATGCACCGTGCGTGGATGGAG
>JAGAEL010000164.1 GCA_017613085.1 Kiritimatiellia bacterium | reverse complement strand
GGCTTCGGCGGCGGGCGCCGCAGGCGCGGCGGCGGCTTCCTTCGCCGGCTTCTTGGCGACCGCGTGGAGGCGGGCCTTCTTGCCGGTCAGCTTGCGGAGGTAATAGAGCTTCGCACGGCGGACTTTGGCGGAGTGGTCGATCTCGACGTGGTCGATATACGGGGAATAGACGGGGAAGATCTTCTCGACGCCGATGCCGAAGGAATAACGGCGGACCGTGAACGTGGCAGAGACACCCTTGCCGTTGTCCATGGCGATGACGGTGCCGATGAACGCCTGTTTGCGTTCCTTGCCGCCTTCCTTGATCTTCACATAAACCTTCACCGAATCGCCGACGGTGAACTCGGGGGCCTTGAACTTGGCCACCTGTTCGGCGTTAATCTTGTCAATCGCTTTCGCAATCATCTCTTCTTCTCCTCTCGCAAAGGCTGTTCGCCAGCACTCTGCAACAAATCCGGGCGCCTGCGCGCCGTCCTGTCCAACATCTGCCGCCTGTGCCAGGCGGCGACCTCGCCGTGGTTTCCGTCCTGCAAGACGTCCGGGACGGACATTCCCCGGAAAACCGCCGGCCTCGTATACTGCGGATACTCCAGCAGAGGCTCCGTGAACGACTCGTCCCTCGTCGCCTCCTCGCCCCCGCCGAGAACCCCCGGCAGGAGCCGCACCACCGCGTCGATGACGACCGCCGCCGGCAAGACGCCGTTCGTCAGCACATAGTCGCCGATCGACAGCTCGTCCGTCACCAGCCGCTGCCGGACGCGCTCGTCCACGCCCTCGTAGTGTCCGCACACGAACACCAGATGGCGCATACCGGCGAGCCTCCGGGCCTCCTCCTGACGGAACGTCCGCCCGGACGGGGTCATCAGGATCACCCTGCACCCCGGCGTGCGCACGGCCTCGACGGCTTCGATCCAAGGCTCCGGCTTCTGAATCATGCCGGGGCCTCCCCCGAACGGCCGGTCGTCCGTCGTTTTCCGCGCATCCTGCGCGAAATCCTTCAGGTCGACCGTCCGGAACGCCGCCGCGCCGCGCGCGACCGCCAGCTTGAGCATACTGCAGTCCAGAAACCCTCGAAGCATGCCCGGCAGAACGGTGATCACGTCGATACGCAGCGGAGCGTCCATCTCGGCCCGTCCGGAAGGCGCGCGCTAGGCGGCCGCGCCTTCCTTCTTCGCGGCCTTCTTGGCGCGGGCGCGCCGTGCGGCCTTCTCGTCCTTCTTCGCGTCGGTCGTGGACGTCAGCCCCTTGCGCGCACGGCGGACAAGGCTCGCCGCCTGTTCCGTCATCTGCGCGCCGACGCTCACCCAGTAATCAACGCGTTCGAGATCGAGCTTGAAGTTCTCCCCCGTCTGTTTCGGGGAATACCAGCCCAAGATCTCCAAAAACTTGCCGTCGCGGGGCGAACGGGAATCGGCCGCCACAATGCGCCAGCAGGCCGCATTCGTGCGACCCGTTCTACGTAGTCTGATTTTGACCATAGTTGTCTCCGTAAAGGACAAGTACTTTACCAGACCGGAACCCGGAATTCAAGTGCAAATTTTTCAATTTTTACCCGTTGACATCCGGCGGGGAAATGGGGTAAAGTAGACCCGTTTCGTATGAATACCCCGATTTCCAGCTTTTACTTTAGCTTTACGCTGCGCCGACCGGATGCAAGGTTCGCGTGACTCGAAGCGTTTGGGAATCGAGGAACGAGTTTGAACCGCGGATCCGCAAGGGTCCGCGGTTTTTTTGTGGGGAAAGGATTGGACAATGATCATCGTATTGAGGAGACATGCGTCGGAGACCGACATCCAGACGGTCAGCGACATGGTGAGTTCCATGCGTTACCAGCCCCGGATCATCCGGGGCGTCGAGCAGACCGTCATCGCCGGTATCGGCGACGAGTTGAGCAACCGGTCCCTGGAGGTGTTGAAGAACCTTCCGGCCGTGGAAAGCGTTTTCGCCGTCCAGAAGAAGTTCAAGCTCGTCTCCCGCGAGTACCATTCGCCCGACACGGTCGTCAATGTCGGCGGCACGTTGATCGGCGGCGGCACGATTCCCATCCTCGCCGGCCCCTGTTCGATTGAAAGTTACGACCAGTTCCGCGCCGCCGTGCAGGATCTTGCCGGATTGGGCGTCTCCATCATCCGGGCGATGCCGTTCAAGCCGCGCACCTCGCCTTACGATTTCCAGGGGTTGAAGTACGACGGCATCAAGATTATGCGCGAGGTGAAGTCGGAGTTCAAGGTGGCGTTCGTCTCCGAGGTGATGGGGACGCAGCAGATCGAAATGCTTTCCGAGGTGGCGGACATGTACCAGGTCGGGGCGCGGAACGGGCAGAACTACGACCTGCTGGAACACCTTGCCCGCGCGGGGAAGCCCGTCCTGCTCAAACGCGGGATGTCGGAGACGGTCGAAGAATGGCTTTCCTCGGCGGAGTACCTGCTCGTCAACGGCTGCCAGCAGGTGGTGCTGTGCGAACGCGGTCTCCGTTCGTTCGACACCGTGACGCGGAACGTCCTGGATGTCGGCGGGATCGCGGCGGCGCGCCAGTTGACCCACCTCCCCGTTATCGCGGATCCCAGCCACGCCGCCGGAAAGCGTTCCTTGGTGCTGCCGCTCGCGAAGGCCGCGCTCGCCGTCGGCGCGGACGGGTTGGAGATCGAAACCCATCCCGATCCCGTCGGGGCGTTCAGCGACGCCTCGCAGCAGATCCCCACCGTTGAATTCAAGGCGTTCCTTGACGAGCTTGCCCCGTGGATCGAACTGGCGAAACGCGAAAAGGCCGCCGCGCCGGAGGCGAACTAGCGATGGGTGTGACGGTCTTCTACCTCGGTCCGGAGGGGACGCACTCGCAGGAAGCCGCGAAGCTCCAGTTCGGCGAATCCGCCGCGCTCGTCCCGTGCGGTTCGCTTTCGGCGTTGTTCGAGGCGTTGCGCAAGAACGACTCGGCGGAAGGGATCGTTCCGGTCGTCAATTCGACGGAAGGCCCCGTCTGGCAGACGCTGGACGAGATGATGCAGTACGACGACCTGGAGGTGATCCGGCGCGTCTCGATCCCCGTTCACCACTGTCTGCTCGCCGCGAAAGGGGCCAAACTGGAGGACATCCGCTTGGTCTGCAGCCACCCGCAAGCGCTCGGACAGTCGCGCAGGACGCTGCAGTCGCTCTGCCCCGGCGCGGAACTCGCCCCCATGCCGAGTACCGCCGCCGCCGCCGTCCGCGCCGCCTCGGAGAAGGGTGTCGCCGCTGTCGCCACCGCGACCGCCGCCCGGATTTACGCGCTCGACATCTTGGCAAGGGATGTGCAGGACTGCGCCGACAACATAACGCGGTTCTACCTCATTAAGCGGAAAGACAAGTCCATGAACAAGCTCTCCCAGCTCCGGGCGATCATCGCCTCGCTGGACGAGACCCTTGTCGAAGCGCTCTGCCAGCGGGCACAGCTCAAGGCCAATACCGGGCTGTACCGTGAACTCCGCACGCAGCAACCGATCCAGTCGGTCGCGGACCTCTTCGCCGAAACGCCGACGATCGCCGGACGCGCGCGCGTCCTCCGCCCGCTCTACGTCCATACGATCCTTCCGCTGCTCTGCGAGGACGGGGATGACGACGACCGGCGGAAGTGCATTTCGACGGACGGTTCGTGTATGAACGCGCTCGTTCAGCGCTTGAATCTGGCGGAACACGTCGCCTCGCTGAAATTGGAGGAAATCCCGGATTCCCTCCGCCAGCCCTTGGAACGCCGCGATCCCGTGCAGCTGGAGGAGGCGATCACCAACCACACGGTTGAAGAAGCCGTCATCCGGCGGACGCTGGCGACCACGATGGAACGCGACGCTTCCCCCGAACTTGCCCAGCGCATCGCCGTTCTCTACGAAAAATGGATCATCCCGCTCTCGCGGAAGATCCAGGTGCATAAACTCCTTGCCTGAAGGTGAAAGGTCGGAATGAAACAGCTGTTCGATAAACTCCACAGTCGAATGGGCGATTTCTGGTGGTATTCGCTCATGCTCTTCTGCGCGTGCCGCACGGCAGACCTCCTGAACGCCTTCGTCGGGCTATGGCTCGTGCCGAAGTACGTCGATCCGTCGGAACTCGGCGCGGTGACGCCGCTCGGAAACTTCGCCGGATTCCTCGCCTTGCCTGTCGCCGTGTTCGCCAACACCTTCCGTAACGAGGTGTCGAACCTTTCCCTTGCGCGTGAATTCGGAAAGCTCAAAACGCTGATGCGCACGGTGTTCATCGCGGCGGGGGTGTTTCTCTTCGTCGCGATCATCGTCGCCCGTTTCACCCTGCCGATGTTCCTCGCGCGTATCCGTATCGTGGAAGGTTCGCTCGGCTTGATTATTATCGTGACGTCGTTCATCACCGCCGTTGCGCCGGTTTTCACCAACACGATCCAGGCGCTTGGAAAGTTCAAAGCAAACGCCGTGATGAACCTCGTAGGTGCGCCGTTGCGCCTATTGACGATGCTTGTCGCGATGCCGTTCCGTCCTCTTGCCGGTTATTTCGTGGGGCAGGGGGCGTCGCCCGCGTTCAACATCGTCGCATCGGTGGTTTCGCTCCGGAAGGAGTTGTCCGTCAAGGCTGAGGTCTACTGGGATCACGCCACCGTGCGGAAGTTTTCGAAGCTTCTCGCCATCTTTCTGGTAAGCGGTGTCGCCTCCGCCGTTGCCACGCTCATCGAATCCACGGTACTGCGCCAGCGCCTCCCCGACCTCGACTCCGCCGGCTACTACATGGCGACGCGCTTCTCGGACATCTCCGGTTTCCTCTATAACACACTTGTTTTCACGCTCTTCCCGTTCACGGCGGCTTTGGCGGCGAAGGGGAAGGATATGCGGCCATTGATCCTGAAGGCCGCCGCCGCGACTGTCGGGTTCAGTGCGCTGGTCGCCCTGCCGTTCTTCTTCGTCGGGAAGCCGATTCTCGCCCTGCTGCCGCATGGCGGACAGTACGCGGCGTACTGGTGGGCGATTCCGTGGCTGATCGGGATAAGCACGATGGGCGCACTAATCGGGCTCTACGTCACGGCCGAGCTTTCCGCCAATCGCTTCGGATTCATGAAATGGATGGTTCCGGTTGACTTCGCCTATCCGGCGCTCTTGTTGGCTGTTACGGGGTACGGCTACTTCGCGGGCTCGCTTCCGGCATCGTGGGCGTCGTTCCTCGACGTCCACAACATCCGTTCGCTCGACGCCATGCTCTGCTGGATGACCGCGGTAAACGCCATCAAGGCACTCGGTTGCTTTGTGGCGATGGCTAAACAAAGGCAGTAACCTCCGTGTTATAGAGGTAACTTCTATTCCGTAGAGCGGAATGTGTCAGCTTCTAAAGAGATCGTCAAGGGTGACTTCGGCACGGATGATGCCACTCTGGGAGTTCCGCTTCATCCCGCAGCTGGTGATGAGTGTTGGCATGAGGCCTTTCTTCGTTCCCGTTGTCTCGCGGAATAGTTCAATGCGCCGTACAAGTTTGTCGCGTTCCTCCTGTGTCATGGCATACTCGTTCGATGAGAACTTCATTTCGCAGATGTTGATGATGCGGTCGCTACGGTCGATGAGCATGTCGATCTGCGCATCCTCGTCGCCAGGGGCGTCGGATTTCTTGCGCCAGGAATAGACGCCGGCGAGTATGCCCGATATTCCAAGCGCCTCTTTTATCTGTGGAATGTGCCAGAAGCACAGCCGCTCGAAGGACAGCCCCCTCCAGGCGTTGACCGCCGGTTTTTCGTATGAGAGTTCCCAGAAGTGCTCTTCATCGACCGGTTTGTTTTGGAGGAACTTGAAATGGAAAAGCGTGAAGTTGTCTATGAGTTGGTAGATCGCATCTTTCTTCTTGCTGCCCACGATGGGGTTGACCCTGATAAAGCCGCACTCTTTGAGTTCGCGCAGGACTTTCGTCATTGAGCCACCAGCAATGCCGGTCTTTTCCTTGATTTCCGAGAGTGTCAGCCCCCGTCGTTTTGATGCCAGATGCGTTACCACATCGACGTGAACCTTCGATTTTCTGAACAGCGAGGCGAAAAGCCGGTGGAATTCGTCGGAGAGTTTTGCGTCCTTGGCAAAGAAGAGTCGGTCTATGTTTTGCGCAACGCTGAGGTTTGCGGCAAGGAGGCTCCAGTAGTATGCGACGCCGCCGAGC
>JAGAEL010000163.1 GCA_017613085.1 Kiritimatiellia bacterium | reverse complement strand
TGGCGCAAGCGTAAGCGCGGCGCGTCCGTGTTGGTCTGTGGTTCTAGCCGCAAAGGCCGCAAAGGGAGGGACGCGCCTCTGCGTGAGACATTCAACAGAGGGTTTCAGGGGCTATTTTTATTTTTGACAATGGTGACAGTTGTGAACAATTGAGATTTGTGAACATTCTCTGTTTGTCCAATTGTCAATGTGTCACAACAGTAGTACGGACGGCGGACCAACCATTACCTAACAGGGGACGCCGCTTCGGAAACCGTCCCCGTCGGGGCAGATGCGGTTTCCGGGGCATTGGTAGTACTGACAGGGGCCGCGCTTACCTTTTCCACCGTCTCGTTCGTGACGGTATTCGCGGCTTCGGAAACCGTCCCCGTCGGGGCAGAAACGGTTTCGACAGCGTTGGTGCTGGCAGCGGCGGGCACGACAGGTTTTTGCTGTTCAAGCGGGGCGCGACGACGGAAGAGAAGGATACCGCCCGCGATCAACAGCGCCAGCAGGAAAAGCAGGATAAACAGTTTCGGCCCGCCTTTCTTTTCCGCATCGGAGGAACGGCGTCCCGTCGCCACCTCGCGGAGGCGGATCACCCAGATACAGACTTCGTAGAGAAGACACATGGGAAGCGCCATCACCATCTGCGAAAGCGGATCCGGCGGCGTCAACACCATCGCCAGAATAAAGATCGTGACAATCGCGATCCGTCGCTTGTTCGCCAGCGTGTCGGACGAAATCATCCCGATCCATCCGAGCGCCAGCAGAAGCAACGGCAACTGGAAGGCGAGACCGAAAGCGACAATTGTCTTGATCACGATGGAAATGTGTTCCTCCATCGTGATGATCGTCATGTTGATGCCCATCCACCGGTTGACATCCTGGAAGAGGCGCAACGCGACCTGGAGGGTCGTCGAATACGCCATCCAGACGCCGCCGAGGAAAAAGACGGTGGAGGTGACAAGGATGAAAACGATGATGTTCCGCTCGCTGCGTTTCAATCCGGGGAAGACGAACTGCATAATGAACGCGAGAAGGAACGGCATGGCGAGCGCGGTGCCTCCCCACATCATGATCTTCATGATAACGGAGAAGCCGACCGTCCACGTCAACCCCTGAATCATGGTCTTTGCGTCCTGCGCCGGCGCCATAATCCATTCGTTGATCTTCGGCGCGAAGGGGATGACGATAATTACGCAAACGACCCACGCGATGGCGCATTTAACCAGGCAGTCGCGCAGTTCGTACAGATGCTCCATGAAAGGCTTGGGCGGGTCGTTGTATTCGTCCTCCCCGCCCGGAGCCTTGGAAAACCATTTCAGGTTGAAACGTCCCAGCTTCATGCCTTGCGCTCCTCTTCCCCGCCGGAAGGGGCATCCGTCTCAGGAGCGTCGGAGGACGCCGCCGTATCCGCGACCCCGCCGGACGCACCGTCCTCCGAAGGGGACGCGCCGGGAACGTCCGATCCGCCGGATTCCGGCGTCTCGCCGTACTCCGGCAGTTCGCCGTTCTCGCCGTAATGACCCGTCTCGTCGAAACGGTCCTCCTCCGTGTAATCCCCCTGGTCGGCATTGCCGTAGGGGTCGGAAGAACCGTCGGCGTCATAGTCCGTCTGCGTCGGCGGCGGGTCATAGGGCGGCGGCGGGGGCTGGTCCATCGTCATGATCTGACGCTTGAACTCATCTGCCGCACGACGGAACATCTCCATCATGCGGCCGAGCTTGCGAGCGACGTCGGGGAGCCGTTTCGGCCCCACGACGATCAAGATCACAATGAACAGAATAATCCATTCGCCCGCACCGGCGGAACCGAAGATGAACGCCGGGTCTATGGATACGTGCGACATTCGCCGGGGATTCGACTACTGCTGGTAGACGGAGAACTCGCCACGGCGGTTCAGACGCCAAACCTCTTCGCCGCTACCCTGGACGGCGGGCTTCTCCTCGCCGAAGCTGCGGGTCTGGATCCGGTCGGCGGCGATGCCGAGGTTCACCAGCGCGGTACGGACGGTCTGGGCGCGGTTCTCGCCGAGGGACAGGTTGTACTCGTTGCTGCCGCGCTCGTCGCAGTGGCCTTCGACGACCAGGACGTGCTGCGCGTTCTCCTGAAGGTAGGTCGCGACCGCCTTGATCTTCGGCAGCTCAGACGGGGGGACCGAGTAGCTGTCAAAACCGAAGTAGACGGGTTCGAGGTGCAGCCCCTGAACCTTCTGCAGGGAGTCCTCGAAACGGGCGCCCGTGACCGGTGTTCCGGTGTCGTCCGTGATCGTGCCGATATCGGTGGTATCCACGTCGGGGTTCTCCAGTTCGACACCGTTGGACAGGGCGGTGGTGTCCTTCTGCCAGGGCCAGCGCCATCCGCCGGCTTTCGTGCGGCAGCCGGTATCCGTGAGAACCATCGTGCCCAACAGGGCGGTAACCAACATCAATGAACGCAACTTCATAACTTATTCTCCTCGTTTCGTTTGTGGGTTCTCGTCACCGGCCCGACCAATCCGGGGACATCCAGTTTCCCGGAATGTTGAACAGGCGGACAGGGGCGTCGCCCTGCGTGTCGAGAATGTACAAAGCCCCGCGCGCGTTGCAGACGACATGGCGGCCGTCCGGAGCCCAAGAGGGGTGTTCGGCGTCGTAGGGCGAATCGACGGACTCTGCGCCGCCGTCCCCCCGCGCCGTCATCGTGTAAATGCGGAATCCGCCGCCGCGCTTGCTGGCGTAGACGATCTGCCCCTTCTTGTTCCAATCGGGATTCACGTTCTCGGTGCCGGTATAGGTCAGGCGCGAGGAACGGCGCGTCGCGACGTTCAACAGGTAGATCTGCGGCTTGCCGGTGATGTCGGTGACGTAGGCGATGGAACTGCCGTCGGGCGACCAGGCAGGACTCGCCTCGGAACCGCGGGGCGTCTTGGTCATGCGCTGTAGATACCCGCTGGCGAGGTCGAGGATGTAGAGTTCCGGATTTCCCTGGTAGGAGAGGATCAACGCGGCGCGGCGGCCGTCCGGGGCGATGGCCGCCCCGGTGTTCAACCCTTTGAACGAGGCGAGCGGCTTGCGCCCGGGCGGGTTCAACGAAAGGCGGTAGACTTCGGGATAGCCGCGCAGGAAACCCGTGTAGTAAACGGAGGAAGCGTCCGGCGACCAGCGCGGGCCGACACAGGCGACGTTGTCGTGCGTGACCTGCGAAACCCCCATGCCGTTCGCATCGCAGATGTAGATGTCGCCCCTGTTCGCCCCCTTGCGGTTGACGAAGACGATTTTCGACTGCGCGTTCCCCGTCTCGCCCGCGATCTGCTTGACGATCTCGTCGGAAAGCTTGTGGGCCTGGTTGCGGATCTCCGCCGCCCCCATCGAGACGCGGTTCCACGCAAAACGCTTACCCGGCCACTGCACCATCAGTTGGGACGAAATGCCCGCTCCGGTATCGGCAACCGCCCCCCGGACGGTGACCGAACCGCCGTCGCCCGTCTTAAACCACCCCGAAAGATCGAGGTCGCGTGTGAGCGTCTGGACAAAAAGCTTCCCGTTGCGCCCGTTCGCCTGAATCCCCGAAAGCGAAACGACGTTCTTGCCGGAGCCTTTTTTCACGACCTGGATCAACGGGGCATCGGCAGCAAGACAGACCGCCGCACCCGCCGCGATAGACGCGGCGAGCAAGGCGACGGACAGACGATGTAGGAAAAAACGGAATGTGCGCATACCCCTCCCTGTAAAAAACGGGGAATAGTATACCCGTTCAAACAGGCTTTGGCAAGTCTTTCTTAGCAAACAAAATCCTAGCGGGTGCAACGACTTTTTTCTGCAAAAAACTCCAAAACGGTGCTTGACTTTCGCGGTATTCTTTAGTATTCTAAAGAACATGAAAACTGAAACACGCCGAAGGGCCGAAATACTTGGGGAACTCGAGAACATCCCGTTCG
>JAGAEL010000162.1 GCA_017613085.1 Kiritimatiellia bacterium | reverse complement strand
TATGTACGGGCGAGGGGTTGCGGCGGCGGGACAAATCGTCTATAATGGCCGGCATGAAAACACTCTTGATGTTTACGATGGCGGCACTTGTTTCCACCCGAATGACGGCGGCCGTTTCCACGGTATCCGACGTGGACGGACGAAAGGTACTCGCCAACGGTTTGGCACGGGTTGAGTTCGACGTCACAAACGGTACGTTTACCATTCGCGACGCGCAGGGCGGTGTGCGTCTTGCGAACGCCGGCGTAGGCGCGACGGGCGTGAAGCGCGGCGCGGCGTTCAAGGCGAAGACGGACGAGGTACACGATGCCTTCGGGCACGGCGCGCGCATCACCTTCACCGTGCGCGACGACACCGTCGGCGCCCGCTGGGGTTTCCACGCCGCCGGTTATCAGCATCCGCACAGCAAGGGCGGCTGGGAGCCGGTCTACACCTATACGCTTTACGACGACGCCCCCGCGCTCGTCGCCTCCTTCGGCGTGAACACGCCCGTATGGTACCGCCGCCGCCTGATGGGCGCGACGGTGTTGCGCGGCGGCAAATGGCTGCCCGGAGCCGTTATGGCCGACGCCGTGACCATCAACAGCGCGGCGGGCGCGGAACCGGCGCACCTCATTCCCGGCACGACGCGCAACAGCGCAAACGGTATCGTCGTCACCGGGCTTGTGAACGGGAGACGCCGTACCCTCGTCGCGGGCGGACTGCACTACGACGCCTTCGGCAAGTTCGCGGAACTGGACGAAGGTTCGCTGACGCTCTACGCGGCGGACGAGGTGGGGGTGCTGATCGAACCGGACGGCGAAAAGATGTTCCCTCGCGACACCTTCTACATCGACGCCATCACCGACGATCCCTTCGCCTCCGCAGAGGCGTACGGACGCGCCATGCGCAAGGCGAACGGCGCCGATCCCAACGTCTACGACTTCCCTCTCCTGTGCGGCTGGGCGGTGGGCGCGTTGAGCAAGCTCGGCAACATCAACAACGCCCCCGCGCTCGTCAAGGAACTCGACCTGGCAGACGAAAAGGGCTTCACCCCATACGCCAAGGTGGGCGTTCGCCTCGAACCCGATTACTACTGCTACGGCAACCACGGCAACACCGAGCAGGGATGGTACGACGACGCGCACTGGTCGAAGTACGGCCACCTCCGCCCGCCCTACGAAACCTTCGCCAAGTGGTGCGCCGCCATCCGTGAACGGAACGGGATTCCCTACACCTATTTCCAGGTCGGTATGCCCTCGAACGATTTCGCGATCAAACATCCCGACTGGATGCTCTTCAACTCCACGAACCGCATAGAACGCAAGCACATGCACCACCGCCCTTACGTGACGTATGACTTCACGGACAACGGATGGGCGCGGCACATGCTCGCCATGTGGAAGCGGCTCCGCGCCGAGGGGATGCAGGGCATCAAGTTCGACTACCCCGAAACGGGCTACAACCCGCAGGGCGGATTCGACGACATCCACGCGAGCGCGGTACAGGCGTACCGTCGTTACTTCGCGATTGCCCGCGAAGGACTCGGCAAGGAGGCATACCTCGACGAGCGCAACCTCGGCGAGTGCGGCCGCCCCTGCCTCGACGCGACCGCCGGCATCGTCGATACCCAGCGCACGTGGAGCGACTCCAACAAGTTCGATCCGCGCATGATCACGACGGACGGGTTACGCTGGTTCAAGATGCGCACGGTGTTCAACTACTACCCCGATTCCAAGGCGATCCACGGGCTTCTTGAAGGCGTCCGCCGCTCGATGCTCACCACCGTTTACCTTACGAGCGGACGTATCGAACTGGCGACGAGCTTCCGCCTCTTCACGCCGGAGATGACGCGCGATCTCTCGCGCCTTTATCCCGAATACCGCGAACCGTTCGCGGCGCGCCCGATCGACGCCTTCAAGGCGGGCGTGGTGAATCCGTCTGTCTACGACCTCGAACTGACGCCGACGTGGCACCAGGTGATGCTCTTCAATCCGGAGAAGAAACGGGCGGTCGTAAAGACCGCGCTCTGCGGCGACCGCGCAAAGGACGGCGCGTTGGGGCTCGACCCTTCCGCGAAGTGGCGCGTCCATTCGTTCTGGGACGACGTCTACCTCGGCGTGATGGGAGCGGGCGATGCACTTGAAATCGAGATGAACGCTCTCGAATGTGAAATGTTCCGCGTCACAAAGAACGAGGCACATCCGCAGGTCATATCGACCACGCGGCACGTGTTACAGGGATGGATGGACATCGCCGATGAGCAGTGGGACGAAGCCGGACGAATCCTCTCCGGCACGGCGAAACACATCGCGCCCGGCACGACGGAAAGCGTCGTTGTCGCGGCGGACACGGCGGACGGCAAGGTGTTCCCGCTCGTCAAGGCGGAGGTTTCACCGGAAGACGCAACGGCCGGCGTGCAAGTCTCCACCCTCGAAACAAACGGCACGGTGCGGATCGCGCTTGCGGTTCCCGTGAAACGCGACGTGAAGTGGCGGGTCGCCTTCGGGATGCCGTCGGGAGGGGCGCGTTTGTCGCGCCCGTCGCGCCTCTCGCGTCCGGATCCGCCGGAATACCTTCCGCACGATCCCGGCCCCGTTCCGCCCGCGCCGCAGGTGCGCGTCGAGACGCTGAAACCGGTGAAGCAGAAGACGGGCTGGGGAAACGGCATCCGCCTTGGAAAAGGTTACGACGGCGCGATCCGCATCCAGAACAACACGTACAAGGGCGGTATGGCGATCCACGGCCCGGGCTGGGCGGTGTTCGAGCGGAAGCCGGAATGGAAGCGCGTCGTCGCAATCGTCGGAATTGACGAAAGCCAGCGTGTGCAGAACCAGTCGAGCGTCGTGTTCAAAATCGTCGGCGTAGCGCAGGACGAAAAAAAGGAGACGGAACTTGCCGCCTCGCCGTACATGATGTTCGGAGGCACGGAGCGTTGGCATTTCAACGTCGCATTGCCCGCCGATGTCGCGTCGGTCAAATTCGTCGTCACGGATGCCGGTGACGGCGACAAATCCGACCACGGCGACTGGGCCGAGTGCGGATTCCTGTGAACTCCGCAGGGGTAGACACTGCGACCACGACGAAGGGTTTCGGTGAGAAAGGAAAACGAAATGACAGAGAACAGAGAACGGTCTGCGATGCAGACCAACGTGGAGAACGGGATTGGCCGCAGAGCGTTTCTTACGTGGACAGGCGGAGCGGCGGCATTTTTCGTTGCGGGGTGCAAAACCGGCGGATGGCTTGCGGGAACGCCCGCGCTCCGTTTCGGCGTCGTGAGCGACATCCACGTGACCACGCCGGCATCGTGCGCGATGTTCGAGAAGGCGCTGCGCTACTTCAAATCGCGCGGCGTCGACGCCGTCCTTGTTTCCGGCGACCTCACGGACTGGGGTATCCGAAGCAGCCTTACATACGTCAAGGCGACCTGGGACCGGGTGTTCGCCGGAACGAAGGTCATTCCGCTCTTCTGCACGGGCAACCACGACTTCGGCGGCTGGGGCTACGGCGACATGACGATGGAGATGCACGCGAACGGTTACTCCGAGGACGAGGCCCTCGTCAAGCTCGGCCTCCCCTCCGAATGGGAACGCGTGTTCGGCGAGAAATACGCGCCGATCCGTGTCCGCACGGTGAAGGGATACGATTTCATTTCCTCCGAATGGGACTCTTTCGGGAAGTTCCCGGAGTGGATGGCCGCGAACGGGAAGCGGTTCAAAGGGACGAAGCCGTTTTTCTATTTCCAGCATCCGCCGGCGAAGGGTACGACGCCCGACGGGGAAGGCTGGGCGGACAAGGGGGCTGCGCACGCGGCGCTGAAGGACTTCCCCAACGCGATTTCGTTCACGGGCCATTCGCATCGTCCGTTCAACGACGAACGTTCCATCTGGCAGGGGGAGTTCACCGCCTTCGCCACGCCTTCGCTTTCGTATGCGAACCATCCGCCGGGGCATGAAAACGGCATGGACAGAAAACGGGGCGGCAGGACGATGCCGCCGATCCCCGACCGCAGAGACCTGCGCGGGGGACAGGGATATGTCGTGTCCGTCTACGCCGACCGTATGGTGGTGGAACGCATCGACATCGAAGAGGACTGCGCGGAAGGTGCGCCCGCGTGGATTGTGCCGCTTGCCGGACGGGAGAAACCATTCGACCTCGCGACAAGGACGGCGGCATCTGTCGCGCCGGAGTTCCCCGCCGGTGCGGCGCTCCGTGTGGACACGCGGAACACCGAGAACCGCAAGGGGGAATGGGTCATTGTGATGAACTGCGTGTTCCCCGCCGCGATCCCCCCGAAAGGCACACGCGTGTTCGACTACGAAATCAGGGTCGTCCCGAAGGACGGTTCGCGTCCGCTGGTGAAGAAGTTCCTTTCGCCCGCCTATTCACGGATGGCGAAGTACGAGCCAAAGACGATGCGTTTCTGGTTCAACGTGGCGGAACTTCCGCAGGATATCGACTACCGGCTGGAAGTGCGCGCGTACAACTGCTTCGGCAAGGCGTCGTCCCCGCTCGTCTCCAAAGTCTGGCATTCCGTGCCGGGACTTGGAAAAGCGAAACGATAACATCTTTTACTCTTGATGCAAAGCAGGTTAAATGCTAAAATAGTAGCTCTTGCACATCAAGGAGTAGATGTTCCATGAGACCCAAAAAGACATGGTTATTGCCAAAAGCCCTAAAATCGCTAGAGATTTTAGGGCAGAATTTGAAGCTCGCCCGCATCCGACGCAGGATTTCCGCCGCCATGATGTGTGAACGGGCAGGCGTAAGCCATGCGACCCTAACCGCCATCGAACAAGGCAAGCCGTCGGTTTCGATGGCGGGTTATATGTCCGTACTCTTCTGTCTCAATATGCATACGGACATGGAGAAGGTCGCTGCCGACGATGTTCTCGGACGTGAATTACAAGACTTGAAACTCCCGAAGAGGGTACACGCATGAAACGCGTCGATGTTTACCTTTCCATGGGGGAACACGAGCGCAAACTCGGAACCCTCGAATACGATGAATTGCGTGGCAAGGAAGTGGTATCATTTGAACTTGAAGGTGATTTTATCCTTCACCCATCCATTTCCTTTCTCGGTCCGGACATCGGACTTTTCCGGGGTAAGCAGTACCCCATACTCTCGTACGGATTCGGAATGTTCCAAGATGCCTCGCCGGATTCGTGGGGACGAAAAATCATTCGCCGCCGAGCGAAGAAAGGAAATCTTCGCGAAAGTGATTATCTTCTCGGTGTATTCGACCTAACGCGAGTCGGTGCACTACGCTTTAAGCTAGAAGGGACGACCCGCTTTGTGAACGCGGATGAAAACACCCCCGCCCCCCCTTGGACAACGTTGCGTTCGCTTGAAGATGCTTCCCGCCGTTTCGAAGAGGACGATTCCGACGAGACCGCCCTTGCCGTTTTGTTACGACCCGGAACATCGCTTGGGGGCGCCCGCCCAAAGGCGAGCGTGACCGCTCCTGACGGAAGTCTCTGGCTTGCAAAGTTTCCGTCGAAGGAGGATGACTTTGATACGGGGGCGTGGGAATATCTTGTCCATATCCTTGCCAAGAACGCCGGACTCAACGTACCGGATGCCCTGGCGCAAAAATTCTCAAAGACGGGGACAACCTTTCTTTGCCGCCGTTTCGACCGCGAAGGAGTGCGACGTATTCCTTTTGCCTCTGCAATGACCATGTTGGGATGCGAAGACCGGCAGGAAGGAGGGAACGGGACCTACATCGACATCGCGGGTTTCCTTATGCAACATGGCGCAAAACCCGACGTAGACCTCCCTGAACTCTGGCGGCGTATGGTATTCTCGCTCCTCGTCTCAAACACGGACGACCATTTGCGTAATCATGGTTTCATCGGCGAAAATGGCGCGTGGCGACTTTCCCCCGCATACGACCTCAACGCAAACATCAAACGTCCGCAGATGCTTACACTCGAACTTGAAACCGGGATTCCCATCGAATCCGTGGATACACTTCTTGATGCCTCCGAATACTTCCGCCTCGACAAAACAACAGCGAACGGACAGCTTGAACACATTCGATCCGCAGTCGCCCAATGGCGGGACATTGCGAACCGCCTGGGTATCCCCCGCCGGGAACAACAGGATATGGCCGGATGTTTTTCGCGGACATAGGCCGCATCTTACTCTTTCACGAGGATTGCCCGGTAGAAGCGATTGGTGGCTGCGGTTTCACGCGGAAGCGTGACCGTGGCCCGTATGCCTTCGGCGGCATACGGGGCGGGCACGTTGGTTTCGCAGGGAATGAAACCGAGGTTGACCGCCGTGAGGATCCGGAGCGTGTCCAGCCAATACGCGGCATCCTTGTCCGCTTCAAGCGACAGGAAGACATCGGTGTCCGAAAGCGCGAAATCCGTGATTGCGAGCGAGCGGACATTCACGACAACGGAGGCTGTCGAATCCCCGCCTGCAATGGTCGCCGTGCAATCGTTTCCGTTCGCCTGAAACGCATATTCCCCGGTCGGCAACCAGAGGTAGATGCACCCGTCCGCGTCGGCGTAGAGGTCATCCTGCCCGTAACCGTCCAGACTTTCGAGCGCGACCGGTTTCCATGCGGCAAGCCCCCCGACCGTCACGCACCAGACGCGATCCGCCGTATTCGACGGCGCGGGATCATACTTCATCCCCGCAAGCCGCAGACTGCCGCCGGTGATCTGAAGCGATCCAATCTCGGACGACCTGAAGGCCCCTGAACCGATGTCCTTCGCGTAAGAACTTCCGGCGGTTGCCACAATCGTCCCCCCCGAAATGGAAACCTCGGCGGCATAGGCGTTCGCACCGCCTCCAATTCCCGCGCCGCCATCCGAACCGCCGCCGATTGCCGCGACGATCCCGCCGGAGATAAAGACCGTGCCGCCATCCCCGGTATCACCACCGCCGATACCGGCTCCCCAGTCACCGCCCCGCGCGGTGACCGTACCGCCGGTGATACGTATCGTGCCGCCGTTCCCGCCGACGCCGCCACCGATACCCGAAGCGTAGCGACCGCCCACGGATTCAATACTGCCGCCCGCAATCGTAATCGAACCGCTGTTGTTCTTGCTTGCCTGGAGACCATCTCCCCCGATTCCCGCCGCGCAGAATCCGCCGGACGCGAAAAGCGCGGCATCCTCCGTCTCATTCGTAATCACGAGGGAGGAACCGACCGGGACAAGGATGGCGGGGGCGCGGGTGTATCCGCCCGAAACGGTCAGACGGTTTGTTCCGGCAAGCGCGAGTTCGACGCTTGCGGAAGCGCAGTCAAACGGGGGAAAACCGCTTTCTTCCGTTGTAAGAACGAGGTTGGAAAGGGTGACGGCGCAGTCCGCCTCCGCGACAAAGGAGACCTGCAAACCTGAACCGGAAATGACACAGGGAGCGCCGCCGTACAGCCGGACCTTCGGCGGGACAAGCCGCCATCCTTCGCCCCCGCCCATCGCCACGTCGAGTCCGTTCACCGTCACACCGGTCAACGAAACGGCCTC
This sequence comes from Kiritimatiellia bacterium, assembly GCA_017613085.1. Taxonomy (GTDB): domain Bacteria; phylum Verrucomicrobiota; class Kiritimatiellia; order RFP12; family UBA1067; genus RGIG8368. Next base: position 4,302 of record JAGAEL010000162.1, on the reverse strand, counting down.
TGCCGTCGCGTTCCCACCCGAAACGGTCACGACAAAAGGATGTTCGGATCCGTCATCGGCCCCGAAACAGCGGGTACCGTCCGGTAGCCAGAGGTAGACGCACCCGTCCGCGTCGGCATAAAGGTCGTTTTCCCCGTACCCTTGCAATCCCGTCAACCGGATCGCGGCGTTGGCGACGAGCCCGGTGACGGTAACGCACCAGACGCGATCCGTCCCGTTCGTCGGCGCGGGACTGCAACTCCCGTGTACGAGCCGGACACTACCGCCGGTGATGTAGGTAAACGTATTCGCGGAAGTATACGCACGGTAACCGCCTCCGAGATCATTCTCCCCACCGTTCCGTCCTGATTCCGCCACGATGGTACCGCCGGAAATCCGAATGGAGCGGCTGTCCGATCTCTGCCCGCTTCCGATTCCCGCGCCGTAGTAATCCACGCACCGGGCGAAAATGCGTCCTCCGGAAATCGTGATCGAGCCACAGTTACCACTCATACTATCGTTCGACCCCGATCCCATCGTTCCACCGATACCCGCGCCGGACTGGCCGCCGACAGCGGTCACTTCGCCTCCTGTGATTTCAACGGAATCAAACGTGCCATACTCTCCTGCGCCAATCCCCGCACATCCGAAACCGCCGGCGGCATAGACCGTCCCGCCGGAAATAAAGACCGTCCCTCCTGTCGATTTTTCGCCGCCTCCGATCCCCGCGCCCCGATTCTCAGCCGTCGCCCGGACCTGTCCGCCCGAAATCACAATCGAGCCGCAGCCCCCTTCCTGTGGCGCACCGATAGCGGCGGCATATTCACCGGCGACGGCGACGACCTCGCCTCCCGAAATCGTGATCGGCTGTCCGGCGGCGGCCATCTCTCCGCCTCCGATGGCGGGCGCAAAGCGTCCGCCCGTCACACGGAGGGAACCGCCGGCAATCGTGATTGCACCGTTCGGTTCCTTGTAACCGCCGCCTATGCCGGCCGCGCTCCTTCCCCCGGATACGGTCAGCACGGCCTCTTCCCCCGCATTGGTGATGGTAAACGAGGAAACCTGGGAGACCCGGATTCCGGGCACCTCAACGGCGTCAAGGCTGTTCGTGCCGGAGAACGCAAGCGTGACTGCGTCCGACTCGATGACGAGCGGCGAGACCCCGGCCTTCAGACCGTGGATCGTGAGCGAATCAAACACAAGGCGGGTTCCGGAACGGACGGCCCGCAAAGAGACGTTCGACCCCGAACCGGATGCCGTGCAGACAAACTGGCCGTCCAACTCGGCAACCACAATACCGTCTGCCGTCAAATCGGACGTCCACCCCATCCCCGTTTTGTAACAAAGATCCTCCCCGTCGAGTTCGATGCCCGTATACGGGAAATTCTTCGAATAGACGGAAGCCCACCATCCGAAGGAATGACCGTAAAAGTCCGCCAGTTTCGAAGAGAGATAGATGCGCCAGACGTCACTGCTATCGTCAATCGTCCATTCGCCTTCGGGAAACCAGAGGAAGGTCAGCCCGTATTCATCCGGAACAATACCTTCACGCCCGTAGGGTAACTCCGTGCCGTCACGTGCGGCGAAACGAGCAGAGGCGAACCCGCCGGCGGGGAGATCGGAAAAGATCAGCGGCCAGACGCGCTCCACGCCGTTCGACGGCACACACGTCGTAAAGTCAGCGAACACCGTACCGCCCGTAATCGTCGCGGGACCGTCCACAGCCCCGAATTCGAGTGTGCCGTTCGGAATCACCAGTCCCGCGCCGCCCGTGACGACGTGCGTCGAACCCAACCGGACGCAACAGTTCGAGAGGACGGCGCCGGCGGGCGCTTCGATCGTCCTCACCGTGTCCATGTTGAAGGAGTCGTCCGTCGTAAGCGCATAGGGGATCGAACCGTCGAATGTGAGCGTGGCGGTGTCGGCATCGAACGTCCATCCGGTGTCCGATCCGAACGCCAGGTCGCAACCGTTCACGCGGAATCCCTTTTTCTGGATCGCGGGTGAAACAGCGTTGGTGTCGCCCCCTCCGACCGTGAAGTGGAAACCATGGAACGTCAGACCACCATTGTCGCTGGTGAAAAGTCTGTATTCGCCATCCGGGAGCCAGGGGTAGAGGATGCCGGAGTCGTCGGCCACAAATGTCCCCCCGGCGTAGTCCACATTGGAGACGGCGACACCCGTTTCGTTCGAGACCGTAACGGTAAACTTCTCGAAGGTGACGCGGTCGAACGGGGCGAAACCGGCGAGAGAGACGCAGTACACCCGGTCAACCCCGTTGGAGGGCGCGAGAAGCCCCTTCTTCTCCGCATGGATACTCCCCCCCGTGACGGTGACGGGCGAGCGCACCGTGGTTCCGTAACCGCTGCCGATATCCGCCTTGACGCCGCCATTCCCGGCTTTCGCGAGAATCGTTCCGCCTTCGATGGCGATGGACGATACCGTTTCCTTCTCCAACCCGCCGATCGGCACGGAACCGCTGATTCCGGTCGTGGCGTACAGCAAACCATTCCCCCGGAAGACGAGCGACCCCGCGCCGATCGAATGAATACAGCTGCCGTAGTTGGCGGAATTGTGGAAACGGTTGACCCCCTCCAACACCACGGTGACAGCGTGTTCACCCGCGTCGAAAATCTGTCGGCTGGAATTTTTATTTGTGATGACCAGCCCCGCAAGCGTCACGGTGCAGTCCGCCTCGCAGACGATCCAGTGGTTGGACGGCGACATATCGGCAATGACGTAATGGTTCGTCGAACCGTCGAGCGTCAGCTTCGCCGTCTTGGGATTGTACACCCATCCCCGCCCGTCGAATCGCTCCAACCAGGAATCCGGCCAGTTTCCGAATGTCCAGACGACGGGAATCCCGTTGACACAAAGCCCGTAGGACACAATATCCCCTTCCCTGGACGCGGTCGAGCCGCCGCCCTCCGCCGGAACGATCCACGTTTCACCGTCCGTCCGCGTGAACCTACAGGCGTCCGAGGGAACCCAGAGATAGACCGCGCCGTCGTCATCCGCCACAACGTTCGGGAATGAACGGGCGCTCCAGGGATTCCCTTCGAGCGGCGTGACGGTGAAGGAGACGGATTCCCCCGGTTCGCCGGCATGGGCCACCGTCACGCAACGCAACTCGTCGTTCCCGTCCGATGACGGCACGGTTGGACCGACCCCGCGCGGACCTAGGGCATGGATGCTTCCGCCTTGGAAACGCAGAAACGTGTAAATGTTGTGGGCGCCGTGACCCGCGCCGACATCGTAGGTCTCTTCAAGCGTGTTCGTCGTGGCAGCCGTGATGGTACCGCCCGCGACCACGATCCCACCCGGACGCTGGTAACGGCCACCGCCGATCGCCGCCGCATAGTGTGCGGCTTGCGCGTGTAGAACGCCTTTCCCTCGGAACGAGAGGATGCCGGGGTAATTCGCGTGGACGGCGCTCTGCTCGCCGTGTTTCGTCTCTACCCGGTTCGTGCCGACCAGCACGATGTTCAACAGGTTTGTTCCTGCGGAAATCGCATGAGGGGAGACGTTGTTCGTGAACTTCAACGAATTCACCAGAGTCAAATCCTCGAGTGTGAGTGTTGTTTCCTCGTTCGTGCAGAGGATCGCCATATCGACGAAATTGGATCCGGAAAGCGTCGCCTCCGTCCCGTTCACGACCAGCAGATGCGTGACGGCGTTGTACGTCCACGCCGCGTTGGTGGTCGATCCCACGTCGATGCCGTTGAGAAAAACGCCGGTATCGACGGGCGTGAAGTCCCCTTCTCCGCCACTTTCGGCGTCGGGATCCTTCGTCCAATGGGCATAAAGCGTAAAGGGATCGACAGTCTCCAGCACGGCGACCTGCGCCACGTTCGAGGCGTTGTAGTAGCAAGTGCCGTGGCCGGAAGGTTCGGTGTACCAGCCCTGGAAGAAGTAGCCGCCGCGTGTGAACGAGGGGGCGGCGGGGAGGGTGTAAAGGAAGGTACCGGTCTTGACCCTGGGGTTCTTCCCCTCGAACTCAGGAGAGAACGTAATGTTGACCGAGATACTCGTGTTCACGGGGGTGAGGGGGTTGACCCCGATGTTGCTGCCGCTTACCGAAGCCCCCGTGGCGACGTAGACCCTGCCGCTCGACCCCGACGCTCCGGCGGCGCCGCCGTTGCCGCCCCTGCCTTCGTAGACCGTCTTGTACCGGGTGGTGACGCCGCTGCCCGGACCGCCACCGGCGCCGCCGTTTCCCGTACCGCCCGCATAGCCGCGATGGACGCTGTCACTCAGGTTCTGGTTGTTGTCATACTGGGCAAAGCAACCGGTACCGCCGGCGCCGCCACCGCCGCCACCGCC
>JAGAEL010000017.1 GCA_017613085.1 Kiritimatiellia bacterium | reverse complement strand
TCGTTCAAAGCTTTAACCGTCCAGCCGGTCGCCCCGATCACGTTGAACGACAACGTGCCGCCGCTGGCGGAAATCTCACGGACGTCCGCATCGAGCCCGAACGGGCGGCTCGTCCCCTTCGCGTCCTGCGAGACCTTCACCTTGCCGAGATCGACCGTCGCCCCCGATACCGTTCTGCTCTGCACGGTCACCGTAGTCCACCGCGCATTTGAGGTCCTGTTCGAGGAGACCGAATAGGAGACCGTTCCACTCCCCTGCCCCGCCGCCGTATTCAACGTCAACCAGTCTGCCGAAGAGACGACCGTCCAAGAGACGGATGGGTTCGCCAGCACGGGGAAGGAAAGGCTGCCGTCCGTCCAGCCGATCGACTGTTCGGTTGTCGGGACAGGCAGCCACTTGGTCGAACCGAACCCCGACTGCTTCACCGACAAGACGGTATCGCACACGAGGAGGGAACCATCGACGCGTTTATTCGTGGAGGAATTCGTCGTCACCGTGAATTTCACATAGTCCGCCCCCGTTTCATCCAGGGTGATCCAAGAACCACCGGTCTGCACACGCGCCGAGACGGGCGAGACATCCGTCGTGAACTTGACCGTGAACCCGCCGCCAAACTCGGAAACATTCACCCCATTCGGCAACGCCGGCGTGAACGTCGTGTTGGCCGCGAGCGGGAACATGAAGCCCGCGACTGCCGATAAAACCGCCGTCCTGAAAATCCGTTTGTCCTTCATACAACACCTCCTATGGCGCGGGACAGACCATCTCCCGCAAAACACGGTGAGTAGTCTACAAGGAAACGCGCCGCCTGTCGATTCCGAAATGCAAAAAAGGGATTTTCCGCGAACGTACGTTCTTCATTGCTAGATGAACCGTATCATGTTACAATTGCGTCTCACCACGTATGAAAAGGCAGGAGTCACGTATGGGAGAGAAATCGAAGCGGGAGATCACAATCACCTCGGTTGTGCTGGGCATCGTGCTGGCCGTGGTATTCGGCGCCGCAAACGCCTACCTCGGGCTGCGCGTGGGCTTGACCGTTTCGGCAAGCGTACCCGCCGCCGTCATTTCGATGGGGGTGATGCGCTTCCTGTTGCGGCGCGATTCCATCCTCGAGAACAACATGGTGCAGACGATCGGCAGCGCGGGAGAGTCGCTGGCCGCCGGGGCGATCTTCACCCTTCCCGCGCTCTTCCTCTGGGCGCAGGAACGCCCGGATTCGTTCACCACGCCGGGGATGCCGCAGGTGACGGCGATCGCGCTCGCCGGCGGTATACTGGGCGTACTGTTGATGGTTCCGCTGCGGCGCCCGTTGATTGTCGAAGAAGAAAAGACCCTCATCTATCCGGAAGGAAGGGCGTGCGCCGGCGTATTGAAGGCGGGGGAGTCGGGCGGAGCGGGCGCCCTCACGGTTTTCACGGGACTCGGCGCGGCCATGGCGGCGAAGTTCGTGACGGGCTGGTTCAAATGGATACCGGAGACCTTTCTCTGGCCGATCAAGAGCCTGCGTGTCGCGTTGGGGTTCGAGGTGTCGCCCGCGCTTCTCGGCGTGGGGTATATCATCGGGATCAAGACGGCGACACTGCTTTTCGGAGGCGCGCTGCTCGGCTGGTGCGTCATCATGCCGACCGTCACGATGTTCAACCCAAGCGCCGCCGCGCTGTGGGATGCCGGGAACGTGAAGGGCGTGTGGTCGGGGTATGTGCGGTACGTCGGCGCGGGCGCGATCGCGGCTGGCGGCCTCATTTCCCTCGTGCGCTCGATGCCGCTTTTCGTGCGGACGTTCCGGACGACCTTCGCGAAGGGGAGCGGCGGTGAAAAGAAGGACGACGGCGGCGGACGCGACATGCCGATGCGCCTCGTGCTGGCGGGCGCCGTGTGCGTGGCCTTGTTCATCTGGGCCTGCCCCGCCATCCCGACAGGACTGGGCGGAGCGTTGTTGATCGCCCTTTTCGGATTCATTTTCGCGGCGATTTCGGCGCGTATGGTCGGGCTTGTGGGAAGCTCCAACAACCCCATTTCCGGCATGACCATCGCGACACTTGTCGCGGCCTCGCTCGCGTTGAAGGCGAGCGGCACGACCGGCACGGCGGGCATGGTCGCCTCCATCGCGGTGGGGAGCGTCGTGTGTATCGTCGCGGCCATCGCGGGCGACACCGCGCAGGATCTCAAGACGGGACGCATCCTTGGCGCGACGCCGTGGAAACAACAGGCGGGGGAACTCGTCGGCGTCGTCGCCTCCGCCCTTGTGATCGGCGGCGTCCTGCTGCTGCTGCACAAGGCGTGGGGCTTCGGGAGCGATGCCATATCCGCCCCCCAGGCGACCTTGATGAAGGTGATTGTGGAAGGGATCATGGAGGGGGGACTTCCCTGGGAACTGCTTGCCGTCGGCGCGGGGATTGCCGTCGTGCTCGCGCTCTTCCGCATCCCGGTGATGCCCGTGGCCATCGGCATCTATCTATCGTTCGGATTGAATGCCGCCATTTTCGCGGGGGGCGTCCTGCGTTGGCTTGTCGAGCGGCGGAGAGGGAAGGTCGATGAGAACGAAGATAAAGGTACGCTCTTCTCTGCCGGACTGATCGCGGGCGAAGGTCTCTGCGGCATCCTCCTCGCCGTTTTGGCGTTGCTTTGAAGACGGGTCGCGAGCGAGTATCGAATCGAAAGGGAGACACGAAATGCAAGCCCCTCACCAATACGTTGCGCTGGTATTCGCCTTTTGTATCTGGAATGCGACCGTCCGAGCCGAGACGACAGTCGAGACCTGGCGTCTCGCCGAACTGGCCTTTGAATCGGAAACGGATTATTCCTCCGGCGGGGGCGACGCAGTACGCCTTGACGTGGCGTTCACAAACGTCGAAACCGGAGCATCGCTCGTGCGTCCCGCGTTCTGGGACGGCGGAAAAACATTCCGCGTGCGCTTCGCGCCGACCGCGCCGGGACGGTGGAAATGGCGAAGCACGTGTCCTGACGACGCCTCCCTCTCCGGGAAGGAGGATTCCCTCGCCTGCCGCCCGTACACGGGTATCCTCGAACTCTACCGGCGGGGATTCGTCCAAACCGTCGCAGGGAAGAAGTACTTCGCCTACGCCGACGGCACACCGTTTTTCTATCTCGGCGACACGCACTGGGGAATGTACAAAGAGGAAATCGACGAGGCGGGCCCCCATGCGGACGGCATCGAGACGGATTCTCATTTCAAATACATTGTAAACCGCCGCGTCCAACAGGGATTCACGGTCTACCAGAGCGAACCGATCGGCGCGAAGTTCAAACTGACGGACGGACGGGTTGACGCCGACGACATCGCGGGATTCCGCCTTGCCGACCGCTACTACCGCCATATCGCGGACGCGGGACTTGTCCATGCCAACGCGGAGTTCTTCTTCTCCGCCGGGATGAAGAGGCCGCTTATGGACGACAAGGCAGCGCTCGACCGTCTCTCCCGATACTGGGTGGCACGTTTCGGCGCATGGCCGGTACTGTGGACCCTTGCGCAGGAGGTAGACAACGACTTCTACTTCGAGCGCGGAGACAAGAGGTCGTATTGCTGTACGAACAATCCTTGGGTGGCGGTCGCGGAGTTCATACACAAATACGACGCATACGGCCATCCGCTTTCCGCGCATCAGGAGAACACCTGGCACACGACCGTGACGGGGGCCGGGACGAACGCCGACAAGTCCAAGATCAGCGGCAACGGCGTGTCCGTCTTCGCCGACGCGGAGGTCGCCGGACGCACGGGGCACAGCTGGTGGGCGGCGCAATGGAGCCCGTCCCTGACGCACCCGCAGTCCAAGCCGCTGTTGCGCGACTACTGGGCGTCGCCACGTCCCGCCGTCAACTATGAAGGACGGTACTGTTATCTCTGGACCAAGGACTTCGGCGCGCGGGCGCAGGGATGGATATCGTTCCTGAGCGGGTTCTGCGGTTACGGCTACGGCGCCATCGACATGTGGCTGTACAAGAGCACCTACGACGTCAAGAGCGTATCCAAGGACGGGGTGGACAAAATCACCCCGGCGGACAAGGCGGTACACTGGAGCAAAGCCGTGGAATTCCCGAGCGCCTTGCAGATGCGGCACCTGCGCACCTTCCTGGAGGGTATCGCGTGGTGGCGGCTTGTGCCCGACATCGGCGAAAAACCGTTCTTCGAGCCGGACAAAGACGTACTCTGCGCCCGCGCATCGACGGGGGATTCGCGCTACGTCCTTTATTTTTATTCACGCAGCACCCTGACGGGGAAACTCCGCCGCGCCGAATCCGCGCCGCCTTTAAAAGCCCGCTGGTTCAACCCGCGCACCGGGGAAGCGGGAGCATGGGCGGAACTTCCGCCCGCCCGCGACGGAATCCTCCGTCTTCCCGCAAAACCCGACGCCTCTGACTGGACGCTGCTGTGCGAAACGAGTATACTGGGCGTATGAAATCCCTTCGCGAGATCTATCCCCTGGCGGATGCCCCTGCCCCGCTCCTCTTTCTCGCGCCGATGGCGGAATACACCGACGCGGCGATGCGCCGTGTCTGTTTCCGGTTCGGCGCGTCGATGGCCTATTCGGAAATGGTCAACGCCTACAGCTGCGCGCGGGGCGACGCGAAGACCTGGAACCTGCTGGAAACGTTCGCAGACGAAGGTCCGGTCGTCGCGCAATTGTACGGGGACGATCCCGCCGTCATGGCCGCCGCCGCCGCGAAAGTCGAAGCGTGCGGGCGTTTCGTCGGCATCGACGTGAACGCGGGCTGCCCCATGCCGCGCATCCGTGCCTGCGGTGCGGGCGCGACCTTGATCGCCGACCCGCAGCGGATCCACGATATTCTCGCCGCGATCGTCCAGTC
>JAGAEL010000161.1 GCA_017613085.1 Kiritimatiellia bacterium | reverse complement strand
TCGTGCCTTTCCGCGAGTTTCAGGAACCCGCCGACCTTCCCGATGCGCCTGAACGCGGCCCAGTGGCGCACGGTCGCCTTCATGTCGTCGCCCTTCCTGGCGTTGATCGCCACGGCCACCGTCGCCCTGCGGCCCATCTCCGTACGGCTCCACTTCTCGTCCTCGTCGTTCAGGAAGAGCGTCATCAGCGTCTCCAGCGCAAGCGGCGCGTCGAACACGGGCCCGGAAAGCAGGAAGTCCTCAAGCGTCGCGTCGTCGTCCCAGAGGCAGGCGAGCAACTTGCGCCCGCCCTTCACGGCAAGCATTTCAAGAATCTTCTTCTCGCCGCATATCTCGACAAGGCGCTTCCGCAAGATCGCGCGCCGGACGGGCGAGCCGGGCTTCAAGTCGGCGGGAGCGAGACGAGGCGGAATGTCTGTGGCGGCTGGGCATGAGACGTTGGACACGAGACGCGAGAAGGCATCCTGCCCCGCGTCTAAAGTCTCTCGTCTCTCGCCGTTCTTCCCCGTTTCCAGCCGTTTCGGTTCCAGGTTCACCACGCCGTCGCCGAACGCACCCAATCCCCGCAGAGGATCTTTCGGCGGCTGCGGGACGTCCTCGCCGAGCTCTTTCAGGTAGCTGTACGCCGCCCAGCCCCAGAAGGACGTGCAGTTGGTGTCGTATACGGACTTCAGGCAGCCGATACATCGCGCCTTGTTCGCCTTGAGGTCGTGCCGTAGCAACGCAAACTCGGCCATATCGACCGACTGCCGCTCCTCGAGGTTGCGTCCGTCGGTCGGACGCGCCCGCAGATCCGCGACGAACTTGCGCCCCTCGTCCCACTTCCCCGCTGCGCCGAGCCCACTTGCGCGGCTGACGTCGCCCATGCCGTCCTTCGGTCTGCGCGGCAAATGGATTTTCACTTCCGACGCCGCCAGCGACACCAGCGCGGTCATCGCGACAGCGAATGTCAGGATTTTGTTTTTCATTTCAGAATCGCCTCGATAACCCTGTCGTAAGACTCAAGGACAACCGCGCCCTTCAGCTTCTCCGCAGCCTTGCGTTCCGCCGGTGTATCCGCGACAACCACCACCCTGCCGCCGCGCGCGATGTAGGCGTTCAGCACCGGCAGGTCTGCGTTTCTCACCGCGTCCGTCTTGACATACACGTCTATGTGCGCCATGTCGTTCCACTCCTTGCCGGGCCACACGTCGATGCGAGGGTCGCGTGAAAGCGTGTCGAACAGGAACTGCGCGGACGCCTTGTCCGACGAGTGGTACCGGACGGATACCGCCCCGCGCACCCTGTCGAGGCTCGGCGGCGACGAGGGCGACACGCCGGTCAGGAACTTGATGCCGCTCTTCACCATGTCGAACGTACACTCCTGCTTCTCCGGATGCGGACACGAGAGGAACACCTTGCCCTTGCCGACGCGGCCGCCGATGAACGCACCCTTGCCCGCCATCTCTTCGATGGGTTTAGGCTGCTTCGTGTTGATGATGCGCCCGGCGTATTCCGCAAGGACCTTCACATCCGCATCCGCAACGGGAGTCCCCGGAACGACCGCCGGGCCTCCGTAATAGATCACGGTACGGTTCTTGTTCGTAGTCCCGAAAACCTCCATCCCCTCTTGCGTCAACGCCACCTTGATCGGTGCGTCGCCGCGATAGTAGGCCGGATCGTCGCCCTTGAACGGGACGAGGCCGAGGCGGGGTCTGTGGGGAAGCGACTGCTGGAGCGCCAGAAAAGCACCCGCACACACGCCGTAGTATTTCCCGCCGTTGACAACGTAGTTCCGCAACGCCTCCACGCCCTTCGGCCCCAGCGCCTTGTACTGCGACGTGCAACCGCCGCCGGGCTGGATAAGGAGGTCGATTCCTTCCAGTCCGCCGTTCCTGTAGTCTTCCGGCGAGAGGAAACGGAGATCGTATTCCGGCGACAGCGTGAGCACCCTCGCAATCGGGATGCACGAATTGCTCTCGTCCTGATAGATACCGGCGCGGATCGGTTTTTCGACCTTGGCGAGGGGGACGCGGTTCAGCGCGTCCGCCGGGACCGGCTCCTTCGCGAACGCCCGGAGCGCGGCGAGCGCAGCCTTTGAATCCGCCATGCACGTCACGCCGTTTTCGAGCCTCTTGGCCGTTTGCGCCGCGCTTCCCCAGGCGAATATACGCCCGCCCCGCGCAAGGAACGCCTTCGTCCGCCCCGCGTTACCCGCGTACAGGCCGGTCTCCGGTTTCGCCGATCCCGTCCCATCCGGCGCAAGCACGGCATCCACCCGCCGCAGAAGACCGTCCTCGATCATCGCCTTGTTCAGCGGCACGATGTCGAACTCCTCCTCCGTGACGAGCCGCTGGACGAGCTTCGCCGTCTCCACGCCGAACGAATCGTCGCACATAAAGCCGACCGAGAGCTGCCCGCGCTTCCGCTGCGGGAAATCCCATTCGAGGTTCCGCCCCGTCAAGTAACGGAACGCGCCTTTCAGGATGTAATGGTCATCCTCGTCGCTTTCGGGATGCACGGAAAGAACGAAGAGCCTCCCCTTCCCGTACGTCCCCGCGATCGCGGCGGCCTGTCCGGCCATGGACGGGCGCTTTTTCCCGCCAGACGTGTTGATGTCGCCGTTGTACGTCGCGATGACCTTAACATCGGCCTCCTTCACGGGGGAGGAAGGAAGCGGGACGGGGCCTTCCGAATAACGGATGAGGTGCCACCCCTTCTTGATTCCGGCAAGTTCCGTGGCAGATTGGTTGAACATGACCGAGATATCGGCCTTTCCGCCCGACGGTCCGAACTTGAAGGGAATCATGTGCAGCATGTCCGGGTGGTGGCGCGCCGGCTCCATCAAGAGGCAGCACCCCGCGCACGTGCCGACATAGCCGCCGCCGCGCCTCACGAACTCCTTGACCTTCTCGCGGCCTTCGGGGCCGAGGGACTTCGCCTCGGTGACGGACGAGCCGCCCGGCATGACGAGGACATCCGCCGCATCCAGCGCACCGTCCCTCACCGCTGCACCGTCGATCGGCGTCGCGACAACGCCTTTCGCCCTCGCCGTAATCTCCAGCCAGCGGAAGACGCCCGAATTACGCGCCCCGCTATCGACAAACACTGCGACACGCAACGGTTTCTCCGCCGCCGTATCGATTCCATTCTTAGGTTTCGTCCCCACACATCCCGCGACCGCGAAAAGGAACACGGCGGATAGCGTACCGAATGTGATGTTGTCCCGTAGTTTCATGTTTCTTTCTCCTTCAAGATTCACCGTGAACGGATTTCATAAATCCGCGAACCGATTTCGCGGACGGCTTCGACCGTTTCCCAGTACGGCGTGTCGCACACGTCCGTCCAGCCGACCTGCATATTCTCACCGTCGAACCGGCCCGATGTCGCCTGGTCGGAGAACTGGTGCCAGTGGACGCCGACAATCTGCGGATGTTCGAGCGACGTGCGCACGTACTCCTTGTACGTCTCGGCGCGGTGCTTCTGGTCGCGCAGTAAAATCAACCCCGGACAGAACGGTCCGCGATCCAATGCGCCGAAGTGGAACTCGCCGATCATCACCGGCGCGTCGATTCCGTCCGGCAATTTGAAGCCGCTCATCTCCTTGCGATAGACGTTGTAGCTGATGACGTCGCAGTACTTCGCCGCCGCCTTCACCGTGAACGCCGGGGCGCCGCCTGCCCAGCGGCAGCCGAGATACAGCTTGCCGGGGTTCGCGCGCTTCAGTTCCTCGCGGATGATTCGGAAGTACGTCTCGGCGATTTCGGACGAGAACGCCTCGAGATCGGCCTTCGCCCCTTTGAACGCTTTCGGCTCCTTCATCACGCGCAGGAAGTCGTCCCAGTCCTTGTACGCCATTCCCCACGCGGCGTTGAGCTTGGCGACCGTACCGTACTTGGCCTTCATCCTGTCGCGGAACACGGCCTTGCACGGCTGGTCGGCGGGCGACTTCAGCGTCGAAAGCCCGAACGAATGTGCCGCCCCCCAGTGGTGTTCGTTATCAACGAAGAAGCCCATGCACCACGGATCCTCGATCTCCGCGCGATAAACCTCCGTCATGCGCTTCGCCTCGGCGCGGAAGGACGGATCGAACGGATCGCAGAACTCCCACCATCCCCCCTTGTGTCCCGCAATCGGACGCGCATGAATCTCGAAGCGCTCCGTGTACGGGGTACGATCCATCAGGCAGATGCGCTTGTCGGACGAGTTCGCGATCGTGTTGCAGCCCCAGCTCCTGAGGCGCCTGTGCGCGAGATCTGCCCACGTCTCGAACCACTTCTCGCCGTACTTGCGGCGGATGTTCGCCGCCGAGAAGTCATAGACGCTCGTGATGCCGCGTTTCGTGTAGTAGGGCCAGAGCAGTTCGTCGCGCGTCTCGTAAAACGCGCCGAACACAGGATCGTCGCGCTTCGGCAGCTTCTCGAACCAGCCGGCACGGTCGCCATTCGGCGTCGCGAGCGGCGTCATCGCGCTCGACGGCAGCACGCGCACGGGACCGTGACTCCACCAGAGGTGCCCGTCGGGATCGACAATCCACCACTTGCCGTTCCACTTCGTCGTGGAGAATCCGCCCGTCTTCGGAAGCTGCGGGCCGTCGGCCCAGCCGCCCCACTTGTCCCAACCCTTGGGACCGGGATGTGCGGCAAGATCCTTCTCCTCTTTCTCGCGCTGGCGGGCGAAGTCGGCATCCGAATGAACCTTGTCCGGCCACTCCTTGTGGCGGAACTGTCCGTACTGGTCGATGTACGGGAAGAAATCCTTCTCCGAAAGCTTCGTCCACTCCTGCGCGGCACCGGTCGCCGAGGGAACCGCGCCCTCCTTCGCGACGATGCGCTTCACGCTCCACGTGTGCGGAAGCTTCGGCTGGTTGATGTAAACCGCCACCTGCACGACGTCCTTCGGATCGAGCTCTCCAATTCCCATCATGGGCGCGGACTTGCGGCTCTTGTATGCCTCGTACGGCACGCCCGCCGCGTACGGGAACGCCCAGACGCGGAGCGGCTTCAGCCGTTTGGCGATTGCGGCAAGCCCCGGATTCCGCGATGTCATGTTTGCGCCAAGCACGGCGTGCTTCTCGGACTTGATCGGCAGCTTGAACACCTTGCTGCCCTTCTGCTTCCCTGGATTGCCGCCGGGATTGAGCAGACGAAGCGTGTACATTCCGTTGATGCCGCCATTCACGAACTCCACCTCGATGCGGCCGTAGCGGGAAAGATCCCACTTGCCGGCGATGCAGACGCCGGGATAGAGATCCGAGGGCTGCGTCTTGACGGTCAACAGCCCGTCCGCGAGCGAGAACGATGCGCCGTTCTGTCCGGAGAGCGCGGATGCGTCGGCTGTAGCCGCGTCGAAGAGGACGATGTCCGCCGCATACGACGGGATGGGTGTGGTTGTCACGACCGCAACCGCGATCGCAAATGACGAAAGAAACGTTACCGATGTTCCCCTACGGTCTTTCACGGTTAGGATGCCCATTTTATCCTCCCTATTAAAACAAAAACAAGGAGAGTGTAGCATTTTTCCCCCACCCTCGCAAGGAGATTTCCGTCGTGTGTCGGGGTTAAACACAAACGGATTTGTTCGCGGCTAACGCCGCTCACGGGAACGTGGTCAGTCCACCAATTTGAGAGGATTTGTGTCGATTTGTGGTTTATTTTCCCTGATTCCGTTTTTACCGATTCTACGATTCGCAGATGCGCCCAGATTGCCTCCTTTTCAAAGGGGAGACGTCCCTCCGCATCCCGACAACTGCCGGTAGGCTTCGTAGACACTGATGGAGACGGCGTTTGCCAGATTGAGGCTCCGGGCGTGTGCGCCCGGCATCGGGATCTGGAAGAGTTGTTCGCGATAGCTTTCATAAAAGGGCTTCGGAAGCCCGCTTCCCTCGCTCCCGAAAACCAGCGTGTCGCCCGGCTGGAACGTACATTCGTACAGGGAACGTTCGCCGTGCGTACTGAGGAAAAAGAGCCTCGACGGAGCGGACGCGGCGAGAAAATCCTCCCACGAGTCGTGGACGGTCAAACGGAGGTAAGGCCAGTAGTCCAGCCCCGCACGTTTCACATAATGGTCGGACAAATGAAATCCAAGCGGGCGGATCAAGTGAAGGCGGCAGTCCAGACAGACGCAAAGGCGTCCGACGGCACCGGTGTTGTGCGGAATTTCAGGGTGGACAAGCACGATGTCAAAATCGGTCACGGAGGTACGCTTTCTCCAGACTGTCTCCCCGTTCGATGGCAAGCAGTCCGGTTTGCGCGAGAAGCGCGGGCAGAAGTTTCGCGTTGATTTCCTCCGGCGGTTGCGCGTTTCCGTCGAACGAGCAGGCGAGGACGCGGTGCGTTTCGTCATACCGGAACTCGCCGCCGGGACAGGCTTGCCGCAATGCGTCAAAATCCGTCGGCGCCCCCGTCAGGAAGAACCGAAGCAGAGAATCTTTCCGCGTCAATTCGCGCAACGCGCCGAAGCGCACGACACGCCCCTTCTCGATGTAGGCGACATGGGTGCAGACCTGTTCGATGTCATGGAGGTCGTGCGAGGAAATGACGATTGTCTGTTTCGCCTTGCGGGCCGCGATGAACGCACGGGCATGGGCAGCCTCTCGCGGATCCAGGCCGCTGAGGGGTTCGTCCAGCAGCACGACTTCCGGATACCCGATAAAACATTGGGCGAGCATCACGCGCTTACGCATCCCGTGGGAGAGGGTACGGATCGGCGAGGAGAGCCGGTCGCCGAGGTGGAGGGTTTCAAGAAGCTTTCTCGCGCTCTGGATGGCTTCCTGTTTCCGCAATCCCTGTAACCGCCCGAAATGGACAAGCAGTTCCAACGGGCGGCCGGCGAGCGGGAGTTCCGAATCCTGCGGCAGGATGGACAGTCTCCCGGCGTGGACATCCGCGTCGAAGGGACCGTCCCCCAGCAGGTCGATTTTCCCCGCCTTCGGGCGGAGGAATCCCGCCACCGTCATCATCCAGGTGGTCTTGCCCGCGCCGTTCGGGCCGACGAGTCCGAGGATGCAACCGGTCGGCACGGCAAGCGAAAACTTGTCCAGCGCAAGGCGCGCGCCGTATGCCTTCACGAGATCGGTCGTCTGAATCGCGTATGCGTTCATACATCCCTCCTTCTGAAAAAGGCATACCCGAGCAACAGGTAGCAAAGCCCCAGCGCGACGAGCGACGCGCTTCCCGTGACAAGCGCGGAGATGGAGGAACGCCAGAGCTCCCCTTTGTAGGCGGAGGGTACCAGCAGTTCCGCATACGACCAGACATCCGAAACCGACCCGATATACCGGCGGATACCCGCCAGCACCCGCAGGATGGAACAGGCGACGAGCGCCAAGATGCCGAACACGGTCGCCTTGTTCGGCGAATGAGTCAAATGCGAAAGCCCCATCACCAAACCGAGAAAAGCCAGCGAATAAATCCAGGCGCGGAATCCCCACTGCAACAGCGCGAGAAAGAAATTCGGCGAATCCCCGCCCATCCACAACCGGAACGCGGCGACCCCATACGCGCCGAGCGTCCCGATGCCGATCGCGCACGCGACCATCAACGCCATGCCCGTGTATTTGCCAAGCGACCAGGCCGCCCGCGAAGTCCTGAAAATCTGGTAACGCACCGCGCCGCTCCCCAGTTCCTCCGGTATCCGGGGCGCCGCGACCAGCACGACGAGGATCGGGGCGCAAAGGAAGGCGAACCAGGCGTAGATCAATTCGACCGGATGCTTCCCGGTGATGTCCTGCAAGACCAGGTTGTCCCGCGTCAGGTTTTTCACCATCCGCTGAAACGGCTTGGATTTCCAGATGACCGTGGAGACGACGCCCGTGTGTTCCGATTCCGGAAGCTGGAGCGTTTCCACCAGTTGCGTCTCGATCTTCTCCAACATACTGATGGAGCCGTTCATCCCCAGGACGGCGGTCACGAGGTAGAGGAGCAGAATGACGATGGCGCGGCGGCTCCGGATGGCGTCGAACCATTCATACGCCGCCACGCGCCAGATTTTTGTAAAGAAGTTCATTGCCCGTGCTTCCGGTTTTTTTTACGTTCCATCGCAGAACCCAACTGATCCTGTACCGCGATCAGGGGTTCCACCACCCCCGGATCGATAAAGTCGGAAAGGGAGATTTCCGATATTTCCGCCCGCTTCTCCGCCGGAAGGACCGATGCCAGCTGGTCGTAGGTCTCGGCGAGAATGGTCGTGAATGCGCTCATCTCCTTGACCATCGCCTCTTCCGTCATCTCCGCGCCGTTCGCGATCTCGACGGCGAACGCCTCCACTTGCGTGTACAGGCGTTCATTCATTTCGTTCAACGCGGTGTCGAAGGCGGATTGCGACGTCGCATCGAGGGCGAGCCGCTGAACCCACTGCGCATGGGCGATCTCCATCCGCGTCTGCCAGAGTTCCTTCGCCTGGTCGATCCGGGCGTCGAGGTCGTGCGACTCGGAGACAGGCGCCTCCCGCTCCACCCGCTCCACCCGTTCCGTCCGGTTCGTCAACGCGATATTCCGCGTGGCGGCACGGGCGACCGTATTGGTCGTCCGTTTGCGTTCCCTCCGGCGGGGGTTGGCCTCGTCCGGGATGTTGGCGAGATGCGTGAGTTTATCCAGGCGGGTTGCGGTTTTCCGCGTCACCGTGCGTTCTTCTTCTTCTTTCGCGTCACGCCCCAACGTGCGCAACGACTCGCGCGGTCCCCACCCGCCGATCAGGATACCGAGTAAAAAGAAAGGGGGAATCCAGAGATATGCCTTCATTGAGCTGCAACCATCCTTTCTGCTTCGCGACGCGCCCAGGCGTCGCTTTCGTACACACGCTCGAACGTCGTGCAGGGCTTGACGTCCTGACACGCCAGAACTTCTTCAATGATACGCGGAATATCCGAGAACCGGATCCGCTCCTGCAAGAACGCCGCGACGGCAACCTCGTCCGCCGCATTCAGCGCGGCCGGCGCGGTCCCGCCTGTACGCATCGCCGCGTGCGCAAGCGCGAGGCACCGGAAACGGGATTCGTCCGGCCGGGCGAAAGTCAACGCGCCGATCTCCGCCAAATCAAGTTGCGGCATCGCCACGTCCCGCCGTTCCGGCCAGGTCAGGGCGTATTGGATCGGGAAGCGCATATCCGCGCCCGACAACTGCGCGATCTGATTGCCGTCCACATACCGCACCAGGGAGTGGACCACGCTCTGCGGATGGACAAGCACCTCGATCCGGCTGTCCGGGATACCGAAAAGAGCGGACGCCTCCATAATCTCCAGCCCCTTGTTCATCATCGTCGCGGAGTCGATCGTCACCTTCGGTCCCATGCGCCAGTTCGGGTGGCGGAGGGCCGTTTCAGGCGTCACCGTTTCGAAGTCCACCTCCGGGCGGGCGGCGAACGGGCCGCCGGACGCGGTCAAGATCAAGCGGTCGATACGGCGTTCGGCAAACGCCGAAGGAGCGGCGTCGGGGCTGCGGACACACGCGGCTTGCCACTCGCCCGACTGCAACGCCTGGAAAATCGCGCTGTGTTCGCTGTCAACCGGAAGGATGCGGACGCCTTTCTCCGCACGGCGGGCCATCACGAGGCTTCCGGCGGAAACCAGTACCTCCTTCGTCGCCAACGCGATGTCCTTGCCCGCGTCGATCGCCGCCAATACCGGCGGAAGCCCCGCCAGCCCGACGACGGAACACAACACGGTATCCGCCTCTGGCAGAACCGAAATCTCCTCCAACGCGCGGAGTCCCGAAAGGACGGCAATCCCCTGCGGACGCGCCAACGCCTCCGCTTCCGCCACACGGGTTTCGTCCGTCACGGCAATCGTCTTCACGCCGAACGCGGCAGCCTGTTCGACCAACCGCTCGACGTTCGAGCACGCCGCCAAGCCAACCACGGACAATTCGTCCGGCAACGCCCGAACCACGCGGAGGGTGTTCTCGCCGATTGACCCCGTACTCCCCAAAATCACGATTTTTCGCTTCATTTCGGTCTAACTATACCACATCGGTTCCAGAAGGTGAAAGTGAAAAAAACACACCGCCGCCCGCCATTATCGCGTCATTTCGATCATCGGCGCAACAGGCGTGACGTAGAGATCCATGTGGCCGTCGGCGTTGTTCGCCGTGCAGACGACGTACTTCGCGTTCATCACGAAATGCGGGTGCGGATCCGGATGCATCTTGCTCTGCTTTTCGCGGGGCATGAGCGCAGGGCGCGTCGAGTAGAGCCACACATACTTGCCCGTCTCGCGGTTCCAGAACGCGACGCGCCACTTGCAGCCGCGCCACCACTTCTCCGGCGCGTCGTCGCACACGACGTACTTCTTGTCGGGCGAGACGCTGTTGTGCCGCGCGCCGCTGATCCCGCACCACCGCTCCTGCCTGCCCGTCTCGAGGTCGTGGTGGTAGACGTAGTCGCCCGGCCGCCCGCACCAGCTGAAGCCCTTGCCGTCGTCGTCCCAGATCTCGTGCGAGGCGAAGTTGCGGTCTTTCGCCGGCACCATCTCCCGCCAGCCTTTTTTCATCAGCCACATCCGGGGATACCACCCCGTCTTTTTCTGGTATTCCTTGCCGTCTTCCTCCCAGCACGCCTCCCACGCGCACATGGCGAGGTCGTCACGCGCCGGGTTGATCTGACCGTGGTTGCAGCAGAAGTCCGTCTCGCCCCACTTGTCGAACTCACCCGTCGCGAGGTCGATGAGTCCCTGCACGTAGCGCGGCTTCCCGTCCGGCCCGTCGGCGGCGACGTCGAGGAACGCCTTCGTCCTGTAGCGGGTAAGCGTGAGGTGCGTGTAGAAGCGCTTCACCTTGCCGATTCCCATGAGGTCCTTCGACACGTCGCAGAGCTTGATTTCCTTCGCGGGGTTCGCAAGGTCGCGCCGGTAGAACGCGCCTTTCTTGGGGACGCCGTAGACGACGTAGTTCTCCTTGCACTCGATGAACGGCGAGCCTACGAACGGCGTTCCGGTCTCGATCTTCGAAACGTCCTTCGAGTCCTCCGCCGCGAGCGGCTTCACGCGGTCTTCGAGAAGATCCGCCAGCATCATCATCTTCGGTGTGCGCCCCTTCTTTTCGTTGCCCTTCGTGTAGTTGAAGAGGAGGAAGCGCCCGTCCTCGGTCATCGACTTCGTGATGAAGTAGAGCGACTGGCGGTTGTCGTCCGGCTCGCCGTAGACGAGCGCGTACGAGACGACGCCGCTTTCGGGATCGACCCGCGTCTCGAAAAGCTTGGACGTCGCGGGCGTCTTAACGCCCTTCACCCTACCCGCGCCATCGGCAAGAAGCGTCGAAGCGATCCAGAGCATCGGCGCCTGCGCATGGGGGTCGCCGTTCACCTTCGTGCGCTTGAAGTAGTATTCGAGGTTGTTGCGCTTGCCCGTGCCGACGCACACGTCTGCGACGTTGCCCCACTTGTCCATGCGGCCGCAGAGCGCAAGGTAGGCGCGTCGGGCCGCCGGACCGTACTTATCTCCGTCGAGCCATCCGCGCCTCACGCCCACGAGATACGCATACGTGAACATCGCGGTGCAGGACGTCTCGCCCCAGTTGCGCGGGTCTTCCGTCCTGTCGACGAGCTGACACCAGAGGCCGTCCTCGCGCTGGTACTTGAGAAGCGTCTCCATCATCAGCCTGTAGCCGTCCATGATGCGCGCGCGGTGCGGGCTGTCCTCCGGCAACTGGTCGAGGAGAAGCGCCATTCCCGCCGCCATCCAGCCGTCGCCGCGTCCCCACACGAACGGCACGTCCGGCGCATGGAAGAAAAGCCCCTTCGCCGGGCCTTCCTTGAGCTGGAGCCGGTCGAGATAGAAGATCATCTCCGCCGCCGCGCGCTCGATGTACTTCCTGTCGCCCGTGGCGCGGTACGCCTGGCTCTGAAGCGCCGTGATCATGTACATGTCGTCGATCCAAAGGCGCGTCTGCACCGAGAGTCCCTTCGCGTAGTATTCGCGCTGCACGTCCGGCGGCGCGCTCTCGCGCTCCTTGAACGACGCCTCGCACGGCTCGCACCACTGCGTGTCGGCGTACATAAGGCCCATGTCGAGATAGGTTTTCCACGGGAGGGACGGGCTTTGTCCCGTCCGAGGCCGCGACGAAGCGCGGCCCTCCCGCGCCGCGATGTAGATCTCCAACGGCAGCGAACCGAAGATCGCGTCATCGACGTGGCGCGGACGCGAGCAGACCTTGTGCTTCTCGCCGCCGGGCAGGAAGTCGTCGAAGAGCCGCACGAGCCTCTTCATGCGGTATTCGTCGCCTGTCATCTGCGCACACGCGATGGCGTTCATCCAGAGCGAGACGACGGAGTACTGCACGATGCGGTTCCAGCCGTAGCCGTTGTTGCCGTGGTACCCGGCGGGCTTGTAGTTCTCGGGGCGCGTCGTGAGGAACTGGTCGGTCACGCGCCGCGAGATCGTCGCGGGGTCACTCCCCTCCGGGAGGTCGTTGAAATAGAGTGCGAGCTTGCCCCCCTCGCCGTGCGCGGCGACCGCCGCGCCACACAACCATAGACCGGCAATTCCCCAAGCAACCCAGGTTTTCTTCTCCGTTTTCACGTTCCCCGTTCCTTTCTCCTAACCGATTCCGAATCGCAACGTCTCGACTAGGATACCAGCCCCATTCCGCCAAAGCAACGCCAAAACGGAAATTTCATTTTGACGCGGGGTGTTTTCTCTGCTAGACTGGACGCACTTTTGAAGGAGATACGTTATGGCTTGTTTTACGGTTCCCCTTGCGGAGGCGGTGGTCGTCTCCGTGGTTAAACACACGGTTTGCAAACACGCGGATCGAGACGGGGAGGTTTCGCCTCTCCGGGAGAAACTGGGCTGGCTGGAGAAGATGCTCTACGGCGGAAGCTTCCTGTTGGCGATCGAGCACATCTTCCACGGCGAAGTCACGCTGCAGCCGCCGTTCCTGACCGCCGTCAAAGACGGATGGGCCAGCGAAAAGGCGTCGGAAATGCTTCACGAACTGGCGACCGCCGGCGTCTCGATGGCCGTCCTGGTCACGGCCGTGTGGGGCGTCATGTGGTTGATCTCCGCGAAGCTGAAAGCGCGTAAACGGGCGATGGTGGAGGAAATCGGCCATGTGTGAGCTCATGACGATAGCCGCAGCCTTGATTGTCAGCTTCCTCTACTTCAAACAGGAACGCCCCTCCAAGGCCCTCTTCGCGACGATGCTGATGTTCTGGGGCGCCGCGCTCATGTGGAGCGTGGATTGCGTGATGAGTTTCCTCGATAACGAAGGCCTCTTCGACTTCAGCCGCGAGGATACCCTGCTCGGCGCGATTATCCTCGCCGCCGGGATCGCCTTCTACGGAGTTGCGCGTTTCATTGAAACACGCCGTGCCGTTGTCAAGGCGGCGTAGCCCGTTTTTATGAAGCCTGAGCTTTTGTCCCCGGCGGGTAATTTTGACGCCGCGCTGGCCGCGTTCCAGTACGGCGCTGATGCCGTTTATCTCGGGCTTCCACGTTTTTCGGCGCGGGCGGAGGCGGACAACCTTACGCCCGAACGTGTCCGCGTGTTGCTGGCCTATGCGAAGACGTTCCGCCCTGCCAAGAAAGTTTACATCACCCTCAACACCGTTATCTACGAAGCGGAAATCCCGGCGCTCGTCGATACGCTCGGCGAATTGGCGGAACTCCGCCCGGACGGATTGATCGTGCAGGATCTCGGTCTTGCGCGGATTGTCCGGCAACATTTCCCGGAACTCACGCTCCACGCCAGTACGCAACTCGCCGCACATTCACTCGAAGGCGTTCTCGCTTTGAAAGAACTCGGTTTCACGCGCGTCGTCCTCGCACGGGAACTGACGCTGGACGAAATCCGCGCAATCTGCGACAACTGCGGCATCGAAATCGAAATCTTCATTCACGGCGCCCTCTGTTACAGCGTGAGCGGGCTCTGCCTTTTCTCCGCGCTGACGCGGGAGAGGAGCGGCAATCGCGGGCGTTGCGCCTATTGCTGCCGGGAAGCGTTCAGCGGGAGTTTCCCGTTTTCGATGCGCGATCTCGCCCTCGCTCCGGTGCTGGACAAGGTGACCGCGACGGGCGCGGCCTCGCTGAAGATTGAAGGGCGCATGAAGAGCCCGCTCTATGTCGCCTGTGTCACCGACTATTATCGAAAGAAACTCGACGGCGCACTCGCGCCCCGTGAAGAAACGACGCTCGTTCAAGATCTCCAGACGATTTTTAGCCGTCCGTGGACACGCCTGTACGCCGAAGGGCGCGTAGCGCAACCGGAAAGCATCATCGACCCCATCGGCATGGGGCACCGGGGCGCACGGATCGGGCAGGTCGAATCCCTCCGGAAGGAGGACGGCGCACGCTGGCTGCGGTTCACCACGAACCGTCCGCTGGAAAAACATGACGGAATCCAGATCGATCTTCCGCAGGGCGGGCGTCCATACGGATGCGCCATCTCCCTTCTCCGGCGGGCGCATGGACGCAAAACCGAAATCTCCGTACCGGCGGGAACAACAGTCGAAATCGCCCTGCCTCGCGACGCGCCTTTTCTCCCGGCCGGCGCACCGGTGTTCTGTTCCGCCTCGCAAGAGGTCAAGCGAAGGTATGAGATCCACGCCTTACGCGAATCCGCCCTGCCCTCCGGGAGTCCGCTCCACGTCCGTATCGCGTTACGCCCGGACGGGATGTCCGCCGAGGCGGAAGGATGCCGTGTCTCGCTTCCGCTGGAGTTGACGCCGGCCAAGCAGCCGGAACGCACGGAAGAGGCCGTCCGGAAAGCGTTTGCCCGAATGGGGGAAAGCGGTTTCGCGCTCGCCTCGCTCGCGTTAGACGACGCCGCCGGATTATACGCGCCGCTTTCAAAGGTCAACGACCTCCGCCGACAGCTGGTCGAAGCGGTCGCCGGACAACGCGCCGAAGCCCGTCGCGAACGAGATTCCGCCATCAAAGCTTCGCTCGCCGCCACGCCTCCCCTACCCCCGGTTTCCCCTGCGGGGCGGCTTACCGTGTTGAAGTACGACATCCGCCAGACGCCGCAGGGAAAGGACGGCACGGAGAAAGCGGACGAGCTTGTCTTGGACATCGGACAACTCGATGCCGACACCGTATGCCGACTGCTTGAATATTGGCGGGAGGGCGTACCTGATACACCGATCCGGCTGGCTTTGCCGGTCTTGACGCGCGATGACCGCGCACGGCGCGCGGAACAAACGATTGACCTCCTCTTCCGGCGGGGATACACACGTTGGGAAGCCGCCGACCTTGCCGGACTGCGACGTCTTCGCCGGGCTTCCGTCGAAGACCTTACGAGCGACTGGACGCTGTATGCGTTCAACCGTCACGCGCTCGCCGCTTTGGCGGAACTCGGCATCCGCCGCGCCGTGCTTTCCCCGGAAAACCCGCCGGATAACCTGACCGCGCTCGCGCTTCCGTTCCAGACGGAATTCCCGCTCCGCCTCGATGTTCCGCTATTCATCTCCTACACCCGCCCCTGTACACCGGATAGGACGCTTGCCTCCCGTATCGGACATGTGGACATCGAGGAGAAGGACGGCGTGTGGGCAACCCTACGCGAAGAACCTTTCACACACTCTCTCGCGGCATCCGCTCCCGCCGGATTCGCCGCCATCCGTATCGACCGTTCATGGCGGAGGAAAAACGGCGCACCCCGGACGTGAGGGCGCATCCGCGAATCGTACAAAAGCAGTAGGAACGGGACTAGTAAAAAATAAACCACAAATTGGTGGGCCGACCGCGTTCCTGTGAGCGGCGTCAGCCGCGAACAAATCCGTGTGTTACCTTCACGCGGACAACCGGGACAATCGTTGTCCTTGTTGTCGTTTTCACATTCCGGACGCGACGGGGCGCGTCCCTCCCGTTTCGTCCGTTTTCCGTGGTTACGTGTTTGCACGATTCGCGGATACGCCCGGGACATGAAAACGACAAAATCCATCATTGCTTCCATCGTTCACAACGTGCTATCATGCGGGCATGATGAATGTGAGCGAACAGGATGTCAATGTGTTGCAGTTCGGGGAAGGGAATTTTCTCCGTTGCTTTATCGACTGGATGATCCAGCGGATGAACGACCGGGCCGGATTCAACGGCCGGGTTCAAATTGTCCAGCCGATCGGCGAAGAGTTGACCGTGCCGTCGAAATGCCTCAAT
This sequence comes from Kiritimatiellia bacterium, assembly GCA_017613085.1. GTDB lineage: Bacteria > Verrucomicrobiota > Kiritimatiellia > RFP12 > UBA1067 > RGIG8368. The sequence goes on along the minus strand of JAGAEL010000161.1, from coordinate 6,882 downwards.
GCCAGCGGGGGACGCTACCATACCTGTCTGCGCGGCGTCAAGGACGGGAAACCGGTGGAAGAACTGGAAGAGATTCGCGTCGTAAAAGGCGTTCTCTCGGCGTTGGGCGAATGGCCCGCGATCGAGTCGCTGGCGCGCACGACCCCCTCCCTCCGTTTTATCGTCTCGAATACAACGGAGGCCGGCATCGAATACAAGAAAGACGAAGACACCTTTCCCCGTAAGGTCGCGCTTCTGTTGAAGGCACGTCACGAAGCGGGACTAGGTGGTTTTGTCTTCCTGCCCTGCGAACTGATCGAGCACAACGGCGACAACCTGAAACGGTGTGTGCTGAATTACGTCGCCGACTGGGGAAAGCCCGAACTTGCCGCGTGGATTGAAGAAGAGTGCGTCTTCTGTTCGACGCTGGTAGACCGCATCGTCGCGGGAAGGCCGGACGAGGAATCGGCCGCACGGTATGCCGCACAGTTGGGCAGACGCGACGAGGTGCTTGTCTGCGGCGAACCCTTCCATTTCTTCGTCATCGAAATTCCCGCCTCCGCAACCGCGAAGGGATTCAACCTGGAGTCCGAGTTTCCGTTACAACGGGCGGGCGTGAACGTCGTCTACACGGCGGACATGACGCCCTACCGCACACGGAAGGTACGCTTTTTGAACGGTGCGCACACGGCGACTGTCCTTGCGGGGCACTTATCCGGATTCACGTTCGTCGACCAGCTGGTCGCCGATCCGTCGTACAACGCCTTTTTCCGGCAGATCCTCTTCGAGGAGATTTTCCCCACCGTTCCCCTTCCGGACGCGGAAAAACGCGCCTACGCGGAATCCGTCCTGGAACGCTTCGCGAATCCGTTCGCCCACCACCGGCTTCTCTCCATCAGCCTGAACAGCGTGTCAAAGTGGAAAGTCCGCATCCTTCCGACCGTGCTGGACTACACGCGCATATTCGGGCGTTGCCCGCGTGGACTCTCCCGCTCCATGGCCTCGTTGATCGCGTTCTACCGGTCCGGCGCCGGGAACGACTCTCCAGACATCCTGGCGTATTTCAAGGCCGATCCTGAAACGGGAGAGATTCTGCGCAACAAGGCGTTCTGGGGCATGGACTTGACGGAGATTCCGGGCTTCAAGGAGGAAGTCAACGACGAACTCGCCAAACGTTACGCCTGACCTTCTTTTTCAAACTGAAGTTTCAGCCGTTGTTCGGCATCGAATGCGTGAAGCGGGTCAAGCAGTTCCTGAAGGGAACCTTCCAGAATCCGGTCGAGACTGTAGAGCGTGAGATTGACACGATGGTCGGTCACCCGGTTCTGGGGGAAATTGTAAGTGCGGATGCGCTGCGAGCGGTCGCCCGAACCGCGCAGGGAGAGACGGTTCTGCCCGAGTTCGGCATCTTCCTTCATCCGGCGCTGGTCGAGGATACGCGACTTTAGGACGGCCATCGCCTTTTCTTTATTACGATGCTGGCTACGTTCGTCCTGGCACTGGGCGACGAGGCCCGTCGGGAGGTGGGTGATACGGATTGCGGAATAGGTCGTATTCACGCCCTGGCCGCCGTGACCGCCCGCGCAGAAAATGTCAATGCGGAGTTCCGATTCCGGAATCTCGATGTCGTCCTCTTCATCCGCCTCCGGGAATACGACAACCGTCGCGGCGGAAGTATGGATACGCCCCTGCGCCTCGGTCACGGGAACCCGCTGGACGCGGTGTCCCCCGCTCTCGAAACGGAAACGCCCGTAGGAACCTTCGCCGACCACGGTGAACACGATTTCCTTGAACCCGCCAAGCTCCGTCTCGCTCTGATCCATGACGTTGATCTTCCAGCCGACCGCCTCGCAGTAGCGGGAATACATCCGGAAGAGATCTGCGGCAAACAACGCCGCCTCGTCCCCGCCGGTTCCGGCGCGGATCTCAAAAACGGCGTTGCGCGCGTCCGCCGGATCCGGCGGCAAGAGGGCGAGCAAGACCGTCCGTTCCGCTTCGGGGAGCTTCGCCTCGATCGCGGCAATCTCCTCGCGCGCCATCTCGGCCATCTCCGCGTCGCCGGTTTCGTCGGCGGCGAGAATCCGGTTCCCCTCCAGGTCGTCGAGGAGTTTGAAATAGTCATGCGACGCACTCTCCAACTTTTTCAGCGAAGTATGCTCGCGGACCTTCTCGCGGTAGAGGCGCGGATTCCCCAGCACGGCGGGATCGGACAAATCCCGTTCACACGCCTGAATCTTATCCAGCACGCGCTGGATCTGTTCCTTGGAAATCATGCTTCAAACCAAAACATTCCGCGACGCGGAGGCGCGTCGCGGAACGGATGCGGAGAATTATTTCTTCGCGCCTTTGATCGGCAGCTTGAAGTTCGCGTAGCGCTTGTTGAACGCATCGACACGGCCTTCGGTGTCGACCATCGCCTGGGTTCCGGTAAAGAACGGGTGGCAGGCCGCACAGGTGTTCACGCTCATCGCCTTACGGGTGGAACGGGTGTGGATGACGTTACCGCACGCACAGGTGATCGTGGCTTCAACGTATTCGGGATGGATGTCTTTTTTCATTTCATGAACCTTTCATCACGTTTCTCAGTGGGCGGCCCCTACCGCCCCTTTGCCGGCGGAAACACACCTCCGCCGTCAAAAAACGTGGGGACACTCTACCACATTTCTCCCGGTTCGCCAAGCGGAAAACGGAGGTTTTTTAGGGGACTCCGTTCACCATTCGGGACGGGTACGCAGACGGGCGCGTTTGGCGGCCTCTTCCCACGAATCGGCCGTACTCCAGAAAAGTTCCGCCTGGCAGTGCGTCGCGAAACTGTACGGCGGATTGTATTCGGCGGTGGCCGTGAACTCGAAGGGGCGCCGTCCGCCGGAACGCAATTTACGCACATGTTCCCAGACGGTCTTCCCGTTCAAGATCCAGCGCTCGTCAAACGCAGGATGCCTGTAGGCCGCGTTCTCCACGTCGCGGTCAAGAAGTTTGCGCCCCGCGCATCCGAGGAGAAACGGGCCGGAGGGCGAGACGAAGTCCGACCAGTCGATCCGGAGTTGCGCCTTCCACAAGAACCCCACGTTGGGGGTAAGCGCAAGGACCTTTTCGCAGAAAACGGTATCGGGTACGGAAACACCTCCGTTCCCGTCGCCGAACGGGAAGCCCCCGCAATCCTCCCACAGGATCTCAAGCGAGGGATCAACCTTCGCGATCGCCTCCGTCCCGCCCGGCCGTTTGATGGAGCTGGCGTGCAACCCGAAAACGATTTTCGTGTCCGGCGCTTCGTCGTGGATCCGCTTCGCCGTCGTATTCACAAGTTCAGTGAGCGTTTCGGGAAGGGACCGCCCGGCAATCGTGGCGCGTCTCGACTCGGTGAAGCTCTGGAAGTAGATCCCGTCTCCGCCCATCGGCTTCCACATTGTCCGCCACTGTTCGACGATCCCGTCGGAGAGCTTGCCGAAATCAAGCCCAGCGGCCTCCATCCCGCTGAACGTCCAACCCCACGAGAATCCCCAATAGACTTCGACACCCCAGCTGTGCGCACACTCCACGACGTCTCGCGCATTGACGACCGGGCGGTTGTTCCAGAGAATCACCCGGTTCATCCTCGCGCGCGCCATCGCCCGGAACGCGGAACGGTAGTCGTCCAGTACAAAGCCCCATGACCATACGGTACGCACGGGTGTCTCCGGCGCGGTGATGTAGGTGTAGGCCGGAACTTTCGCGGCACGGAAGAACGTGCCGGCAAAACGCTTGTGCGGATCGGCAAGCTTCGCTTCAAGCGTGGGCATGATGACATCGAGGAAGTCGAACACGCCCCACAGCACCGCCGATGGTGTGTCGCCCGCGACCAACACGACGTTTCCGCCCTTTTCGTTGAACGTCTTGATGAGGTAGCCGTCCTTCGGTATCGTCGCGTCGCCCATGAGCGCCCGCAACGTCGCATTTTTCGCAGGGACGCCGATGACGACCTTGTCGCGCTTGCCCTGCACAGGCACTCCGCCGTCTTTCTCCAGCGGCAGCATCAACGCCGTCGCACGGTGGCTGTCGCGCAAAAGGTGCTGACCCACGCGCTCCGTGAGGATTTCAAGGGCGCGTCCCTCCGGGCCTTCAGCCGAAGAATACACCACCTTCCAGGTACCGCCGCGCGCGGGATTGTTGTTCAGGACACCGTCGTATGCGGCCTGGACTGCGCAACAGAGGGACCCCACGGCCACAGCGTGAAACAGTCTGTTCATCGTTTTCGTTCTTCTTTTTTCTTTCACGCCGTCGCGCACCCGGCATCACTCGTTGAGAATATCGGGATCGGTAAGGATGCCCATCGGCGGAGGTTCGTCGTCTTTCTCTTCTTCCTCCTCGTCCAACGGGAGGTCCGGCGCGATTTCCAGATAGCGCGCACTCGCACTGGCGATTTTGGCGAAAGCCGGCGCGGAAACGTAACTTCCGGTATGCTGGGGGCGCGGACGGTCCACGGTGACAAGAACGATAATCTCCGGCTTCGCAACGGGCAGGAAACCGATAAAGGAGGCAAAATAATCCTGCGTGTAGTGTCCCCTTTCCACCTTCTGCGCCGTACCGGTCTTCCCGCCGACGGAATACCCCTTGACCCGCGCACGGGTACCCGTGCCGCCCACATCCGTCACGCCGCGCAGCATCTCACGGACTTGTTGCGCGACCTGCGGCCGGATGGGGCAGCCGATCCGTTCGGGTTTCGTCTCCCGGATGACTTCCCCACCGTGCGAAACCACGCGGGCGACCAGGTACGGTTTCATCATCACGCCGTCGTTCGCGATCGCGTTGTACGCCGAAACCATCTGCAACGCCGTCACGGCGATACCCTGGCCGATTGCGACACGGGTGGGCGTAAGCTTGCTCCACTTGGAGGGGGGCGCCAGCAGCCCCTTCTCCTCGCCGGGGAGTTCGATCCCGAATTTCGATCCGAAATTGAATGCGCGAAGATAGCGGTAGAAACGTTCGTTCCCGAGCTTGAGCGCGATTTTCGCGCTGACGATGTTACTTGACTTTTTCAACGCCGTCGCGACATCGATCACACCGGTCGCGTGGTCATGCAGGATTTTCCCGCCGTAGTTCCAACTCCCGTTACCGGCGTCGAACTGCGTACGCGGCGAACCCAGATTCTCGTTCAAGAAGGCGCTCACGGTGACCGCCTTCATAATCGATCCGGGTTCGTAGACCGTGCCGAGGACATAGTTCTGCCACAATTCCTTCGATACCGCGTCGTAATGTTCGGGTTCAAAATCGGGATAGGTCGCCAGCGCAAGCAACTCCCCCGTCTTCACCCTCTGCACGATCGCCCAGCCCCGGATGGCGTCGAACTTCTCCACCGTTTCGCGGATGGTGTCTTCGACCACCGCCTGGATGTTGTGGTCCAGCGTAAGGTAGACGTTGTTGCCGGGAATCGCGGCGATGTCCGTACGGCGCTTGACCCAGATTTCCCGTTTGCTGACATCCTTCTCGCTCTGGATCAAGCCGGGGGTCCCCCGCAGGTTCTCATTGTACCTCTGCTCGATTCCCGCGCCGCCGACACCGACCGCGTTGACGAAGCCCAGCACATGGGACATCCGGCGCCCCTGCGGGTAACGGCGGATCATGATATCGGACGTCCCGACGCCGCTGATGAGCTTGTTCGTATGGATCATGTTGTAGATGTCGTCATTCTGCGTGACGGCAATGGGGATGAAATGCTTCCCCCCCTTCGTCGTAAGTTTCTCGGCGATCTCGCCCGCGTTCAGTTCGAGCGCCTTGGCGAGCATCCCGGCGATCTCGCGGGGATTATGTTCCGGCTTGACCGCATACGGGTCGAGGAAAACCTTCCACGCGGGAAGGCTCAACGCCATCGGGAACTGGTCGCCGTTCCGGTCGTAAATCGCGCCGCGCAGGCCGAGGCTCGAACTCTCATACTTCCGGACAAGCGGTTCATGCCGCACCAGCTGGAGGTAGGCGAGACGTCCCGCGAGAATAAAAAAGCCAACGCAAAGGCCGGCCACAACCAGCCACATACGAATCCTTAAACCACGATCACTCATAATATATTCCTCATTCTACCAGGTGGAACGAAACAGAGACGACAAAAAGGGGAAGACGCTATTTGTTCGCAACGCTTCCGCCCGACTGCTTGTTACGGGCGAATTTCGCGAGGGAACGCTGACCGGGAATCGGCACACCACGCCTGTCCATGCGGACAATCTGGTCATCCTTCGGACGGCTCATCGTGAGCCCGTGGTACATTAACGCCTCGTTCAACTTTTCCGGTGTCAAATTCTGTTTCCAGCGCGCCGATTCGCGCTGACATTCGTCGGTGAACTTCTGCAACCGCTTCTCGTCACGTTTGATTTCCGATCCGAGCTGGTCGCACTTCGTGTCCAAAAACCAATATCCGAGCGCAACGAGGACAAGCCCGATCACACAAACCACCACCGCAGGCGCCAAAGTCCCCGTCTTCACTCTCCGTCTACAATTTTTCCGCATCGCAACCTCCTGCGGCCCTTCTCTGCACCGCCAGTGCTCATGCCAGGCGTTCGACGACACGCAACTTCGCCGACCTGGCCCTAGGATTTTCTGCCCGTTCTTTCTCCCCCGGTACAACGGGATGCCGCGTGACTCGCGCCACCTTCGGCAACTCGCCTTCCCATCTTTCGCCCCCCTGGATGAGGGAGACGTTACGCCCGACGTGTGCGGCGAAGCACTGCTTCACCATACGGTCCGTCAGGCTTTCAAACGTGATCACGGCCATCCGCCCTCCGGGCTTCAACAACCGCAACCCCGCCTCCAGCGCACGGGAAAGGTTCCCCGTTTCGTCGTTCACGGCCATCCGCAACGCCTGGAACGTCCGCGTCGCGGGGTTCTTCGCCCCGTGCCGTCCGCCGAGCGCGCGTTCGACCAGTCCCGCCAACT
>JAGAEL010000160.1 GCA_017613085.1 Kiritimatiellia bacterium | reverse complement strand
GCCGCCACTCGGTCGCGACGGGGCGCGACCCTCCCGCTCTTTCCTCCTCGTGAGACAAAAGACGGCGGGAGGGACGCGCCCCGTCGTGTCCGAAATGTGAAAACGACAATTTGTGGTTTGTTATTTACTGGTTTCACAGGGGTGGTTATACTGTTGAACGCTTTGTTCTTCGCAAGGCGAATCGGAAAGGAACACGTGCATGAAACGAATGGAATTCACGCTTGTAGCCGTTGTCGGATTGGCTCGTTACGTAGTGACTGCGGATTTGGCCCTGATCCCTGCGCCGAGGGAAATGACGGTGACGGGTGGGGCGTGCCCCTGCGCGACCGCGCCGAAGGTCGAGGTTGTCGCGTCCATTCCGCCGGAAGGGTATGAGCTTTCGGTGCGCCGCGACGGCGTGACGATCCGCCATTCGGATGAGGCGGGGCTGTTCTATGCGAAGACGACGCTGGCGCAGCTGCGGAACAGGGGAGGGGCGGGCTTCCGCGCGACCGCACAGGCTACGGACGGGCAGAAGCCGGTCCCTGCCGAAATTCCCTGCGTGGAGATCAAAGACGCGCCCGCGTTCAAGTGGCGCGGGTTGATGCTGGACGAATGTCGCCACTTCTTTGGCAAGGAGACGGTGAAGGGCATCCTCGACCTCATGGCCGCCTACAAGCTCAACGTGTTCCACTGGCATCTTACCGAAGACCAGGGGTGGCGGCTCGATATTTCGGGCTTCCCCGAGCTTGTGCAGTACGGTGCGGTGCGGCCTGAGTCTCCGAAGCACGGCTGTCGCGGCGTCCAGGGGGATTATCGCGGCAACGGACAGCCCTACGGGCCGTTTTTCTACACGCCGGACGATGTACGCGAGATACTGGCGTACGCGAAGGAACGGTTCATCACGGTCGTGCCGGAGATCGAGGTACCCGGACACATCCGCGCACTTCTCGCCGCGCATCCCGAATTCGCGTGCCGCGAAGGGGTGCCGCGTGTGCCGTGTACCCTGAACGGGATTGAGGGCGACGTCCTCTGCGCCGGAAACGACGAGGCGATCGCGTTTATGGAGAAGGTCTATGACGAGGTGTGCGCACTCTTCCCCGGCACGTACATCCACATTGGAGGCGACGAGTGTCCTAAAAAACGATGGAAGGAGTGTCCGAAGTGCCAGACCCGCATCAAGGCGCTTGGTCTCGGGAACGAAGACGGTCTACAGGCGTGGGTGACGCGCCATTTCACCGAACACCTTGCAAAAAAAGGGCGGCGCGCCGTGGGCTGGGACGAGATATTGGCGGGGAATCCCGGTACGGAGACGGTGGTTCACAACTGGCGCAAGCCGGAGTTCGGGGTCAAGGCGGCGGAAAAGGGACACGACGTGGTTATATCTTCGTCCCGTACGACGTACTTCTCCGTGTCGCAGGGGGTGAAGGACGATCCGTTCGACTACTACAGCAGGCGGCGTCTTCCGCTTTCCGTAGCGTACACATTTAATCCGCTCGCCGGCATGAGTGCCGAAGCCCGCGGACGGGTACTGGGGGCGGAGTGTTGCGCATGGAGCGAGTGTATCTGGAACGAATATGACCTTGCGTTCAAGTTGTGGCCGCGAGGCTTCGCCTTCGCGGAGGTTCTCTGGACGTATCCCGATCCCGCGAAGCGCGACTTCGCGGAGTTCTCCGTCCGCGCAGCGGAACATCGCCGACGCTTGATAGACGCACATGTCAACTGCGCCCCGCTCAAATGATCATGATTCGCCGATGCGTCCTGCGTACGGATTCAATCGTATCAACGCTTGTGCGCAGATCAGGGGTTTGGTATCATTCCCCTTGTTCTGCCGATGAAGCGTTGCGTACAGAGGCGGACAAGGAGAAGGAGAAAATCATGCAAGGAACGATGCGAGCGAAACGGGGTATGTTTGGCCTGGTTGCGGCGTTGGCGGCGGGAGCGCTATTCGCCGCCGTGCCGTCTTCCGGCGGCGGGGAGTCCGGCATCAAGGCGCAGATTGCGTCCGAGCGCAAGGGAAGCACAAAGGTTTTCGAGGAGGCGCTTTCGGCGACGGAGGCGAAGGTTTGGAGAAGCGCGGACGGTAATACGCTGCCGTACCGGCTGCATCTTCCGGCGAAGCCGGAGCCGGGACGTCTCTATCCGCTCGTCATCCACATGCACGGCGCGGGCAGTTGGGTACCAACAACGTGGATCAGATCCGGACGGGAGGGGCGGACTTCATCTTCTGGGCGAAGAGGCATGGGGAGGAGTATGTGTTCATCGCCCCCCAGACTCCGAAACGGCGCAAGTGGGTCGATACCCCGTGGGAACAGACGAAGAGCACGATGAAGGAGACGCCCACGCCGTCCCTTCGTATGGCAATGGAGATCATCGACGACGCGATCGCGCGTTATCCCGTCGACCGCGACAGGATATACCTGATGGGCATATCGATGGGCGGTTACGCGGCGTGGGAACTTCTTCAGAGGCGTCCCGAACTCTTCGCCGCCGGACTGCCGTGTTGCGGCGGGGGCGACGTGGCGCAGGCGCCGCGCCTGAAGGACATCCCGATATGGGCGTTCCACGGTTCCAAGGACAAGGGCGTTCCCGTTTGCCGCTCGCGCGACATGGTTGCCGCCATCAAGGCCGCCGGGGGTAAAAAGATTCTCTACCGCGAATACAAGGGATTCGGTCACAACGTATGGACGCCGACGTTCTCCGATGACAAGGTCTTCGAATGGCTCTTTTCCCAGCACCGGTAGCCGGGAATCCATCCGTGCATTTACAGCCTGTTTGTTTCGGGAGGGACGCGCTTTGTCGCGT
>JAGAEL010000159.1 GCA_017613085.1 Kiritimatiellia bacterium | reverse complement strand
CACGCCGATTACATTAAGAATATGATCACCGGAGCCGCTCAGATGGACGGAGCGATCCTCGTCGTTTCCGCCGCCGACGGCCCGATGCCCCAGACGAAGGAACACGTCCTGCTCGCGAAGCAGGTCGGCGTGCCGAAAATCGTCGTCTTCCTGAACAAGGTTGACCTCGTGGACGATCCGGAAATCCTCGACCTCGTCGAAGAGGAAATCCGCGACCTCCTCAGCAAGTACGATTTCGACGGCCCCAACACCCCGATCATCCGCGGTTCCGCGTTGCCCGCCACGAAGGCGACCGACGTGAACGATCCGGCGTGCAAGTGCATCCAGGAGCTGATGGACGCCCTGGACACCTACATTCCCGAGCCCGCCCGCGAGACGGACAAGCCCTTCCTGATGCCGGTCGAAGACGTCTTCTCCATTGAAGGCCGCGGCACGGTCGTCACGGGCCGCGTCGAGCGCGGTGTCATCAAGGTCAACGACACGGTCGAAATCATCGGCCTCCGTCCGACCCAGAGCACGGTCGTCACCGGCGTCGAAATGTTCCGCAAGACCCTCCAGCAGGGGCAGGCGGGCGACAACATCGGCACGCTGCTCCGCGGCATCAAGAAAGAGGATGTCGAGCGCGGCCAGGTCATGGCTGCCCCCAAGAGCATCACGCCGCACACCGAGTTCAAGGGCCAGATCTACGTCCTCACCAAGGAAGAGGGCGGCCGCCACACCGCGTTCTTCAAGGGCTATCGTCCCCAGTTCTACATCCGCACGACGGACGTGACGGGCGACATCACCCTGCCCGAGGGCACGGAAATGGTCATGCCGGGCGATCATGTCACGATCACCGTGAAGCTGATCTCGCCTGTCGCCTTGGAGAAGAACTCCACCTTCGCTATCCGCGAGGGCGGCCGCACCGTCGGTGCCGGCCAGGTGGAAGAGATCATCAAGTAGTGTTTCGCCTCCTGTGAGCGCACCCCGCCCTGGATGTTCGCGCGTCCGGGACGGGGGGCGGTTCAGGAATCGGAACCGAAAGGCAACCTATGCCGAGAGAAATCGCAATCCTTGCTTGCACCGAGTGCAAGCGGCGTAATTATATGACGACGCGGAACAAGAAGACCATGACGGAGCGTGTCGAGCTGAAGAAGTACTGCCCGCACGAGCGCCGCCACACGGTCCACCGCGAAGTCAAGTAGCGTGTACCCGTAGGCCAGTAGCTCAATTGGCAGAGTACCGGTCTCCAAAACCGGTTGTTGGGGGTTCGATTCCCTCCTGGCCTGCCATCTTATCGGGTGAACCATGACCGAAGACAAAAAAGCCGCCAACGCCTTCTCCGCTTACCTGAGCGAAGTCGGCGCCGAGTTCAAGAAAATCACCTGGCCGGACCGCCGTGAACTGGTGGATTCGACCTGCGTGGTGATTTGCTTCATCGTGATCCTCGCGCTGATCGTGCTTTGCTGCGACAAGCTGATCATGCTCTTCCTGGACTTGGTTTTGAAATAACGTTCCCGTTTGAACGGTCGAGGAAAGGATTCGGGCTATGGATGAGCAAAAAAAGGCACCCTCCGACTGGTATGTCCTCCATACGCTGACTGGACAGGAGATGAAGGTCCAGAAGTCGATCGAGGCGCGCAGGCGCACCGAGGAGATGGGCGACTATATCGGCGAAGCCGTCGTCCCCACGGAACGGGTCACCGAAATCCGTAAGGGCAAGAAGATCACCGTCGTGAAGAAGTTCTTCCCCGGTTATGTCCTCGTCCAGCTCAATCTGTATGACAAGCGGCACGATTTCCTGGAACCGACCTGGCGTTTCATCCGGGAAACCACGGGTGTTCTCGGTTTCATCGGCGGCGGCAAGCCGGAGCCGCTTTCCAAGGCGGAAGTCGATGCCATCCTCCACCGCGTGGAGGAGACCGACTCCAAGACCATCAAGCCGAAAGTCCAGTACGAGCCGGGCGAGACCGTCAAGATTATCGACGGCCCGTTCATGTCCTTCAGCGGCACGGTCGACGAGGTCGATCCCGAGCACGGCAAGATGAAGGTCTCCGTCGCGATTTTCGGTCGTTCCGCACCCGTCGAGCTCGAATACTGGCAGGTGGAGCGTTTCACCGAGGAGAAACCCTCCGAAGAGGAAACCCCGCCGGACGCCTAGGGCGGCTAGGGAGAAAAGGCAAGGCGCGTTCGTTGGAACGCGCCTTTGTTGTTAAATTTTCCGTTTGCGTTCCCCTTGGAGGGTTTGCTATACTAGGTCGCGAACGTTGCGGCGGAAGCCGTTACGATGGAAAAGAAAAAAGGAAGGATGTATGAAACGACGTGATTTTCTTGTGGGGACGGCTGCGAGCGGCGCGGCCGCGTTCTATGCGGCTTCGGCCGGGGCGGCCTGCACCTGCGGTCCCGCCTGTGCGTGCGGCTCCAGTTCTGCGGACGGGTGTGATTGTATGCCGAAGCTGCCGAAACCGAAACAACCCGCCGTCTTGAACCTCTGTCTCCAGTGGGGCGGTATCCCGACCGCCGACGACGTGAACGCGAAGCTCGACTATCTCGAAGCGAACGGTTACGCCGCCGTCGAAATTCCCTCCCAGCTCTCCTGGCTCCGGGATAAGGGCGTCAAGGTCGCGGAATCGCTCAAGCAGCGCAAGCTCTTCCTCGCCACCTCCTGCGGGCCGTCCCGTTTCGACTACGCCGATCCCGCCAAGTGCGATGCCGAAGTGGAGAAGTTCATGCCGGTCCTTGAAATCCTCGGCGAACTCAAGAGCCTCGGCCTCATCATCTGCCCGGCGCGCGGCAAGCCCGAAGTGGGGCACAAGGAGTTGCGCGAGAGCTTCGTCACGAACTACGGCAAGCGCCTTGCCGAGAAGGCCGCAGCTTGCGGGACGGAAATCGTGCTGGAGCCGCTGCGTCGCGGCGAGACGCCGTTCCTTCGCCAAGTCGCGGACGGCGCCAAGATGGCGCAGGAAATCGGCAAGGGCTGTTCCGTGATGGGCGACTTCTGGCACATGCGCTGGGAGGAGCCGAGCTTCTTCGCCGCGTTTGTCGCCGCCGGCCCGCTTCTGCGGCACGTACACATTGCGTCCCTCGGCAACCGCAAGGTGCCGGGGACCGACGGCGCCCTCGACAATTACATCGACGGTTTCAAGGGGCTCAAGTTCATCGGTTATCGCGGCGCGGTGTCGATGGAGTGCGGCTATCCCGCGAAAGGCAAGGACGCGCGCGGCAAGGCGATCATGCCCAACAGCAAGGAGAAGCACGTTCTCCTTGAAAAGATGTGCGTCCTGTTGCGCGAGCAGTGGGCCCAGGCGTAACGTTTTTATGGGCGGGGATGCGCGGCGTTCCCGCCTTGACCATCCAACCAGAGAGGAACAAAAGAATGAATCGCAGAATGTTTATCAAAGGTTCGGCCGCGTTCACCGCGCTGGCCGCCGGTGCGCCTGCCATCCTCCGTGCGCAGGGCGCGGGACGTGAGTTCAAGGTCGGCATCGTCGGATGCGGCGGACGCGGAAACGGCGCGGCCGCCAACATCATCGAAGCCGCGAAGCGGATTTCCGGCGCCTCCGTCAAGTTCGTCGCGGCGGCGGACTTCTTTATGGAGAAGGCAAAGAAGTTCGCGAATCGTTTCGGCGTTGACGAGAAGTGTTGCTTCGACGGCGCCAACGGCTACAAGAGCGTGATGGCGTCCGACGCGGAAATCATCATCCTGACCACCCCGCTGAGCTTCCGCCCCGTCCATCTCGCGGCGGCCATTGCGGCGGGCAAGCACGTCTTCGCCGAAAAGGGCGTGGCGGTCGACGGCGCGGGCGTCCGGCTCTTCATCAAGGCGTCCAGGGAGGCCGCGCAGAAGCACCTGACGATCGTCGCCGGCACGCAGCGCCGCCACATGCGCGGTTACCGTCTGCAGGCCAAAGCGATTGCCGACGGCGTGATCGGCCCGGTCATCGGCGGCAACGTCTACTGGAACGGTTCGGTGCCGTGGGTCCGCGAACGCGAAGCCGGAATGTCGAACAAAGCCTACCTCTGCAACAACTGGCTCAACTTCACCGAGCTTTCGGGCGACCACATCACCGAGCAGCACGTACACAACATCGACATCGCGAACTGGTTTATCGGCCGCTATCCGAAGAGCGCGCTCTGCTTCGGCGCCCGCGCCCGCCGCTACACCGGTAACCAGTACGACATGTTCTCCACCGACTTCGACTACGGCGACGGCGTACATATCCACTCCATGTGCCGCCAGATCAGCGGCTGCTATAGTTTCGTCGGGGAACGCCTCCGCACGGCGGACGCGTTCATCTCCGGAGGCGGCCAGATTGTCAAAAACGGGAAGAAACTCGAACTCGCCGGCGACTTCCCGGATGGTAACGGCCAGGTCATCGAGCATGTGGACTTGATGAATTCCATCCTCGGGGCCGGGCCTTACTACAACGAGGGTGAGCAGGTTGCGATGAGCACCGCTTGCGCGATCATCGCCCGCCTCTCCGCCGTCACCGGGCAGATTGTCCGCTTGAGCGACCTCCTTGAAAACGAGAAGTCCATGTTCTACGGTATGGACTGCATTCCGCGTCCCACCGACTTCGAGAAGGATGAGGATGTTCCGATGCCGGCCTACGGCGACGGAAAGTTCCCGCTTCCCGGCCGTCCCTGGACAAAGAGGAGGAAGTAAACCGGGCATACGTCCTTCGCGGCGGCCGCTTTTTTCGATTGCGATCGACCGCCATCGACAACCGTCGGTGGCGGTCGGTTTCACGGAATTTCCCCATGTACAAAGCGGTTTTCAAAAAAGCGTTGCGCGATTCCCTTCCCGTCCTCATGGGGTATGTCACCATGGGGTTTGCGGCCGGGGTGTTGCTTGTGGCGAAGGGGGGCTTGCCGTGTCCCGTGTTCTGGGGCGTAGTGACGGCGGCGCTCTTCATCTCCGGCACGCTCCAGTTCGTCATCGTGGATTGGTTCACCAGCCATGCCACGATCCTTTCGGTGGCGTTGCTTACCCTCGCGATCAACTTCCGCTACGCGATGTACGGCGTCTCGATGCTGGGACGCTGGAAGAACGTGCCGCTGCTGAAGAAATGTTTCCTGATCCACACGCTGACGGACGAGACCTACGCGCTGGAAGTCGCCTGCCGTCTTGAACCTCCCGCCGCCCACCTCGCCTATTGCGTGATCCTCAGCGCGCTCAACCTCTCGTACTGGGTGACGGGGGTGGCGGCCGGCGCGGCGACCGGTTCCGCGCTTCCGATCCCTTCGGAAGGAATCGAGTACGCGATGACCGCGTTGTTCCTTGTGATCCTGACCGACCAGGTGCGCACGTTTCTGGAAGAAAGGAGGCGGGGGCGTTGAACACGGAAAACCTCCTTCATCCGTTGGCCGTCGTCGTGACGGCGTGGGCGGTCACCTGCCTGTTGCGCGCTTTCCCCTTCCTCGTCTTCGGCGGCGGTCGTAAGACGCCGGTCGGTGTCGAAGCGTTCGGCCGGGTTATTTCGCCGCTGGTCATCGCCGGGCTTCTCGTCTATTCCTACTGCGGGCTGGAATGTCGCCTCGTCGCGCCCTGGGCGGCCGGCGTGTTGACGGTCGGGCTTCAGCTCGCCCTCCGCAACCCGCTGCTCTCCATCCTCGGGGGAACCGCGCTCTACATGACGCTCCTGCACTTCGGCGTGTAGGCGGACGGGACGAAAAAAGGACTGCGCAACGCAGTCCCTTGAAGATGGTAGGAGTGCAGGGATTCGAACCCTGGACCCAGTGATTAAGAGTCACTTGCTCTACCAGCTGAGCTACACTCCCAAAAAGATGGAGCGAGCTACGGGATTCGAACCCGTGACCACTACCTTGGCAAGGTAGGACT
>JAGAEL010000158.1 GCA_017613085.1 Kiritimatiellia bacterium | reverse complement strand
GGGAACCCGCGCTCGCTCGCGTTTCGCAGGAAACCCCGCGTGGACATGCCCTCCCGCACGACAGGCGACACCCGACACCCGGACGGGACGAAGCCCGTCCCTCCCCGCTCTTTCCTCCGCGCCTCCGTGTGAGACAAAAGACAACAACAAAGACAAGGATTGTCCTGTTTGTCCTGTTTGTCCCGGTTGTTTGCGTTGCGGTTAAAAACACACGGATTTGTTCGCGGCTAACGCCGCTCACAGGAACGTGGCCGGGCCATCAATTTGTTTTACAATTGCCTCTGTTTGACAATGAATTTAGAAGAAGCGTTCCTTCACGAGTTCCGCCGCCTTCCGGCTTGCGCCGCCATGTCCAAGTTTGGCGGCGGCCTCTTCCAAATCGCGCAGGGCGGCTTCGCGTTTCGCGGGTTCAGCCAGGTAATCGTAAAGCTGATCGCAGACGCGCTGCGGGGTGAAATCACGCTGGAGGAGTTCCGGCATGACGGTCCGTCCCGCGATGATGTTGGCAAGTCCAATCCATTTCACACCGCGCACGACGAGTCTCGCCACCAGTTCCGTCACCAAACTCACGGAGTAGACCAACACCGTCGGACACCGCACCAGGCAGGCTTCCAACGTCGCCGTGCCCGATGCAACGGCTGCGGCCTCCGCCTGCAGCATCACCTCGCGCGCGTTTCCGAGGACGATACGCAACGGCAGTCGCCGGATTTCAAGCGGCTGCCGATGAAGGATCTCGCGCATTTCGCGCCGGATCTGCTTCGAAGCGGCGGGGACGATGAACGAACCGTCGCGCCCGATCTTTTCGTACAACAGGGATGCCGCCTTGAGCAGCCGGGGAAAGATACGCGCGACCTCGCTCGCCCGGCTTCCCGGCAGGAGGGCGACCCGGTGCCGTCCCCTCCCCCACGGCAGCAGCAAATGCGCCTCCCGGCGGGTTTCGGCAACCCGGTCGACCAGCGGATGGCCGACAAAGCGGGCATCCAGTCCCGTGCCGTCGAACAACGGCGGCTCGAACGGCAGGATGCAGAGCAGGAGATCCATGATACGGGCGATCTTGGGGATCCGTCCCCGGTGCCAGGCCCAGACTTGCGGACAGACGTAATGGACGGTGGGGATGCCGTGCCCGTGCGCAAAGGCGTCCAGCCGGAGGTTCAGTCCCGGATAGTCCACGGTGAAGACGAGATCCGGTTTCCAATCGAGGATTTCCTGCTTGAGCCGACGTTCCATGCGCAGAAAAAAGGGAAGCTTCGCCAAGACGGGGAAAATCCCCATGACGGAGGTCTCGTCGGTGTGGTAGAGCAGTTCGGCGCCCTGCGCCTTCATCGCGTCGCCGCCGAATCCACGGAAGACGAACGCGCGGGGTGCGCACCGTTCACGCAACGCGGCCATAAAGGCGGCGGCATGCATATCCCCGCTCGCCTCGCCCGCGCAGATGAAGACCTTGCACTCCTGATCCATCGTTCCCTTTCCTTGGCTTTCCTGACGGGCTGCGGTGAGACGGATACCCTAGCGGGCGAGGATTTCCTTCGCGCCGCTCACGCCGAGGCGGGTGACGCCCATCCGGGCGTACGCCTCCGCCGTGGCGCGATCGCGGATCCCGCCGGACGCCTTGACCTGGGCGCCGGTGCCTTTCACCGCATCCAGCATGATCTCGACCGCCTCCGGCGTCGCGCCGGGGCCGTTGAACCCGGTGGAGGTCTTCACGAAATCCGCCCCCGCCTCCACGCACAACCCGCAGGCTTTGCGGATCTGGGCGGGCGTGAGCAGACAGGTTTCGAGAATGACCTTCAGTTTGCCGCCCAGTTCGTGGGTCAACTGCGCGACGCGGTTGATGTCAGAACGGACGGCGGCATACCGGCGGGAACGGAAAAGACCGATGTTCATGACCATGTCGATCTCCGCCGCCCCGTCCTCCTCGATGGCCATCATCGCTTCGATGGCTTTCATCTCGGTATGCGACGCCCCGTGCGGGAATCCGACCACGCAGGCGACCTTCGTCGGCGCACCCAGCTTTTTCAGCTCGGCGACCGCCAGCGCGACATCGGTGGGACGGACGCACAGGCAGCCGATCTTCTCTTGTGCGCAGAGCGCGGCCGCGGCGCGGATGTCCGCCTCGGTCTTTTCCGGCTTCAAGACGGCGAAGTCCAGCATTTTCGCGAGTTTCGACGTGGTCATCTTCATGCTCCGTGTACGCGGGATTCCGCTCACTTGATGCAGTAGCGGGTGGCCTTCGTCAGCGCCTTCCAGAGCTGGTCCTGATTTTCCGACGCGAGCAGCGCCTGGCGGTGCTGTTCCTTGATGAAGGTCTCGGTGAGCATGGACATCAACCGCAGGTAGAACGCGCTGACGGCGGAGGGAATCGTGATAAGGAAGATGATGTTCACGATCGTCCCGTCCTCGTCGAAGGGGATGCCCTCCTTCGAGATGCCGAGGGCGAACGTCAGGCCGCCGCCTTCGACCCCGCGAACGTGCGGGAAGGCGATCCCGTTCTCCATCGCCGTGCTGAGGATGGCCTCGCGTTCAAGCGCGTTCTGGATGAGCCTGTCGGAACGCGAAATGAACTTCATCTCCTCCATCAACTGGGCCAGCTCGGTAATCGCCTCCGCCCCGTTGGTCGCCTTGAGCGCGGGGATCATCAGGCTTGGCGCGGAAAAGCGGGAGACACCGGATTTACGCGGCGCGTTCCGGCTCGGGCGTTCCCCGATCCACTGGGGCGCGTCGTTTTCCTCGAAGAGGATGCGCGTACAGCTCGGGCAATTCTGGAGCGTCTTGCACATCCGCACCGCCTGAACCTGCGCGATCGGGAGGCGCATGCCGCAGACGGAACAACTCCCGTTGTACATGGGGGACATAACGACGTGGTCACGCTTGGACAACAACTGCCAGTGGGACCGGACGTCGGGCGGCAGTTTTTCGACCAGCTCGTCGATGGAATCGTTCAGGCTGTCGAGGTGGCTGCCGTCGCCCGTCTGACGGTGCTCGTCGCGCGTCAAGACAAGATCCTGCAGCTGGTTCAGATGATTGATGAGACTTTGCATGGCTTACTCCTTCTTAAAATCGTCGCCCCCATTCTCTATGAAACAGAGAATTTGTCAACGATAAAGCGTACAAAAATGAACGGACGGGGGAAAACACCCCGAAACCTAGGCGGAAACCGCGTTGCGGCGGTAGAAGAAGATCCGCGCGACAGCGATGAACAGTCCGCCCACGAGATAGAATCCCGCAAGCGAGGCGAGCGCCACCGTGGACGAAGCGGTATCCTTGACAAGCCCCAGGACGACCGGCGCCGTCGAGCCGAAAACAAACGCGCCGGAGAGCATCAGCCCCGCGCCGGAGGCGTGATACCGCTGCGGGATGATGTCGAAGAGCGAAGCCATGAGGTTGGAGTCGTACACGCCCCGGAACACGCCGAAGAGCCCCATCGCGATACCGCACGAGAGGAGCGACGGCGCGTAGGCCATCCATACGATGAACGGCACGGCGAGAACGAGTCCGGCGATGTTCGTCTCCATCCTCACCGACGGGCGGCGCTTCACAAGCCTGTCGGAAACGCGTCCGCCGAGTGTCACGCCGATGAACGCGCCGAGGTAATGCCAGAGGACGGCGTTCAGCGCGGCGTCCCCCTTCGACATACCGAAGCCCGTCTCGATGTGGCTCGGCATCCACGTCTTGAATCCGACATCGACGTAAATCATCATGCCGAGACCGGCCATCAGCAGGAGCGCGGCCGGGTTGCCGACGAACGCGCCGAGCGCCTCGCGCAGGGACGGCTTGTTCTCCTTGGTCTGCGAGGGACTGCCCTGGATTGCCGTCGATTGCGCTTGCCGCCCTCCCCGCAACCCGAACGCCAGCACGACCGCCCAGAGGACGCCGATACCGCCGAACACTTTGAACGGCATACGCCAGCCGTCGGCGCTGCCTTCCGCAAGATAACCGGACACCGCACTGCAGCCGATAATCCCGGCATACAGTCCCATCTGCAGGATGGAGAGCGCGGTCGCACGCGTATCCTTGTGCAACTCGCTGATAATCGAGGTCGCCGAAGGATAGTAGAACGACTGACCGAAGCCGTTGAACAGTCCGTACGCGACGAGCAGCAGTCCAAGACCGGACACGAAGCCCGACGCGAAGATGCCGAGACAGAACACGAACACGCCCGAAACCACCATCCACTTACGATTCAATAGATCCGCCGTGACCCCCGCGAACGGAACGGAAAGCCCGTAGGTGAAGGTGAACACGGTCGCGACCATCCCGATCTGCGCCGCGCTTACGCCGAGCGACCCCTGGATGGACGAAAGCGTCGCCCCGAAGATCTGCCGCGTCCCCTGCTGCAGGAAGAACGCGACCCAGAGAAGGATCAAAGCCCGCCACTTGTACGAATCGTTTTTATACATGGGTTCCATCACGACAACTCCTTTTCTTCGACACAGATTCACCCTTCCGCCACCCCGGCGGCGACACGCAGTATACCAGAAAACACGCACCGCCTACAAGCCACGAGTTTTTAGAAATACCCGCTTGCATGAGGTATCGGAAACAGAGTAAAATAGTTGCGTTCGGTTTTGCAAGGATCAAGTAATCGACGGATAACGATAATTCGTTTTCGCAGTTCCTCAATTCCAAGACCTATCGGATGCTGACAAATCCCGAAACAGGAATGTGCCAGTTCGGTCCAGATGGAATATTCGACATCTGGGAATGTGGGAAGGTGACCGGTACGCCGCAGACATCGGCTTATATGAGGATGGTGTAGGATGAGTAAGGAGTTCAAATTCTTCATCTATATGCTCGAACGCTATGCCGCGCGGAACGGCGAGACTGCGGATATTACACTCAATCGCCTCGCGGAACACGGACTTTATGATTATGCCGTGAAGATGTACGACCTCTATCATGTTGAGAATCTTGAAAACGCTTTCTATGACCTAGACCGGAAATTGAACGAATCGGGAGAAAAACGGAGAACAAGGGAAGGAACAATAGTCCCCCGCCCGGAAATACCAAGCGGGCAGACGGTATCAGGCTAAGATGCCGAGATGGTCGATGCCGGCGAGGGTTTCGATCGTTGCGTTCGGAAAATATTCTTTTATCAGGGCTTCGTCTTTCCAGAATTTGAACGGAGAGGCGCCGCCCATGACGAAACGGGCTTCGCCCGGATAGGGCGGTCCAGACAATCCCGCCTCGCTAACTACCCGGTAGTTTTCGATGAGGTTGTCGAGGTCGCACCGCCAACGGAAATGCCCCGCCCCGTCCGGTTCAAGGTTCGTGAAAACATAGGCCCGGTCGCGCGCTTTCGGCGCAAGGACGGCGAGTTCTTCGTCGAGTTGCGCCAGGTCTGTCACCGTCGCGACGGGCAGGTCTTTACACGCACGGAGAAGGAAGAGATGGAACGGCGGGAACGCGCGAGGCGACATATCCAGCACAACCAGCCGTTCGACGAATGTCGGGAACGTGCAGGCCAGCTGCATGGCGACCTTCCCGCCCAGCGAGTGTCCGCAGAAGACGGCGGATACGTAACCAAGCGCCTCCACCGTCTCCTTCACATCCGCCGCGACCGAGGCGAGCGAAAACGTCGCCTGACGAGGCGAATCGCCGTGGTTCGGCAGGTCTATGCGGATGACACGCCACCCCTCCCCCGGTCCACACAAGGAGAGGGCGGGGATGGATTCCCCACCGTCCACGTTCCAGCCGGATGCGGCGGAACCGAGAAGCCCGTGGAGGAGGACGAGCGGGCGTCCGTCCTCCGGCCCGTCTGTCAACGCATGGAGGCGCATGGTGCCACCTTGCTTAGAACAAACCCCGGACGGTCCCCGTCTCCGTATCGACATCGATCCGGCGGTAGGCGGGCGAAGCCGACGTGCCCGGCATGAGTTTGATCTCGCCGGCGACCGGCACCACAAGCCCCGCACCCTTGTAGATGAGGACGTCACGGACCGGCAGACGCCAGCCCTTCGGACGTCCCAACAGTTTCGGATCGTGCGAAAGGGAGTATTGCGTCTTCGCCATGCAGATCGGAAGTTTCGCCGTTTCGGGATCCGCCTGTAACGCCGCCAGTTTCGCGGCGGCCGCCTCGCTCCAGTCCACGCCGTCGCCGCCGTAGACCTCTTTCACAATCGCTTCGACACGGTCGGCGAGCGGTTCGTCGTCGGACGAGAGGAACGCGAATCCGTTCGGGCGGTCGCACGCGGCAACGACCGCCTCCGCCAGTTCCAACGCGCCTTCGCCGCCTTTGAGCCAGTGATCCGAGACGGCGAAACTCGCCCCCGCGCCTTCGGCGATCTCGCGCACGAGCGCGCGTTCGGCGGGCGTATCCGTGTAGAAGGCGTTGAGGCAAACGACGGGCTGGATACCGGAACGGCGGATGATGTCGATGTGCGCGAGGAGGTTGTCGCACCCTTTCCGCAGCAGGTCGAGGTTTTCATGCGTGTACGCCGGGTCGAGCGGCATCCCCGCTTTCACGGCGGGGGCGCCGCCGTGCGCCTTGAGCGCGCGCACGGTCGCCACCAGCACCACGGCGTCCGGCTTCAGGCCGGAACAACGGCACTTGATGTTCCAGAACTTCTCAAAGCCCATGTCGCTGGCGAAGCCGCTCTCCGTGACCACGTAGTCGCCGAGTACACAGGCAAGCCGGTCGGCGATCACGGAATTCTGACCGATGGCGATGTTCGCGAAGGGACCGGCGTGGACGAACATCGGCTGCCCTTCCAGCGACTGCATAAGCGTGGGTTTGACGGCATTCACGAGGAGTGCGCACATCGCGCCATCGACCTCCAGGTCGTGCGTCGTGACCGGTGCGCCGCTCTTCGAATACGCCACGATGATCCGTCCGAGGCGCGCGCGCAGGTCGGCGAGGTCCGATGCCATCGCGAGGATCGCCATGACTTCGCTCGCCACGGTGATGTAGAAACCGCTCTGCATGGTAAAACCGTCGAGTTGGCCGCCGCGCCCGATCTCGATGTTGCGCAACCCCTGTGCGCAGAAATCCATCGCCCAGCGCATCTGCACCCGGTCGGGATCGATGTCGAGACGTTTCAGGCCGCGTTCGGCAAGCCAGGCGTCGTCGTGGTTGCGCTCGTGCTGCATACGGCTGTTGAGCGCGACCATCGCAAGGTTGTTCGCGTTCGTGATGGCGTCGATATCGCCCGTGAGACCGAGCGAGAGCGCGGTGAGCGGTACCACCTGGGCGAGTCCGCCGCCGGCGGCGCTTCCCTTGATGTTGAACGTGGGTCCCCCGGAAGGCTGCCGGACGCATCCGACCACTTTCTTGCCGAGGCGTCCGAGACCCTGCACGAGGCCGAGCGTCGTGGTGGTCTTGCCCTCTCCGAGGGCGGTGGGCGTGATGGCGGTCACGTCGATGTACTTCGCGCGTTTCGCGCCGCCGAGGCGCTTCAGCACTTTCGTGGCGTCGACCTTCGCGAGGACGTTCCCGTAGGGGATCCACTCCTCCTTCAACAGACCGAGTTCTTCGGCAAGTTCACCGGCCGGGCGCAACGTCGCCTCCGCCGCTTGCGCGATTTCCCAGTCTTTCATTTTCAACGGATCAAGCTTCATGGTCAAACCTCCACAGCGTCCTCTTGTTTGTGTTTACGTGCATCCCAACGCGCTTTCAGACCGTAGACGTATTCGCGCCAAGTCTGGAAGAGCGCATACAGCCCCGGCACGAGGATGATGCCGACGCAGGTGGCGGCGATCATGCCGGAATAGGTCGCGACCCCGATCGCGCGGCGCGATCCCGCGCCCGCGCCGGTCGCGTAGACCATCGGCAGGATGCCCAAGACAAAGGTGAGCGCCGTCATCAACACGGCGCGGAGGCGTTCGCCCGCGCCGGAGGCGGCGGCATCGACAATGCTGTAACCGTCGGTTTCGCGACGGTCTTTCGCGAATTCGACAATCAAGATCGCGTTCTTGCTGGCAAGCCCGATGAGCAGGATAATCCCCAGCTGCGCATAGACGCTCAACGACATTCCCCAGTACTGCAGTCCGACGAGCGCGCCGAGCGCCGCGACAAAGATGGAGAGCATCACCGGGAGCGGGATCGTCCAGCTTTCGTACTGCGCGACAAGGAAGAGGTAGCCGAACAGCACGGCGAGAAGGATCAACGGCCCGGCCTGCCCGCTGCTGCGCATCTCCTGGAAGGTGATCCCCGACCATTCGTACCCGTAATCGGCGGGAAGCTCCTTGTCCAGCACGCGGATAATCGCCTGGATCGCCTGACCGCTTGTGTAACCGGGCGCGGCGATGACGGTGAAGTCGGCGCAGAGGTAGAGGTTCTGCCGGTAAAGCGCGCGCGGGCCGAGTTCCTCCTCGATCGTCGCGAGCGAACCGACGGGCACCATCTTGCCCTGCGTGTTCTTGACGAAGAGGCGTTCGACCGCTTCGGGCGTGGCCCGCCCCGACCAGTCGGACTGCACGGTTACACGGTTCACCTGGGTGCCGAGGTTGACGTCGTTGACGTAGAGCGAACCGAGGTAGTTCTGAAGCGTCGCGTAGAGGGTGGCGAGCGGGACGTGGTAGAGTTCGCACTTGGTGCGGTCCACGTTCAGCCAAAGGTGCGGCGTCCGGGCGTTGAAACCGCAGATGGAGGTGGCGATCTGCGGACACTGCTCGAATTTGCGCCCGATGTCCTGCGCGATCCGGTCGAGTCGTTCGGGGTCGGTGTCGCCGCGCGCTTCGACCTTCACGTTGATGCCGCCGGTCGCGCTCATGCCGGGAATCGCGCTCGGCACGAACGCCTTGACGGAGGTGAGCGGAAGTTTCGCGATCTCCTGCGCGAGCTTCTGCTGGATCGACGTGTTCGCGAGTTCGGGCGTCTTGCGCTTGCTCCATTCGTCCAAGTCGCAGATGATGAGCGACTGGTTCTCGCCGCGCCCGCCGACGAAGCTGTTGCCGCAGATGGAGAGGACGGATTTGACACCGGGGATCTTCATCGCGGTCTCCGTCGCCGCGCGCGCCCCGGCGGTCATCACGCGGAGGGTCGAACCTTCCGGCGTGTTCGCGTTGCAGAGCACCACGCTCTGATCTTCCTCCGGGATGAACGAGGTCGGGGTGGTCTTGAAGAACTGGACGGTGAGCAGCACGGCGCAAATCAAGAGCAGAAGCGCCAGGACGATCCGCCTTGCGAGCCCCCTCGCGACGGAGACGTACCCGCCGCGCAGCTTGTCCATGAGCCAGTTGAACCAGGCGAACGGCCCGTGTTTCGCCTTCTTCGGGACGCGCAGGATGCAGCCGCAGAGCGCGGGCGAGAGCGTCAACGCATTCACCGTGGAGAAGATGACGGCGGAAGAGAGCGTCACCGAGAACTGCTGATAGATTTTCCCCGTGATGCCGCCGAGAAAGCCGACCGGGACAAAGATGCCCAGCAACACGAGCGTCGTCGCGATGACGGCGGAAGTCACGTCCTGCATCGCCTGGATCGCCGCCTCCTTCGCGTTCAGCCCCTCCCGTTCCATCAAGACCTGTACACGTTCGACCACCACGATGGCGTCGTCCACCACCGTGCCGATCGCCAGGACAAGGCCGAAGAGCGTGAGGATGTTGATGGAGTAGCCGAGCGCGGCCATCAGGATGAAGGTCGAAGTCAGCGAGACCGGGATCGTCAGCACAGGGACGAGCGTCGCGCGCCAGTCCTGCAGGAAGAGGTAACAGACGAGCGCGACCAGGCCGATCGTCAGGAAGAGCGTGAATACGATCTCCTTCACACATTCGCGGACGTAGGAGGTAGCGTCGTAGGGGATGCTCCACGTCAAATCCGCCGGGAACTTCTTTTCGAGTTCCGTCATCACCCGCCGGATCTCATCCATCGTCTGGATGGCGTTGGAGCCGGGCATCTGGTTCATGGCGATGGAGACGGCGGGCCCGTTGTTGAACATACCGTCGAACTGGTAGCCCTGCTCGCCGAACTCGATCCACGCGATGTCCTTCAGCCGGACGATACCGCCGTTCTTGTCGGTACGCACGATGATCTCCGCAAACTCCTGCGGCGTGTAGAGACGGCCTTTCGCAAGCAGCGTGAAACAGAGGTTGCCGTTCTTCTTCGTCGGAGAGGTGCCGACGGAACCGAGCGACGCCTGGATGTTCTGCTTCTGGATCGCGGTGACGACTTCCTCGGAGTTCATGCCCTGCGCGGCCATGCGTTTCGGGTCGAGCCAGACGCGCATCGCCATCTTCGGCCCGTAAACCGTCGCGTCGCCGACGCCCGACACGCGCAAGAGCGCGGGCTGGATGTAGCCGTAGATGTAGTCCGAAATCTCCAGACGCGACATACTGCCGTTTGGCGAACGCATACAGACGAAGCCCAGCTGGTCTTCCGACGCGCAACGGATGCGCATCCCCGTGTTCTTCACCTCGGCGGGAAGCTTCGTCAACGCCTGTTGGACACGGTTCTGCACCTTCATCATCGCGATGTCGCGGTCGGTGCCGACCTCGAAGCGGATGGTGAGGTTGTACGTGCCGCTGTCCGTACAGGTGGAAACCATGTAGATCATGTCTTCGACGCCGTTCACCTCGTCCTCCAGCGGCGTCGCGACGGTGTTCATCACTTCGCGCGCGTTCGCGCCGGGGTACTGGCAGGCGACGACGATACTCGGAGGCGTGATCTCCGGATACTGCGTGACCGGCAGGTGCGAAATGCTCATCGCGCCGGCCATCGTCAACACGATGGAGATGACGATGGCGAACCGCGGCCGCTCGATGAAGAAACGCGAGAACGGCCTCAACGTGTCAATGGCTGCCCGGATGGATACTTTCATGCCGCCCCCTCTAGTCGATCCGCGTGGCGGGAACGACCTTCAGCTTGTCGCCCGCGACAACCTTCTGGATACCCTGCGAGACGACGCGCTCGCCCGCCGTCAGGCCGCCCTTGATCGCGGTGAACGCCTCGTGCGAGGCTTGCACCTCCACCGGACGCAATTCGGCGGTATCATCGTCCTTCACCACCCAGACGGCATAGCCGGTTTTGGACTTGACGAGGGAGGAGTGCGGGACGACCAGCGGTTTCTCCGGCTCTTTCGCGTCGGCGAGGATTGTCACGAAGGCATTCGGGATCAGCACCTTGTCCGGGTTCGGGAAGGCGATACGCATCTGCAGCGTGGCGGTTTCGGCGGACATCTCGTTGTCGTCGAACTCCCAGACGCCCGGCTTGTCATACTCGGTGTCGTTGGAGAGGATGAGGCGCAGACGGCGGCTCGCCTGGATATTCGCGTGCTGGCGGGCGGCGGCCTCGCGCCAGGAGATGTAGGCGCGGTCGGTCATCGGGAAGGTAACACGGATCGGATCCGTCTGGACGATGCGTGCCATCGCCCCCTTCGAGGGCGAAACGTAGTCGCCGGCGTGGACGAGCGTCTTGCCGATCTGCCCGGAAATCGGCGCATAAACCTTCGTGTGCTTCATGTTGAACTTCGCGAGGGCGAGGTTCGCCTTCGCCTGTTGGACGCCCGCCTTCGCGGAAGCGAGGTTCGCGAGCGCGGAGGCGTGACCGGTCTCCGCCGTGTCCATGTCGGTCTTCGTGATGCCGCGTGCGTCCGCGCTTTTCAGCCGGTCGAGGTAGCGTTTCGTGCGGTCCACCTCCGCCTCGGCGACGGAGACGAGGCTTTCCGCACGGGCGATCTCCGCCTGGCGCAACTTTTCCGTCGCGGTGTACTGTTCGGGGTCGATTTCGAACAGAAGGTCGCCCGCCTTGACGTCGGTACCTTCCGAAAATTTCACTTCGGTGATGTATCCCTCGATCTGCGGGAGGATGTCTACCTCCTGCACCGGTTCAACGTGCCCGATAAACTCCTCGGGCGGATTGAAGACCTGATTCGTGACCGTAAAGACGGAGACGCTTTCGACCGCCAGCGGACGCTTCTCTTCCGCAGGTTTGGGGCGGGCGCTCCACCACTGGTGGCAGAACCAGCCGATCAAACCGAAGCACAACGCCGTCACCAGCCAGCCGAAAAGCTTCGCCGCGACGTGCTCCTTCTGTTCCACTTGCGCCGTTTCCAGATTGCTCATGTTTCTTTCTCCCTAACTTTTTGTGAAAGGAACAGTATAGCAAAAATAAAGGCGGGTGTCCAAAAGAAAGTTTTGGCAAGTAACGCCGAGGGTGCATCCGTGAATCGTGCAAACGGGAAATGATCTCACGCAGAGGCGCAGAGACGCGGAGGAAAGAGCGGGAGGGTCGCGCCCCGTCGCGACCGAGTGGGGCTGTCGGATGTCCCGCCGCCCCTCCCTTTTTGGGGAAACAAACGGATTTGTTCAGGGAAAGCCGGGGGACAAACTTTTAAGGAGGGCGATGCCCTCTTCCTTTGTATGGATCCTGCCTTCCAGCTGCGCATCGTAGAGGTTGCGAAGGAGGCCGCCCATCGCGGGGCCGGATTTGTAACCGAGTGCCAATAGATCGTTCCCCGTGACCAGGGGGGGCGGGAGGGCGGGTTCGTTCCGGAAGGATTCAAACACCTCTTTCATCTGCTGCCAGATGGAGATATCGCCCGTGCTGTGGAGCAGATCAAGATGCAGAACCTCCAACAACGTCGGGAATTCCGACATTCCCAGATACCGCCGCACGGTACTACGCCGCATTTTGGGTAACGTATGGAGGCTCATGTGGCAGGAGACAACCGTCGCCACATGATGCAGGAAGTCGTTTGAACATTTCATCCGCAGAAGTATTTTTTTCGCAATCTCCGCTCCGACAACGGCGTGGTTCCGGAACCGGATACGCCGCTCCCCCGTGTCCGGCATGGTCTCGACCGAAAATGTCGCGGGCTTGCCGATATCGTGCAGCAGGAGCGACCAGGCGAGTTCCGGCGAACGGGGGGCGGGGGCGCTGTCCAGCATCAGGCAGGTGTGCGTCCAGACATCGCCTTCGGGATGGAACTGCGGCGGCTGGGCGACGCCGCGCAACGCTTCGACTTCGGGAAGGAGCTGCCGGAGCAGTCCCGTCTCGTGGAGGAGTTCCAGCCCGGTTGACGGCTTGGGCGCCTCGCAGAGCATCCGCGTGATTTCCTTGAAGATCCGTTCCTCGCTGACGGACTGGATCCAGTCGGCGTGTCCGGCCACGGCGCGCCGCGTCTCCGGTTCCAGATCAAATCCCAGGACGGCGGCGAAACGGACGGCGCGGAGCATACGCAGATGGTCTTCGCGGAAACGCTCGACAGGATCGCCGATGGCGCGGATCAGGCGGTTCCGCAGGTCTTCGCGCCCGCCGACGAAATCGACAATTTCGCCGGATTCCGGCTCCTGAAAGAGCGCGTTGATCGTGAAGTCGCGGCGTAACGCATCGCGTTCGGGCGTAGAGAACGAAACGGCGTCCGGGTGCCGACCGTCCGTGTAACCGCCGTCCGAGCGGAACCGGGCGACATCGATCAGGACTCCGTCCTGGTTGACGATCATGATGCCGAACGATTTACCGACGTTCACGGTGCGCCCGGCGAACAGGCGTTCCACCTCGTCCGGCTCGGCGGAAGAGGCGATGTCGATGTCATGCACGGGACGGTTCAAGAGCGCGTCACGCACACACCCGCCGACAAAAAAAGTGAGATGTCCCGCGTCACGCAAAACCGCCGCGACTTTACATGCGGCCCGATACTGATCACCTCGAAAAGCTTTGACCTCTAACCTTCTCATATTCTCCGTTCTCCCACATCTGGTATCAATTTAGTTCGGGGGGACGATAATTAGGCGCATACGGATGGTGTGAAAAATCCAGAATACCATTTTCTGGTATGGCCTCATAGTATCTATCCCATGCATCAGAACGTATTCGTAACTCTTTGATCCACGCAATATCAGATTCCGTCAAACATTCAATGGAGTAGAAATCCTCGTCGCAATGCATACATTGAAACGGGTACTCGCTTTCGGTGTCCCAAAGGTCGGATTCTATCACGGGACGACCGCAACGCGGACAGTAGTAACCTTTGGGACTTGGCCGCTGATACTTGTGTCGTATTACCATACTAAAACCTCTGAATAGTAGTTCGTCTGAACAGTTTTTTGGTCACGGACGGTCAAATGTAGTTGCTCGGCAGGACTTTCGACAACTCTCAATCTTGGCGTCTTCATCAGGTTACTCACAACCACAAGATAATAGTCTGTTTTGTATTCAAGTGCGCGAAAATATTCATTTCGTGTCATGCGTATAGAGCCACGAACATCCCTTAAACCTTTCACTTCCGCAAGGAGATAATCATTTCCAACCTGTATCTGGAAATCGTAACCATCGCCCCACAAACGGGCATCCTCCAGAACCCCTCTTTCAAATACTGGTACGGAGCGAAAATTGTTCATAAAGTAGAATTCAGCTTCTCGTCCTGTCTCCTGTAATTGCTTGAATTTGGTCTTTATGGTAGGCGGGACTTCTGTTGTTGTTAAAACCATTCCTGATTTCAGACTCTGAATATAAAGTTTGACAATGTTCGCAAATCCATGTGCATCTTCATTACCAAACAAGCTGTCAATGAAAAGTTTTATATGCTCACGTTGTCTTCTTTGATACCATCCTCTACGACCATTATCAAAATATGGATCGAAACTATCTTGACGATTCAAAACCGATCGAATTGTTTTTGCAAGACCAAGATTTATGAAATACCGTCCGAAATCCTGTTTACTCTTGACTCCGAATTCGTAGATGAAATCATAGTTGAATTTTGCCATGCCATAACCGATAAGGTTCATTACTTCTACATCAGCACCTTCTCTCTTCAACATAAAATCTTCACTCCTTCTTCTCCGGCGCGGGGTTGGCGACGAGCGTGGCGCGGAGCAGGGCGTGGTCGCTCAACGCGGGGTCGGACTGGACGCGGACATCGCGGATGTCGAATCCTTTCACGATGATGTTGTCGAGCGGCAGTTTCGGTTTACCGCCCTTCTTTGTGTACGCGGTTTTCAATTCGCCGCGATGCGCCAGTTTCCAGCCCGCCTTCACAAAAGGATCGTACTCCTTCCAGAGGTCTTGCGTGTCGCCCCGGATCTGCCGGACTTGGAAGTCCCCGCCGATAATGACGTAAGGCTCGTCTTTAAAATCCTCGATGAGGGTCAGGATTTGTTTTTCCTTGTCGGCCCGGTGCGGCGCTTCCTCCGAATCCGTCCGTTCCAGGGTGGTTTCGACCAGGCAGAATTCGACCCCGTTCAGGCGGACACGCGCGAACTTGTAGTAGGCGGAGCGAACCCGGTCCGGATACTCGCGTTCACGGGTTTCCGTCACCGCCCCTTCGCGCAAAAAGAGCGCGTTGCACATGAGCCCCCGCTTCGTTCCCTCCAGCGCGATCAGCCAGTCGGGGAACAACGCCCCCGGCACGCGCTTCTTTCCGGTCTTCGTATAACAAGACGAATACTCGGCAAGTCCCATGATCTCCACCCCGGCGTAGTCGATGAACAGGCGGTACCGCGCCGCCATCTCTTCGGCCTTCTCATCCGGGATGATCGCCTGAGTGGAACGCCCGCAAGAGAAATGCCCGATGTTCCACGTCGCGAAATGGATTTCGCCGGTAGCCGCGAAAACCGAACCGCACCAGGCGAACGCCAACCCCAAAACAATCGACCTCATTCCCCTGCCCTCCTCACGGAATCGCCAGCATGGCCTCGATGGCCTGTTTCGCCTTGCGGGCGGTCTCCGCTTCGACGGTCACGGGCGTCTGCATCTCGCGAAGGGAGAAGAGGACTTTCTCCAAAGTCGTCTTCTTCATGTTCGGGCAGACCAGCGACTGCCGGACCGGGATGAACGTCTTGCCCGGATTCTCTTTGCGGAGGCGGTAGAGGATCCCGAGTTCGGTGCCGACGAGGAACGTCTGGTCGGACGACTCGCGCGCATAGCGGCACATGCCGCCCGTGGACAACACCTGGTCGGCGGCATCGCGGACGGGCTTCGCACATTCCGGATGCACCATCACCGTCGCCTCCGGATACGCGGCGCGGGCCTCGCGTAGGGCCGCCTCCGTCAGGCGCGCGTGCGTCGGGCAATATCCGGGCCAGAGCGCGAACGTCCGCCCCATCCGCTCTGCGGTGAAGCCGCCGAGATGCTGGTCGGGCACGAACAGGATTTCCGTCCCTTCCGGCAGCGAGGCCGCGACCTTGCCGGCGTTCGCCGAGGTGACGCAGATGTCGCTTTCCGCCTTGACCTCCGCCGTGCTGTTCACGTAGCAGAGGACTTTCGCGCCGGGATGTTGCGCCTTGAATTCGCGCAACTGGCGGGCGTCGATCATGTCCGCCATCGGGCACCCCGCATCCGGATCCGGAATCAGGACGGTTTTGCCGGGATTCAGGATCGCGGCGGTTTCCGCCATGAAATAAACCCCGCAGAACACGATGACGTCCGCCTCGATTGCGGAAGCCTTCCGCGCAAGTTCCAGGGAGTCGCCGATGAAATCGGCAATCCCTTGGACTTCGTCCAGCTGGTAATTGTGGGCGAGGATCACCGCGCCCCGTTTCTCTTTCCACGAACGGATCTCTTCTTGCAATCCCATTTTGTACCCCTTCCTTTTCAGCTTACCCGCATCACCGCGCCCCGTCAAGAAAATCATTCATCGCTTGCGGTACAGGGGGGGATGGCGTATACTACCCGGACGGAAACGGACACGGTTCGCAAGGGGCTGCGCGGTCGCCGGGTGTCCGTTCCGCGATCAAAGGGAGGGAAAGATGCAGATCAGGTTTGTGTTGGCGGTGTCGCTCGCCGCGTGCGGTTTGTTTGCGGATGAAGCCGTCTGGCGGAAGCAAATGGAGAAGGCCATGTTGCCGAACGGCGGGGTGGCGTTTTGCCGATCGGTGTTCAACCGGCTCGAAGCGGCGGATTACGCGGCGGACGCCGCCTGGCGGGAGACGCGGACGCCCGAAGCGTTCGCCGCCCGTCAGCGCGAGATGCGCGACCGCATGATCGCCGCTATCGGCGGTCTCCCCGAACGGACGCCGTTGAACGCGAAAACGGTCGCGGTCGTCCCAAGGCAAGGATACCACATTGAAAAGGTGTTGTTCGAGAGCCTTCCAGGCGTCTATGTCACCGGACTGCTCTACCTTCCAGACGCGGCCGCCTTCCCCGGCCCGCGTCCCGCGTTCGCCTTGACCTGCGGCCACAGCGTCAACGGGAAGGGATCGGCGGACTACCAGCGCGCCTGTGTCCTCGCCGCCCACGCCGGCATCGCCTCGCTCATCTACGACCCGATGGAACAGGGCGAGCGTTCGCAGACGAAACGCGGCCCCGGCATCTGCGGCGGACACAACCGGATCGGCGTGAGCGCGTCGCTGCTCGGCTGGAGCATGGCCCGCTTCCGTATCTGGGACGCGATGCGCGCGTTGGACTACCTCGCCTCGCGCCCGGAAATCCGCGCCGACCGCCTCGGCATGATGGGCAACAGCGGCGGCGGCACGATGACCTCGCTGGTCATGGCGTTGGAACCGCGCCTCCGCGCCGCCGCACCCTCCTGTTACCTTACCTCCCTCCGCGAAGTCTGCGAACACATGGGGCCGCAGGACGCGGAACAGAACATTTTCGGACAGCTTACCTTCGGCCTGAATCACGCCGGGTACATCCTCCTCCAGGCGCCGACGGCGATCTGCGTCTGCTGCTGCCACGACGATATGTTCACCTTCAAAGGGACGATGGACACCTTCCGCACCGTCCACGCGGCGGTCGATCCCCTCGGCTGGCCGGAACGTTTCGCAATGGCCGACGTCCCCGGACCGCACGGCTGGAAAGAGAGCATCCGTACGGCGTCCATCGCCTGGATGCGGCGGTGGCTTGCGGACGAAACGGACGCGATTCCGTTGAAGATGCCGGAATACCGAATGTTGGATGCCGACTTCAACATCAACCGCGTCGACCACGGACTGGACGCGCCGGCGTATCAGGTCACGCCGAAAGGCAGGGTGCTGGATTTGCCGGGAGCGCGTTCGGTCTACGACCTCATGCGCGACGAACTGGCCGCCATCCAGAAGACACGCAAAGGGACGCCGGATCTCGCGGCCGTCCGCCGCCTCTGCGGCATCCGTCCGCTCCGCGACATCGCGCCGATGGAAAAACTTCTCTCGCAGTCGGTGACGAACAACGTCACGGTGGAACGCCGCATCTTCGCCTACCCGGACGGGCTGGCGATCCCGACCGTCACCTTCGTGCCCGACAAGGTGAAAGCGGAGCCTACGCTCTGCCTCGGCGAGAGCATGATACCGCTGTCGAAGACGGTTGAAACGTACTTGAAGGCGGGTTCCCCCGTAACGGTCGCCTCGCTTCGCGGCTTCGGCGAGACAAGCAAAGGATGCCACCGGTTCTACGGGGCGCAGAACGCGGACGAAGAGGGAGCCGTCATGCTCTACCTGCTCGGCGAATCGCTGGTCGCGCACCGTGCCGAAGACGCGCTCGCCGTCGCCGCCTGGATGCGGACGCGCTTCGGCGCCCCCGTCGCGCTGGACGCGCACAAACGCGCCACGATTCCGGCGGCGCATGCGTTCGCCCTTGAACGCGGACTCTTCCGTTCGCTGAAGCTGACGGACGCGCCGAAGTCCTGGACAGAGGTGGTGCAAGGCGGGCTTCCCTACCCCTTCGCGGACAGCGTGAACGGTGCGCTCCGCATATACGACTGGACTGAACTCGCGGCCTCCGGCGTCCCCGAAAGGAAGTAACGCCATGCTGCCACGCAAGACCGCCTGGATCCTGTTCTCCGTGATGGCCCTCGTGTTGGGGGCGTTACTGGTCTGGCCGCTCGTCTCCGTCATCGGCGGCGGCTTCTGGGTGGATGGACACCTCTCGTTCCAGTACGTGAAGGGTGTCTTCCAGAACGCCGTCTACGGGGAAGGGTTGGTAAACAGTTTCAAAATCGCGGCTGGTTCGACCGCGCTCGCCTGCCTCCTTTCAATCCCGCTGGCGTGGCTCTCCCACGCCTACACCTTTCCGGGACAGAAACTGTTCTCGTCCCTCGTACTGGTCCCGATGGTCCTGCCGCCGTTCGTCGGCGCAATCGGCGTGATGCAGATGTTCGGCCCTTACGGCGCGGTGAACGCGCTGTTGCGGTGCGGGCCGGTGGACTGGCTCGGCCAGTCCGGCTACTGGGGCGTGGTCGTGTTGCAGGCGTTGTGTTTCTACCCGATCCTCTACCTGAACGTCGCGGCGGCGCTGGCGAATATCGACCCCGCGCTGGACGAGGCGGCGCAGAACCTC
>JAGAEL010000016.1 GCA_017613085.1 Kiritimatiellia bacterium | reverse complement strand
TTGCGCACACTCGAAGCGGCGCAAGGAATGTTTCAAGATAAGCGGCGTCTGTTGTATTCTTCATAGGTCAAACATCTCCTGCCGTGCCATGTTGTATTCGCGACGCATCGTCACGGCATTTCCTGTTCCATAGTCAACACTTCGAATAAACCCGCATACTGACTGCGCGACAGCATACGCCAATATCGGCGGCACTGCGTTTCCAATCAAGGTTAGGTTGCGTTGTGTCGTAAATGGGAAAACGAATGCATCGGGAAACGTCTGTACACGCGCACACTCGCGCACTGTAAGGCGACGATTCAGGTGATAGTGAAACTGTATACGCCCTCTGGCGTTGGCGCGAATGCAATACGCGACCTTGTCCGGCTCGTTCACATTGTCCCCCTGTCCGCCTCCAGATGTGGCACAGGACGATACGAAATACTGGCTTTGATTTGTGACCGTCTCGTCGGAAATGTGTTCCAAATCGGACAATGCCTCTGAAATGGTGACAGGTTTCCCCGAATTCGTGGGAACTGGCTTTATGGGGAATCCTTTAATGTCATCACGTACGCCGATGAAAAACAGTCTCCGCCTGTTTTGCGGAACGCCATAGTCAGGCGCGTACAGATTCCATACGTCGAAGTGGTAGCCGCACGACTGGAAGTCATCTACAATCGTCCACAGGCATTCGCCGTCCTGCATTCGCGCAAGATGGATCACGTTCTCTCCCACCACAACTCTCGGGCGATGACATTCCATGTATTTCATCATGACACGATACAGCCTCCCCCTCTTGCCGTCAAGTCCCGTCTTTGGACCAGCCGACGAGAAATCCTGGCAGGGGAAACCGCCTATGAGAACATC
Source organism: Kiritimatiellia bacterium (assembly GCA_017613085.1). Lineage (GTDB taxonomy): Bacteria > Verrucomicrobiota > Kiritimatiellia > RFP12 > UBA1067 > RGIG8368. The sequence continues at coordinate 3,405 of JAGAEL010000016.1, read as the reverse complement.
CGCCGTCGGTATTATTTTCACATCCGTCTTCGTAAGATCTGCGGTATGGATGTTCTCGGCGATATTTAACCGATAACACTCAACCGCATCATTTAAACAATCGTAGGCATCGACAATATCAAATGGGAGGCGGCTGTATGTGTGTCCGAGAACCGAAAAACCACCCATGAATCCCATGTCCATACCCCCGCATCCCGAAAACAGGGAAACAACCTTGTATGGACAGTCGTTTCTGAGAAATCCATTCTCCAATGCGTCTGGGCTCTTGCGAAAACCAACGGAATAGACAGGCTTATTACGCAAAGCTGTTATTTTTTTCCTTTTGTCTTTTCGTTGCATGACTCCCCCAAAGAATCACTCCCTGAACGCTCCTTTCATCCCGTGAAACGGATTCGTATTATGCTCGATTCCCTTCTTTTTGGCAATCAGCAAAAATGGATAATTACCGGCGCCACGAGTGTCGCTGCGTCAACTTGTCGCGCCTTTCTGCTTTTTTCCCGCTGATTTTAGTAGATTTTGCCGTGAAATTCTGCCATAATGAAGGCAAATCACCTTTGGCACGGTACGTGCGTTCGGGATTTTCAAAGGAGACGTTATGATGAACAAGAGAACGATAGCCCTGTTTGCGGTCGTCTGTATTCTGGCGGCGGCGGTTGCGGGATTGTATGTGATGAAGACGAAGAAGCCGGGCACGCCGGGCGGCGGGACGACCACGAAACCGGAGGCCGTTTCTTCCGTCGCGCACCAGACGAAGGATCCGGGGAAGAAAACGGGCGCCAAGCACGACAAGACCGGCGACAAGAAGTCCTCTGCGGTGAAGAAATCCGCCGTGAAGAAGATCGTGGAACCCGAAGAGGAGCTGGACGAGGTCGACCGCATCACGAAGCCGCTCGACGACGCGATGGAGGGGGACGACAACGCCGCGATTCTCGCCCAGGCGAAATTGTTGATGAAGCACCCGAACCCCGAAGTCCGCAAGCAGGTCGTGTTTGCGTTGGACTGGGTGGGGCTTGAGGCGCTGGACCTCATCACCGCGATGCTGGGCGATGCGGATCCCGATGTCTCGTCGGAGGTGTTGAGCGCCTGGAGCAGCACGATTTCGGAGATCAGCGACCAGACCGCCAAGCGGAACCTGATCGCCCAGGCGATCATCTCGCAGCAGGAGGTGCTCTCCGACGAGGCGTTCGAGGAACTGACCGACACCGCCGGTTTCGAGCTGGACGAGCCGGACGACCTCTGGGCGTACATCACCGTCCTGCAGTACACCGACGAGGGGAACGTCAAGCGGATGGAGATCCTGCGGGACGCCATCAACGGGATTCTCGATGAAGAGGTGAACACCAAGCAGGAACTGTTGAAGTCCGGACAGGAGACCTACGACCGCCTGTTGAAGGAAAAGCAGGAAGAGGAGGCCGATGACAATGACAATGCGTAACCTTCCGGGGTGTCTCCGTAACGGTACACCCGCCCTGTTTCTCGCGGTGTTCGCCGCCGTAGCCGCCTTGCCCCGTTCCCTCTCCGCCCAGCAGCAGCCCGAAGCCCGGCCGGCCGCCGAGGCGTCGGAGGAGAAAGCGGAAGACGCCGCCGCCCCGGCGAAGCGCGAGGGCATCCTGGTGGACATGGACATTATGGACACCCACGGTATCGCGAAGCCGAAAAGAAAACGGAAGTCCGCAGAGGACGAAGTCACCATGCCCGACTTGAAACCGGAAGACGCCGCCGTCACCGTCGAAGGCGAAACGCTGACGTGGGGCGCACTTCTCGAAATGGCCTCCCTGCACGTCGCCAAGATGAGACTTCCGCCCTCGATCTCGGAACTCTCCGAGGAGGAGAGGAAGAGCATGATGACCCAGCTGACGATGCGCCGCGTCTACGAACTTGCGGGACGGTTCGCGGCGAAGGCGATGCTCGCGCACGAAGCCAAGCGTCAAGGGGCGAAACTGCTTCCCGAAACGGTCGAGTCCATGGAACGCCAGGTCTTCAACAAGTTGACGCTGAACAAGGCCGACGCCATGATCGCCGCCTACAAGAAGCCCGACTCCTTCTTCTCGCACGAGTTCACCAACTCGCTCTACATCCTTGCGTTCCGCGACCAGATCGTCCGCCCGGGCGTCAAGGTGACGAGCGAGGACATCAAGAGAGCGATGGCGCGCGTAAACGCCACGAACGCGCTCTACGTCGCGGAAAACGAGGCCGAGCGCCAGTCCATGCTCAAACACCGCGAGAAAATCGCGAAGGGCGAGGAGGACTTCGCCGTCGTGGCGGACGAGATCTCCAACTGCGACAGCAGCCTCTACGGCGGCGTGTGGGGCACGTTCTCGAAGGCGAAACTGCACCCCAACCTCTGGAATGTCGCCGTCGCGCTCCCGTTGAACGAACTCAGCCAGGTGGTCGAGACGGAATACTCCTTCCACATCCTGAAGGTGACGGCGAAGCAGTATCCCGTCGGGGTGAAGGAAGGCGCGGAGGGCGTCGAACCCGTTTCCGTGTCCATCTCCCATATCGAGCGCGACAAGAAAGAGCCGATCCCCGTGTTGAACGAGGAAGAGACCCGGAAGAAATTGATCGAAGTCCGCACGAAGGTCGAGATGGCGAAACGGGAGCGCAAACTCCGCGAGACGGTAAAGGTCGAATCGCCCCTGAAGATTGACCTCTCGATGAAGAAGAACCCCGCGAAGAAATCGAAGATCGTTCCGATCGACCCGAACGAACCTTCGCTGCCGTTGAAACTTAAGTAGCGGAAGCGGTTGACGTTTCCGTGATGAACCCCGAAAACAAGGAGAAACACCATGAAACACGCGCTCGTCGCCCTTCTCGCCGTAGGTCTCTGCCTGACCTTCGCCGGCTGCCACCACCATCACCACCACCACGACCATGACCGCCGTGGCGCGGTTGTTCCGCCGCCGCCCCCGAGGCAGCATCACAACGTGAAGCGCACACCGCCCCCGCCGCCGCCCGCCACGCACAAAGGGACGACCCGCCCGGCGCCTCCGCCCCACCGTTAACGTTACGTCGGATCCACTGCCCCCTCCCGATTCCCGCGCCTCCTTTACAAGGAGGAACGGGACAAACGGGACAAACGAGACAACTGGGACAATCGTTGTGTTGTCCCTTGTTGTCGTTTTTATCTCGCGCGGAGGGACGGGCTTTGTCCCGTCCGCGTCGCGCCTGTCGGGTGTCGAGTGTCGGCTGTCGCCTGTCGTGCGGGAGGGCGCGTGTCCTCACGCGCCGCATGGGAACGGCGCGACAAAACCCGTTTTTCATCTCATGCGGAGGGAAGGGGGGAGGGTCGCGCCCCGTCGCGCCGTTCCCATGCGGCGCGTGAGGACACGCGCCCTCCCGCACGACAGGCGACAGGCGACAGCCGACAGGCGCGAAGCGGACGGGACCGAGCCCGACCCTCCC
>JAGAEL010000157.1 GCA_017613085.1 Kiritimatiellia bacterium | reverse complement strand
TCTGGTGCTTGAGCCACCAGGCGATAGCCTCGGACCCCGTGAGCGCGCTGCGAAGGTTGAAGCTCCACGGCCATGCGTAGCAGGCGTCGAACGCCTTCTCCAGCATTTCCGGCTTGCTTCCCTCGTTGATCATCACGAGGTCGGGCTTCACCTTCTGGCACGCCGTCACGGCCTCCACCCAGAAGTCGATCGGCACCAAGTCGCCCACGTCGCAGCGGAAGCCGTCGCAGCCGAGGCGCATCCAGTGCAGCATCGAGTCGATCAGGTACTTGCGCACCCCCTTCGACTTGAAGTTGACGTACGGGAAGCGCCACCTCGTCATGCGCACCGAGCCGTCCGCGTTTTTCTGGAAGGCGTCGGGGAACATGTCCTTGATGACGTTGTTCGGGCCGCAGTGGAGATAGACGAGGTCCATGTACACCTTCATGCCGAGTGCGTGGGCCTTGTCGTTGAACGCCTTGAAGTCCGCGTCGTCGCCGTACTCGGGGTCGATCTTGTCGTAGTTGGAGATACGGTACGGGTTCTTGGGCGTGACGAAGCCGCTCTTTATCTGACGCGGACTCCAGCCCGACTTGTCCATGTCGCGGTCCATTTCCACGAACGGACACAGGTACACCACATCGATGCCCGCGCCGCGCACGTGGTTCAACATTTCGGTCGCCGCCTTGAAGTTGCCGTCCCGCGTAAAGTTACGCAGCACCATCTGGTAAACGACCGCGCTCTTCAGGTACGTAGGCGTCGGACGCATGGCGCCGTTCGCCGCCAACACCGCCGTGACTGCGGCAATCAACGCAAACGCCGTTGATGCCACAGGCTTCCTGCCCTCGTACATGGATTGCGTACTTTTGAACACGCGCATACTCTATTTCCTCCTCTGCAATCTGTTCGCCACAGACACGTTCCAGCCCCTTGAACGATATTTTCAACGTCCGGTTTCGATCCGGCAACGGAGGATGCCGCTCGAAAAACCGGGACGCAGACGGGCGGCGATCCGAAGCTGCTTCGTCTGGAGAGGTTCGGCGAATTTCACCGTCGAATACGCATCCTTCACAACCGGGGCGGAACCTCCCTGCAACGGTACATCGCGCCACACGCCATCTTCACCCTGCGCCTGAACTTTCCAGCTCGCGGGGGTACGGCATCCCCCATGGATCGCCTCGTCGTCAAACCAGTAGACGCGGAGTCCGGTCGCCGTGAACGTGGAGGGCGACTCGAATGCGAACCATTCCGCCGTCCCTTTGTGCGGCCACCACGTCATGCGCCGGATTTTCGTATCAGAGGACGACTTGGGTTCGCTCTCGTCAAAGACGATCTCTTCCGAATCCGATGGATTACACCAGGAGGCCGACATTTTCACGTCATATCGACTGGCCGTGCGTTCCGGATCGGTCGGCAGCCAGACCTGCATTTCGTCGGCGCCACGATGGCACCAGGCGAAATACGGGATCAGCGTAACCCGGACGGGCGTCATGGTCTGCACACCATCCAACCCTTTGTGGACGCGGAGGCCGTCAGCCGAGAGCGTCGGGAAGCGTTGCCCGGCGATGGCGACTTCCTGATCGGGACGGAGAGCCGCGTCTGCGGCAAGCGCGAGATTCAACGCGCGCCCGTCGTTGTCGGCGGCTTCGGCGCAGTAGACGATCGGCCCCGCTTCGACGGCGAGACGTCCGGCATCCGCCTTCACGGCGGCGTTCGCGGCGATACGGCGCGGCGTGAGATCGAGTGTCAGCGTCACGCGGTCGCCCGCCTTCCACTCGCGGTCGATCACGGCGTACCCCTTCTCCGGCTTGACCGGGAACGTTTCACCATTGACGGCGAGCTTCACCGTGTCGAGCGAAGCGGGGACGGTCTGCGTGTAGAGGTCGCTCGGAACAGGGCGGCCGTATGCCCATCCGGGGATACGGACGCGGAGAACGAAGCGGGCGTTTCCCGTCTTCGGCGTCACGTCGATTTCGATATTCCCGTTCCAAGGATAGGCGGTCTTCTGGCGAAGTGCGGCATGATCGAACGTGACCTCGCTATCCACGAAAAGGTTGACGAAAAGGTCGTTCCCGCGTTTCGCGTAGGCGAACTGCGGAATCTGCGGAATGAAGCGGACATCGTTCACCGGGCAACAGGAACAGCCGAACCACTTGGAGCGCTTGTAGCCGCCTTTGCTCGCCAGCGGATTCGGGTAGAAGAACTCGTCGCCGGAAATCGAAATGCCGGAAAGGAACCCGTTGTACAGGGTACGTTCAAGCACGTCGATGTATTTGGCGTCGGCGGTCATCAGGAACATCCGTTCGTTCCAAAGCGCGTTGGCGATCGCGGCGCAGGTCTCCAGATAGGCATTCTCGTTAGGAAGGTCGTAGTTGTCGCCGAACGCCTCGCCGGCGCCGCCGAGTTTCGTGTCGGCGTAACGGATGTGGCGGTATGCCCCGATACCGCCGTTCAGGTGGAGCTTTTTACCGACGACGTTCTCCCAGAGACGGGTACAGGCTGCGGTGTATTCGGAATCGTCCGACAGCGCGGCGACATCCGTCATGCCGGCGTAGAGATAGCCGGCGCGGACGGCATGGCCGAGGGCTTCGGCCTGTTTCTTCACGAGTTCATGATCCTGCACGGAGACGCCGTAGAGGTTCTTGCGGTACTTCGTGTTCCCGCGCATCTCGAGGAAGAACTTGGCGAGGTCGAGGTACGCCTTCTTGCCGGTGGTGCGGTAGAGCTTGCAGAGTCCGATCTCCACCTCTTCGTGACCGGGAATGTCCTTGAGCTGGCCTTCGCCGTACCCGAAGACGTTGCAGAGCAGGTCGGCGTTCTTGATCGCCACGTCGAGCAGCACCCGTTTCCCGGTGGCGTCGAAATGGGCGACGGCGGCTTCATACATATGACCGACATTGTACAACTCGTGGCTGGAACGGAGGCGGCTCCAGCGTCCGTCCCCGAGCATCCCCTTGTGTCCTTTGTGGCCGAGCGTACGGGCCGTGTAGAGGTAACCGTCGGGTTCCTGCGCGGCGGCGATCTTGGCGATCACGCCATCGACATACGCATCGAGTTTTTCATCCTTGCGCGTGGCGAGGATATACGCCGCCCCTTCGATCACCTTGTAGACGTCGGAATCGTCAAAGGGGCATCCCCGGAACGAGCCGGACTCCAACTTGCCCGCTTTTGCGAAATTGGAAATGCGCCCGGTCTCCTCGCACTTTTTGAAATCAGCCCACACGGTTACGAGCAGGTTGGTCTCCAGACGGGATTTCCAGAACCCGCCGTCCACGCGGACGGAACGGATATCGGGAAGGGAACACGGGTAGTCGGCCAGCGCGGCGGCTGTACCGAAGGCGAATAAAACGGATAGCATCTTTTTCATGTGAACATGTCCTCGTCCTACGTGAATCAAACGTTCCGTAAGATACAGGGAAAACGGGCAAAGGACAAGCAAAAAACGCCGGGGCGACTCAATCTCTCACTCTTCGATGACCACGCGGAAGCCGACATCGAACGGGCGCATCCACGAAGGATAGCGCCAGCGCCAGGCGCTTGAAGACACCACGGGGCGACGGTACCACGATCCGCCGCGCACAACCTTGAGTTCGTTCGGGGCGACCTTCTCGTTGTACGGATACGAATGCCATGAACTCGCCGTCCACTCTGCGGCGTTTCCGTGCATATCGTAGAGCCCCCAGGCGTTGGGCGCGTAACTTCCAACCTTGGCGAGGTGCAGCACGTGGTCATTGAAACGGCGGTCACGCAACTCGTAGTCCCAGAGAGGGGGCGGAAGCGTCTTTGGCTTACACTCGTTGCCATGCGCGAACGGCTGCGGGTTCACGCCTCGCACGGCAAGTTCAATCAGCATATAATCGGCCATGTTCTCGTGTCTGGAGAAATCGGTGTCCTTCGTGCCGTAATTGAATTCGGTGTCCGTTCCGGCGCGGCAGGCCCATTCCCATTCCGATTCCGTGGGGAGGCGCACCTTCTTGCCGAGTTTCTTCGAAAGCCATTCGCAATACTGCTGCGCCATCTCCCAGCTCACGCGGACGGCGGGGAACTTCTCGTTGCCGGGCTGGGCGAAATCCGGATCCTCCCCGCCCATGTAGTAGCCGCGCTTCACCTGGTCCTTGTAGTGCATATCGTAGACGCCGTTGTCGAACTTCGGATCCATCAGGCGGAACTGTCCCTGCGTAATCTCCCTTGTCGCCATCCAGAACCCTTTCTTGATGGCGACCTTCCCCACCGGGCGTTCGGCATCGGTCAACACGTCGGACCCCATCGCAAACGTTCCCGCCGGGATGTAGGCGAAAATCAGCTGTTCCTGGCCGCCGATTGCGAATGTGCGCGGTTTCCTCCCTCCCTGCATCCGTTTTGCGTGCGCGGCGCTGAAAGGCCACCCCGCCACCTTCACGGCCGGCGCGGGTTTCGTTTTCGGCGGCGGCACGAAACGTTCCGTGCCGGGAACGTAAGGATTCACCACCTTCTCCGGATCGAACGAGTCGCCCGCCCACTTCCGCGCCATCTCTTTTCGGCGTTCGAGAACCTTTACGACGCGCTCCTTTCCACCCGTCTCTTCCGTCCACGTCCCCCAGTAGGGAACGTTGAGATCCATCCACGTCACAAGCCTGTCCCACTCCTCGTCCGTGAGCTTCACGTTGTGATGCCCTTTCGCGAGCCTCTGGTACAGTTCCGAGGTCGAGACGTGGAACTCCAGCGGCGTGAGCAGGTGGTAGTCGCCCTCCGGGCCGTTCCTGCGCACGTAAGGCATCAGATTCACATACGCCTTGGAGTAGTGTCCCTCCATCTTCTTGCCGTCAAAGTCGGGAAGCGAAGCCCCCATCCGGGTCTTCAGCCTGCTCTTTGGATTGTGGCAGCCCACGCATTTCCTGTCCAAGACCGGCTGGACTTCGCGAACGAATGCGTAGTTACGGCGCGGTCCATACCAAGGCACCGGTGTCTGGAGCCGTTTTTGGGATGCGATGGAACTGGTTGAGGCGGGGGCCTCGTTCTGGTGTTCATGGCATCCCGTACACGAAATCGTCTCGCCGGGCACACCCACAAACCAGGAACGCATCTCCTGTAGCTTGCAGCCGTTTTCGTCCAGGGGCTGTATGGCGAACGGCGTGTTGGCGGGAACGGTGAACATCGCGCTGCCGTCCGCCTCCAGATCCACCTCGCCGAGAATGTTGCGCGCGTCCCACGGGCCTTCGAAACCGATGTTGTAATGCCCGCCGACATTACGCGGCGAATAACTGTAGGAAAACAGGCGGAGTTTCTTGGCCACGCCCTGCGGGACACCTTTGAGGCCGTTGCCGAAGTTCACGTTCTGCAGATAGACGGTACACGTGTCCACCGCGTCGTTACGTCGGTCGATCGATGTCAAGGGGCGGCGGCGCTTCTTGACCGGCAACGGCTCCAGACAGTTCCAGCCGGCGGCAACGTACACGGGAACGATGTTGTCGTAAATGTCCGCAAAAGCCACGATAAACGGTTCCTGGGCACCCTTATGTACGGAGACCAGGAAAAGCTCGTCAGAGAGCGGATACGGGTGCAGGAAACGAGGAGTGGAGTTGTTCACAAGTGTATCGCGCACCTTGTTCGCGACGGGCTTCCCCCACCCCGGAATACGCTGGATCACGCCGGCCGTCCCGTTCCGCCCCTTCATCACGTCGAACAACACCAGTTCCCCCTCGCGCGCGCAACCGTGGTGCCCCGACACGACGCCGCAGAACTTCGTGACGGAGTCCGGCAGCGGCCTCGCATAGAACAACGAGTTCGGCCAGTAGGAGTTCGACCCGTAGAACGCCTTCTGGTCGGAACCGTCCACGTTCATCGTCATCATCACGCGGGAGAAGTAGTGCGCGCTGTCGGTATATTCCCACCGCAGGTACAGTACGCGGCCGTTGTTCATCACGACGGGACACCAGCTGTTGTCCTGGTCGAAAACGAGGCGCTTCACAGAGCCGTCCTTTTCGAGCAGATGCGTGTTGCCCACATAGTCGGAACCCGTCACGCACGGCACACCGTGGAAACCGCTGGTGGAGACGAAGAGCATACGCCCGTCGGGAAGGTAACAGGGATCGTAACAGTCGATATCGGCCAAGCCGGCGGGCGACTTGAGCGTATTCGTCATGGGACGGTCGAGGCGCGTCTCAAGGACACACCACCTCTTTTCACGGTCAAGCCCGCCGGAGTAGGCAATCTTGTCCGCGTCAAAATCAAGGTCCACATCCCCCAGGAAATAATCGGACGCGGCGATCGCACGCCCGCGCTCTCCCGGGCTGCGGCGCAGCGGCATGGCGAGAATGGCGTTGACGTACCCCTGCAACGGCACCGAGGAATTGCCCTGCCAATTGTGCGGTAGGCCGGAAGGTGATTTCCGGCTGCGCTTCACCATCAGGAAGCGGGAGAAATCGACGGCGGGATGGCGCATATACACGTCGTCCTGCAATTTCATCAGGCTCTCCGCCGCCTTGCGTTTGGCCGCGTCATCCTTCGCCCCGGCCACAGCCGCCTTCACCGCCGCGAGCCTTGCCAGAAGCGGCGACGGCGAACCGTAAACGCCGGGATATTTGCCGGCGTAGGCGCGGATGGCGCGTTCCATCGCGGCGGCGTCGAACCACTTCAGCGTCTCAAGCGCAAGCTGCCTAGACTCTTCGTCGGCTGTAGGCGAAAACTTCGGCGTACCCTTTTTGACGAGCGCGGACTTCAAGAACGACGGCGAATCGAGATTCGCCATGATTTCCTCCACATCGTGGGGAAAGTCCGCCGCCAGACGGGGAAAGAGGGGCAGTAACGTCTTGTACCGGGGCAACTTGGCGGCGGCGGCCACTGCGGAATCAATCCATGTCGCCCGCTTTTCATACGCGGCGCAGATTTCTGCCGGTGTGGCGAACGGGCCGACAACGTATTCGACGAAGGAGCCGACGCAATCCGAACACGCATCCTTCGCGAAGTCCATCTCCAGAACGAGCTGCCCGACGACGGGGAACGTCTTGCCGCGCACCACGCGGCGGTGCTCGTCAAGGAGCAGCACCTCAATCCCGTCTGCCCGGTGGATCAAGTCATCACGGTTATACAACAAGATTTTATCGACCTTGACATTCTCTTTGAGGTCCACCTCCCACCACTGCGGACTGTTCTTGCTTCTCTCATCGGTGTGCGTTATGGAAGCGCTTCCCCAATTGTGGGCGGTATTCCCGTCCACGGCCCGCGAAGGACCTGCGCTACCGCCCACCGTGCTCTGGAAAGCGGGTTTCCCCTTGGCCACGTTACGCCCGCCGGAGAACACCTCCAGTTCCGCGATCGACAGGATCGCCGGAATACGTTCCAGACGCACATGGACATACCGCCCCGTCGCCGACGCCGCCATCGCCGCCCCGGAGGCAAAACATACGCAAAACGCAAGACATCCAACGCTGATTTTGTACATACAGTCACTACATGATTCAAACTATGCCTGTCCCCACGGTCCCCCGCCGTGCGTCCTCATTCAACAAGCACGTTCATGGACGGAGAGCATACCAGATTCCAACAGCATCTGTAAAGCCAACATCAAACATCCATCACCGCGCAATCTTCCAGCAGAGCCAGGCGGAGAGCGTCTTGGAGTCGAAGATGGAACCGTTGCGGATACCGTCCTCGACCTCCGTTTCGGAGAGGATGACGGGGTAGACGTTCTCGTCGAGATCCTGGTCCTGATCATGGGCGGCATCGGAAAGTTCCGCGAAATAAAGGTGGATACGCTCTTCGCAGTAACCGGGCGTACAGATGATGGTCGTGAGGAACTGGATACTCGTCACCTCGTACCCCGTCTCCTCGGCGGTTTCTCGCCGTGCGCCCTCGATGGGGTCTTCGCCCGGTTCGAGTCCGCCCGCGATGACCTCGATCAACGCCTCTTCCGCCGCCTTTCGGTACTGCTTCACAAACACGAACTTCCCGTCGGGACGGCGGGCAAGAATCGCGACGGCGTTGCCGTGGCGGATCACCTCGCGCTTCGCCCTGCGTCCGTCGGGCAGTTCAATGTCGAGAAGATCGACGCTGATAATCTTCCCCGTGTACTTGCGCTCGCTCGCGAGGGTCTTTTCTGTCAGGTCTGTCATAAGTTGATACCTTCCTTTATTTCCATCTGCACTTTCTTTTCAGTTGTTTCCCAAAGTCTCTACCGCCGCGCGGACCGCATTGCGTACGCAGTTTTCGCAACTGCACAGCACCTTGCCGGTACCAATGCCTTTAAGTTCCCGGCAGATGGTCGCGCCGCCGCAGAGTTCCTTGAACCTCGGCATGATGACACGGGAATTCTTCATCGCCTCGCCATCGGGCGAGAGGAGGGACGAGACCATGATCGCGCCGACAAGCGCGCCGCACGTCCCTTCCATCGTCCCCATGCCGGAACCGAAGCCCGAACCGAGCCGCAACAACTCCTCCTCGCTCTTTCCAAGCCTGTCGGCAAACGCGACCAAAACCGCCTGACAGCAGTTCATCTCGCTCTTGCGCCTCGCGGCGTAGTCCATCCGCTCGGCAAGTGACTTCTCCATCATGTCCCCCATTTCTCGAACCTCCATCGGCGAAAAAGATGCGTCAACTCAACGCAAACTCTACGAAAGCTGTTCCTTCTGGTTTTACGCCGAAGAGGCTATCATAGCGTTACCGAAAATGCAACAGAAACAAACGGAGTTGAAAAAACTACTTCCTT
>JAGAEL010000015.1 GCA_017613085.1 Kiritimatiellia bacterium | reverse complement strand
GGCAGCTGCTGACCGAGATGAACAAGATCCAGCGGCGGATAGTCGACGTTTTCGGAGTGAAACTGCCCGAAAGCTGACGCGCCGCGAACACGGCGTGCGCGTCAGGCCGCCCGCATAGTTGCAGACGCGGCGGATTTCAGGTTGTGAATAAAACACCATCAATGGACTTGAACGCCAGATTGTCGTCGTCCACAGTAATCGCCAGAATACTGGAACATCCACGGAAGGCATCCTCCGCTATTTCTGAAACCAAGGCTGGAATGTCAAGACTTTCAATAGCGGTACAGTCGCGGAAAGCGTTACCGCCAATGGTGGAGACTGTATCGGCGATCAAAACTGACCGAAGCTTGCCACATTTCTCAAACGCAGAATCTCGGATTGACACTGATCCTGGAGAAACGGATGCTGACACGATGTCCGCGTAAGCATCCGGGAAGAACTGTCGCATCGTCCAATGATCTGTAGGTACTGTGACCTCATTTATGACCGTACAGCCGGAAAAAGCATTCGTAGAGAATGACGTGAGCGAGGTAGGAAGAACCACGCGTAATAGTTGTTTTGCATCGATGAAAGCGCATGATTCAATGGACTTCACTCCGCCACCAATAACAAGGTTCGTCAGCGATTGCGAAACGTCAAACGCCCTGTAACCAATGGAATCCACACTTCCTGGAATATAGATATCCGTCATCTTGGAACATGAAAATGCATATGAGGCAATGGTCTTCAGGTTGGCGGAGAAGGTGACGTTAGTCAAATTCCAGCAATTGTTGAAGGCCGATTTTTCGATATCCGTCACGCCGTCATGCATGGTGACGCTCGTGATACTTTGGCAGAAGAAGAACGCCCATCGTTTAAGGGTCGTCACATCTTCGGGGATCACCAGATCATGGACTTCCACACCATTGACGAAGAACAAGACACCATTCTGTGGATTAGTGTCAATATAAAGCGGATTCGCTCTGCCATTCCCGAACGCAATCCTGCACCAAGCGGATAGGCTTTTGGCGTTGACCCGTTCCATGTCGTTACAACCTGAAAACGCAAAACCGTCAATCTGCACTAAAGTCGTTGGAACCGTCACAGAGACAAGATTTCCACAGTTGGCAAATGCATAGCTTCCTATTGTGACAAGCCCCTCCGGAAGAATAAGTTCTGTCAACCCACCGCACCCTTGGAAAGCGTAGTCGCCGATGCTGGTTATGCCCTCTGGTACGATTAAGTCTTTGATTCCAACATTCCCGTTGAACGCATAGTTTGCGATGGCGACAACCGGCGTTTCGCCGAGAAAGGATGGTATTTCAACCTTGCCAGAATGATTACCGACAATCGCTGACGATGCGGCATCTCCGCCACCCAGCGTGGCCTTACCGTCGCTGACGGAATAGACCCACTTCACGCCATCCACCTCGTTCGTGTAAAGCGTAACCGAAAACACATTCGCCGTGACCGTAGCAAGCAGTCCCGCAACCAGTAGTTTCATCATCATTTTCATGTCACCCTTTCTGTTTCGCTTCAAATCGTTCTTTTCCATTGCGGCGGTCGCGACGGGGCGCGTCCCTCCCAGCATCGCCGCTATCGCGGCAACCATCATCATTCGCTTCATACTCATCGTTCGTTTATCCTTTCGGTTTCAAATCGTAATCCGACATATACGGCGGCTGTACAACACGTCGCCCCGCCGCCCGCCAGAACGGGAAGAGGGTAACAAAAAAGCCTTACGGTTCGCAAGGATGTTTTTTGGGGTGTTTTTTGGGGTGGAGGAGTGAGAGGGTGGGAGACCATCTTGGAAATTTTTCACTTTTGCCGTTTTCAAAACGGCGGGAATATGGTACACTATGCACGTCAATGAAAGGAACAGAAAACATGTCCTCATCCACGCGCACGAAAACGAAGAAATCCCCCCGCAAGGCCACCCAGACGGCGGTTCCGTCCGCCGACCGCCCCGGCATCCGCCGCCCCATCCTCTCGGAGGACATTATTTCCTTCACCGAGTGTCGCGGGAAACTCGGCGAGTACATCGAGAAGACCCGCCGGACGCACCGCCCCATCATCGTCACCCAGAACGGAAAACCCACATCCGTCCTAGTCAGCGTCATCGACTGGGAGGCATCTTCTCCTAACTGGGAAGAGGAACAGCGCATAGCAGAGCAAGTCCTTGACGATATGCGCATAGCCGAAGGACAATTTGCAAACGGTGAATGTCATTCCAACAAGGATGCGTTCTCCATGGTTCGCAAGGAGTTCGGATTATGAAAGTGGCATGGTCTGACAATGCGCTGATAAGACTTCACGGACATGTCCGATACATAGCGGAAAACAGCGACAGGGAAACGGCGTCCCGATGGCTTGAACGGCTAGAAGGGACAATCGGGTTGATCGAGACGTTCCCTTCCCTGTTCCCGCTTTCTTCCATCCGGCGGCTTGCGACCGTGGGTATACATGAAATCGTATTCGAGAATTATCGCGTATTCTACATCGTACGCGAGGACGAATGTCGCATTATCTCTATACTCCACTGTCGCCAGAATGTCCAGAGCGTCAGCGACATCTGACCATCCCCCCTGTCCCGTTCGCCAATTTGGTGGTTATTATCGATCGAAACGGGCGATGACGCGGTTTCGATTCCGGTAACGGAGGTAGGCAGCCAAAAGAATGAGCAGGAACAACCAGGCGTAGACCATCGGAGTGTTCCATTTCCGGATCTGGAAGGAACCGCCGGGAATGGAGACGGAGATTCGCGACACTTCGACCAGGATCTCGATAAAGAAACCGGCCGCGTTGTTGAAACAGGCGGCAATCGTTTCGCTCAACCGCCCCGCCAACAGCCCCAGACAGCCGGAGAGGACGACGAGAAACGACACGGGGGCGATAACGAGGTTCGCCAGGAGGGAGACGGGCGTAAACCGCCCGAAATACATTGCCGTCAACGGAATCGAGGCGAGCCAGGCCGCGAGCGAGACGGCAAAGACGCCGCACTCGTTCCGTAGGATGGAACACCCTACCCCGCACCACCAAGCGAGCCGGGTGTTCCCCGCCGCACGGAGCACCGGGATCCGTTCTTCCAGCGTTTCGACGCGGAAAAGACGCAGGGCGATTTCGCGGAAGGGTTTGTAGAAGACGACCAGTCCGAGCATCACCGCGAACGAAAGCCGGCAACCGATGTCGAACACGAGCCAAGGCTGGAAAACAAAAACGAGGATCGCCGTCGCGGCGAGCGACGCAAGCGCGTTTGGACGCCGCCCGACCGACGGCCCCAAGAAAAAGAACAAGGTCATCAGACAGGCGCGGACCGCGCTCGGCCTCGCCCCCGTCACAACGGTGTAAAAGACAATCAACGGGGCGAGGGCGAAAAACCAATAGGGGCGCGGAATCCGCAACAGGGAGACGGCGAATCCGAGAATGCCCGCGATCAGCGCGATGTGCATACCGGAAATCGCGAAGATGTGGACCGTCCCGGAGTCCGCGAACATCTGCCGGACACCGGACGGGATCTCGCGCCGCGCGCCGAGGAGGATCGCCCGCGCCAGATCCGGGACAACGGGCCAGTCCTCAATCCCGATCGCGACACGGCGGGCGGCCTGTCGCCTAGCCGCCTCGACACGCCCCCGCCATGTGGTCAGGTCGATCGCCGCGATCCGTTCCGACGCACGTTCCGAAACATTACATTCGACGTAGATCAACCCGAAACGGTCTGTCACCGGACGGAACGTGCCGGTGAACCGCCATCGTTCGTTGCCATGCGGCGCGGCGGCGTCCTTGTCTTTTTCCGGCCGAATCCCGTACCAGTTGATACGGACGGGGAGGCGGCGTATCCGCACACCGGATTCACTTTCAAGTTCCGCCGCTGAAAAGGTGTAGCGGGCGGCCATCCCTTTCAGATTCCGGATACGGATGTCGGGATCGACACGGCACGTGAACTTCTCGCCGGACGGAAGCGTCAAGAGCGCGGCGCACTCGGAATCGCGGTGCAGGAGGTTGACAAACGAAAGGAGGATTCCCGTCAGGCACACGCCGAAAAAGAGGGCGCAGGGACGCTTCCAATCTCCGGAGACGCGGGAGAGCGCCGCGCCGCCGACGGCAAGCACCAGCAACAGCACCAGGGCATCGGGGAAACGATATCCGAGATAGATTCCCACGACAAGGGAGACCGCGACGCCCGCCAACGGCTGGCGGGCGTGAAACGCGCGCAACGCATCGAAAAAAATCTGTCCCCGGAAAAGCTTCACAGACCTATTTTACCATAGAGACGGTTATCCTGTCCAATGAAACCCGTCCGCGTCGCGTCGTCCTCCCACCCTTCCGAACCCGATGCGGTATACGGCTGACGGAACGACTTGACGTGCCCGTCAACGAACGCCATGTTGCAATGGCGGTTCCAGCCGCGCCCGTGCCGGAACGCCTGCGTCCCCGCCTTGCGCGTCGCGGCGGGGGAGTTGTCATACTCCTTGGAAGCCTTCGGCGCGCGCATGAACTTGTTCACGCCGCCCACGTATCCGCCGTCGCCGAAGAGGACGACCTCGGCGGCGTTCCGAAGGTCGCGCCATTTCAACGGCCTCGTCCGCACAGCGGAGTCGCCCTCGACCTTGCCAAGGTACGCGCAGTTGTAGTTGTACCCGGTGGAGGCGTTGCCGTCCCAGTTGTCGGACGAGCCGACGCATTTCGGGCAGCGCACGATGTCGCCCGTCCCGTACCCGCCCCACATATCGCCGGGCAGCCATTCTTTCGCGCCGCTCTGCCGCTTGAAATCCCAGCAGTCGCTTTCGTACCCGTCCGTGTTCTTCATTCCCCACGGGAACTCGCCCCGTTCCAGCGTATACATGAGGCACGTCTGTGCGAGCTGGCGGAGATTGGAACGGCACTGGAGGGAAACGGAGGACTCGCGGCAGTTCTCGGTCACGGTGACCAGGCTGGCCATCAGCAAGCCGACGACCACGATAACCGTGCAGAGTTCAATCAGCGAGAACCCCGCCCTTGACGCCCCCCCCGCACCGGACGTTACCAAAAACGCAGAGACGCAGAGACGCGGAAAGTTCGAACACCTTCTGCGCCGGGAATGGTTCGTTTCGAAGTTACCCGATACAGGATTCTCTGCGACTCTGCGTTTTGAAAAAAACATTCTGCAAACGGTCTACAACGTTACTGCACGGTGACGTTCCACGTCGCGGAAGACTTCGAGAGCTTCGCGACACCCGTACCCACGCCGTCCACGACAACGCCCGTGACGTTCACCGTGAACTTCTTCAGCTTGCCGCCCTGCACGGCGTAGATTTTGAACGACCCCTTGAACAAGCCGGTCCCCGGCGTGTAGGTCAACTTCATCGCGGAGCGATTCGGCTTCTTCGGGTCGTTGTCGCCGGAGAGAGCCCCCTTCTTCCACTTGATCGACGCCGCCTTGTCGAACGCCCACTTGCCGCCTTTGACGCGCACCGGCTCGCCGTCCGGCAGCAGCGATTCAAGCGTACCCTGCGGCAACGCGCCGCCGCCCGCGAAATCGACCGTCACGGCCGCCGCCGCGTTCGTCCACTTGCCGCCGACGGAAACCGCCTTGACGGTGTACGCGGCGAGCGTCCCGTCGAACCCGTCCGCGCCGATGGCGACGGAAAGCGTACCGATTCCCTTGACGGCAACGTTTGCCTGGATCGGGCCGTCCTGGGGGACGGGCACGGTCGTGGATTTGAGCGTCTTTTTCTTGCCATCCAGAAGGGTCACGCTGCCCGAAAGCTTCGCCGTGCGTTTCTTCGCATTGGGTTTCGCGACCTTCAACTGGATCACACCGACGACATTGCCGCCCGCATACACGGCGCCCGCCAGCGTCGCCGCCTTCGTCGCCGTCCAAGCGGAATGTACCGGTGCCGGATCGGGTTCGGGGACGGGATCGGGGACGGGGACAAGGCCGGGGAGCGGATCGGGATCAAAACCGGCCACAGGCGCGACATCCGAAATGGCATCCACTTCGGGGGTCGTATAGACGGGATTCCCAACGTCATCGTCTTCAAGGTAGATCGGCTTGACGCGGACGTAGCGGATCCACTTCTGTCCGGCGGCGTTCACCGGAAGGTCGAGCTTGGAAAGGTCAAAGCCGGTACCTCCGGCGGAACCTTTGTAAGCCTGGCAGATTTCGCCGAGCGTCCTGCCCGCGCACCACGCAAACGTCATCGTCGGATCGACCGGGAAGGTCGCATCCGTCGGAAGTCCGAACCAGGCGTTACCGGCGAAGAGTTCCGCATCGGGATTCGCCTTGTCGTAGACGTAACCGAGCGTCGGCATCGCGTCGTCCGCGAACGGCCCGTTCTTGAAGGAGTACCACGTTGTGCCGTCCTGGCTTACTTCGACAAGTCCGGGTTCCGTTGAACCTTCCCCCGTCGAATAGATCGTGTCGATATCCGCGCCGTCATAGTAATAATCACCCGACTGACCGACACAGAACGAATTCCCGAACACGATGAAATCGATACCGTAGGGATTGTTCGCGTCATCGACGACATCGTGGTCGAACGCGATCGTAAGGTGCGCGTCTTTATCCGAATCCTTTTTAACGGTGAAAAGGGACTCGGCCATCCATGCCGCGTTGAACGGATTGATTGTCCCACCCCACTCACCTGCCATGTAGCGCGTCGGTTCCCCCAGTGCGGAGTAGGGATCGTTGTACCAAACGTTCGTCTCGTCCGTCTCATAACTCACGAGGGAATACCCATAGGGCGACTCGGCGGCGGTAGGTTCGGCAACGCCGGTCGCCTGCCAGCCGCCCCAACTGTCTATCCGGAAGGTGAACCAGTCGCCGTCAACGGGCGTAATACCGTCTGCGCCGGCCCCCGCCTCCGCAACATGATTCGTGTCCTTCATGTACGTTTCCGACCCATGCTGTTCAAGGAGATTCCAGTAGGGATCCCAGTCACTTTCATCTTGGGACGCGGCGAATGCCGCAGGATCGGAGGAAGAACCGGGATAGGTTGGGTCGAACGTCGCGGCGACATCCGCCACGTCATATCCGAAGAATGAATAGAACATACCCCATGTCGTCTTCGAGGCTCCAATGTGGAGCCGGTTGTCGGCGCGGACGATGCGGTTGACGACTTCGGCGAGGTTTGTGCAGTCCCCGTTCCAACGGTAGCCCCAGGCGCGCGCGGCGCCGTCGCCATGTTTCGTAGACCAGTCGATGACCAGACCGACGCGGTTTGTGCCGGAGCCGACCCAGAAGTGGATATCATCGAACGTGAACGCGGCGACATTCGACGCCGCAAAAAGGGCGGCGCAGGCCGTCCACCGAGACAGACATTTTTTCATTTCGTTCTTTCCTTGACGTGAGGATCAAACCGAGTACACGTTGACACGTCTTAGGACTTCCAGCTTGACCTTGCCGCCAACCTTCTCACCCACCCGGGCAATGGCAAAACCGGCGGCTCGTATCTGGTCACCTCGGCACGACCGTTCCCGATTTTCACGGGATTCCGTTTGTCAACGGCGGAAAGTCTACCACACCTCCCCGACAGAGACAAGAACCGAGTTATTTACTCTACTTCGACGCTTTCATCTCGCCGCCCTTGCCGGTTTCGGGGAGCGTCCAATCGACGTTCGCCCCGCGTTTTTGACGGGCGAGCCAATCGATTCCGGCTTCGAAATTACCGCCGTGTCCACCTTCAAAAATCGTCAACCGCACATTCGCGCTTGTCCGGCGCAGATGAATCCGGTTCTTTTCGTTGAAGAACGGATCGCGTCCTTTGAAAACGAGTTCTTCCGGCACGCGCTGGGTCTGTTCCATACCGGCGATGAGGTCTTCGGAAATCCGGTCAGCCGCGTCCGCCAACACATTAAACCCACGGATGGCGTGACCGATCGGGACCGAGCCGGTATGTCCATCGTGTATCCCCGTGGCGATCTGCACGTGGACCTTCGCCGCGCAAGCCGCCGCAAGGTGGGTCAACGGCGAACGGTGCGCGTACTCTTCCGCACGGGTGGCGGGCGTACCGCCACAGGCGCGTTCCATGTGCTGCCGATACCGGTTCCGCCGCACCGTCGAATCCGCGTGCCAGCGGGCGAGATCGGTGATCGGACAGGCCGAATACACGCCTGCCCAGACGGTCGGGGCGCGTCCCGCCAGCAACAGCGACATCATGCCGCCGCCCGACGCACCGATCACGTACACGCGGTCGGGATCGATCGGCGCCTTCGTCTTCGCATATTCGACGGCATCCAGAATGTCCTGCACGGCAAGATCGGAACCGCAAGCCTGCGGCGTCCAATTCGGTCCCCGGAAATCGGGGTACAGGAGCGCCCATCCGCGTTTACGGCACTGCGCATACGCCCAATCCAGTGGATTCCGCGCCTTGTAATCGTAACTCCATGTATGAAGCGCCACCAGCAGGGGGATCTTTGTCTCCGCCTTTCCTTCCGGGACATAAAAATACGAGGGACGCAACGCGCCGTCAATCGTACTCTTGACCTGAATTTCGGGAGGTGTCGGATTTCCCCGTTTCGCCGCTTCGACCGGATTCGCCATGCACATCCCCGTCAACGCCAGCGCCATCCATCCTTTTGCCGTTTGATTCATCTCGTCCGTTCCTTGTTCCGTTTCCACTGATTCATCCTTCACACATAACGTTCCGTCCGCCTCGCAACGTTCGGCAGACAGGCGTACCATCGGGCCGTCCCCGTCGGGAACGGCATAAAAACGCGAAACCCGGCATCCCGGAATCCAGACCACTTCGTCGTCACAGACGACAACCGGGATCTGCGGACGCTCGTCCGCCGGGATCTTGGCATCCACAAAAAGGTCTTGAAGTTTACGGCTTCCCTGCATCCCGAACGGCGACAACCGGTCGCCCGCACAACGGGAACGCACATACAGGCGCATCCCCTCGCGGAAGCCGACAGTACACCAGGCGGGCGAGCTCCCCGCGCCTTCCGCCCGGCACGAGACGGCATCCACCCGCGCAGCGGTGATCCGCCATCCACCCCACACAACACCACCGGACACCGGAAGCTCCACGGGCAGGAGAGTCGGCGGCTCCGGTTTGTCCACAACAAACGCAAGCCGCCCGTCGCGCGCTTCAAGCCGGCGTCCTCCCGGAAGCGACTGCCGCCACGTGTCGCACGACCCGCACAAGCCAAGAATCGCTTCCGTCCGTTCAAAATCGAACGCCTCCGCCGCGTCATGCCCGTAGAACCAGCGGCGCAAGAGACGGCGGCGGATCGCGGGCGGGTATGAACAAAGGGACGCGATGGAAAGCGCGTCGCCGGCCACGCATGACGGAAACGCCGTCTCGGTCAAGGTCTCCAACACGTCATCCTCGGCGGCAAGGAGTTGCGCCGTCGTGCAAAGGTGCCGCGTCAAGGCGGGATCGAACGTTGCCTTAAGTTCCGGCAGGACGCGGTGGCGAATCCGGTTACGGGAAGCGTCGGGCGACTGGTTGTCGGGATCTTCAAACCAGCCCTTCCCCTGCCCCGCGAGCCATTCACAAAGTTCCCCGTGCAGAATATGGAAGAGCGGTCGGATGAACCGTATTTTCCCGCACCGCGAAAGCGGGCGGATCCCCGCAAGCCCCGTCGTGCCGGATCCCCGGCAAAGGCGGAGGAAAACCGTCTCCGCCACGTCGTCCGCATGATGCCCCGTGGCAATTGCATCCAGTGAAAATTTTTCGCGGCACTCGTCCAGGAACGCGAGGCGGGCGGCGCGCGCACGGGCTTCCAGGGACGAGCCGGGCACGGATTCAAGCGCAACACGCTTCGTGACGAACGGGAGACCGAGCGTTTCCGCTTCGGCGCGGACACGTTCCGCCGCCTCCGATTCGCCGGGACGTCCGTGGTCGAGCGTCAACACGACAAGGGCGACGTCACGCGACTTGCAGACCGGGGCCAGCAACACGAGCAAGGCGAGCGAATCCGCGCCGCCGGAAACCGCGACGCCGAGTTTTCGGACACCTGTCAGAAGCCCATACCGGTCGAGCGTCTGTTCAACCCGTTGGGAAAGGGTTCGGCAATCTATCCGGTTGTTGTTCATAGATGGGCGGACGCCTCCCGGACGACCTCTTCAAACGAAGGGACACTCATCCCTTCCGGCAACGCCTTGACAAGGCGTTCGTAGAAAAAGTGGGCCATCCATTCGTTTCCGGCCAGCTGTTCCAAAGCGGTCAGTTTTCCAAGAAACCGCAAGAAGACCTTCTGCATATTGCGGGAGGGGAATTCGCGGTAGGTTTCGGCGAGTTCATCCGCCGCCGAAATCGCGAAAGCGAGGTTCTGTTCCGGTTTCCACTCCGTTTCATATTCCGCATTGAGTTTTCCCCGCAGCACCAGGAACATCAGGGACTGATAGATGAGACGCCGCGTCATCAGGCGTTCCGGCCCCGTGGTGAACGGCAGACCGTAGGAAGCCCAATAGATCGCGTGGGACTCGCCCAACCGCCAGTCGAGCGGGCCGTAACGCCGCTGGAGTTCGACCATCCGGTCGAGGTCGAGTTTCCGTTCCTTGAGGCGTTCACGGTTCGCCTCCGAGGCAACAACCGTTCCGTCCGGCGCGAGGCAGGGCGAGAGGGCTTTCGCCAACTCCCGCTTGTAGGCAAGGTGGCAGAGGTCGAGCGATTCGCCGATCTTGTTCTGGTACATCCAGGCGAGTTCGCGGAAAAGCTTTCCGTCCTTCGGATTGAAACGGATGGCGTCGTCCCGCAAAAGCAAGACGCCGTTCTTCACCCAACGGAGCCGGTCTTCCGGGCGGGTATACATGGCGCTGATGTTGTAGGCGAGGTTCTACGCCATGTAGACCCACGTTTCCGAAGCGTGCGGTTCCAGGCGCGTGAGCCAGTCGGAGAGCTGGACCAGCTCCATGTAGCGGCCCTCGTCCTGAAGACGTTCTGCGCGGAACCAGAGGACTTCGGAGGCGATTCCACGAAACCCGCCGAGGCCGGCCAGAATAAAGGAAAGCGCGGGCGGCTCATTGGCCGTGTACCCGGCGTATGCTTCGGGAAGCCCTGCGCGGCGGAGGGCGGCGAGCCGGCGACTCTGAAAGGCGGCCAACGTCACAAGGAGGAACAGAAGGGCGCAAATCCACACGGCCTTTTTCATGCGTCGCCTCCCGATTCGGGCAGCGGCCCCGCCGCCTCTCCCGTCGGAACGGCGCGTTCCGGATTCAACCGCATCTGCAGCGTAGTCCGGCGTTCGCGGACCTGGTTCGTCGCGATGGCGATCGCGACGGCCTTGGAACTGCCGACGACAAGGCAAAGCTTGCGGCCCCGCGTGATGGCGGTGTAGAGCAGGTTCCGCTGCAAGAGCATGTAATGCTGCGTGTGGAGCAGGACGATGACCGCCGGATATTCGCTGCCCTGCGACTTGTGGACGGAACAGGCGTAGGACAGCGCAAGTTCATCCAGTTCGTTCTGCTGGTAGATCACGGGGCGGCCGTCGAACAAAACGACCAGCGCGCGCTCTTCGGCATCGACCTTTTCGATAAATCCGATGTCGCCGTTGAACACATCCTTGTCGTAATTATTCTTCAACTGCATCACACGGTCGCGTTCGCGGAAATGGGTTGCGCCGCGCACGAGGGAGGGACCGGTTGGATTGAGGGCGCGCTGGATGGCCTCGTTCAGGTTCTCGTACCCGAGCGTGTTCTTGCGCATAGGGGTCAGCACCTGGACGTCCGCGAAAGGATCGAAGTGGAACTTGCGCGGGATGCGGTGTACCATCAGTTCCACCGTACGGGAAAGGATATCCTCCGGGCGGCCGGTTTCGATGAAGTAGAAGTCGGAATCGCCCTGTCGGAGTTCCAGTTTCTCGCCGTTGTTGACGTGGTGCGCGTTGCGGACAATCAAACCGGAATTGTCCTGCCGGTAGATGGTGTTAAGACGGGCGAACGGGATGACGTCCGAATCAATCAAATCGCGCAGGACGTTGCCGGGGCCGACGCTTGGGAGCTGGTCGGTGTCGCCTACGAGAATCAGCGTGACCGTGTCGGGGAGCGCCTGGAGGAACTGGTCGAAGAGGCGGATATCCATCATGGAGGTTTCATCCAGGATGAAGCAATCCCCGTCGAGCGGGTTTTCCGCGCAATAGGTGAAGGCGTTCTGCTGGGGATTGAACTTGAGCAAACGATGGATTGTCTGCGCGGTAAAACCGGTGGACTCGTTCATCCGCTTGGCGGCCCGTCCCGTCGGCGCGGCGAGGTGGAACTTGAGCTTGCGGGCGCCCAGGATCTCCGTCAACGCCCGGATAATGGTCGTCTTACCCACGCCGGGACCGCCCGTGATGATGGAGACCTTGGAACGCAATGCGTTTACAAGCGCCTTGTACTGCATCGCGGCGAGGGAAAGCCCCATCTTCTTCTCCGCCCATTTCACGGCGGCGTCCGTCTGAATCGGCTTGTAGGAAACCGGCGTTCCCATCAACCGTTTGAGCTTTTCGGCGACACGCTTCTCGGCGTGATAGAGCGCAGGGAGGTAGATGCGGTTCTCCTCCTTCACGAGCGAACCCTGCTCCAACGAGGAGGCAAGCGCCGCGCCAAGGATTTCGACCGAGATGCCCAGCAACTCCTGGGCATGAAGCACCAGATCCGCGTCGATCGCGAAGCAGTGCCCGCCATCCTCCGCTTCCGACTCCAACGTAAAAAACAAACCGGCCTTCGCACGGATTTCGCTGTCGCGGGGGATCCCGATGGACAACGCGATCGCGTCCGCCGTCTTGAACCCGATCCCCCAGACATCGGCGCACAGGCGGTAGGGATTCCGTTTGACGACGGCGATCGCGTCCGCGCCGTAACGGCGGTAGATGCGCGACGCCTTCGCCGCGCCGATACCGTGCGACTGGAGGAAAATCATGATTTCGCGGACACCCGCCTGTTCCACCCACGACTCCTTGATGCGGCGGCGGCGGGCCTCGCCGATACCGTCGATTTCGCAGAGGCGGGCGGACGCGGTCTCGATGATCTTCAACGTCTCCTCGCCGAACTTGTCCACGATGCGTCCCGCGAACTTCGGCCCGATCCCTTTGATCATCCCGCTCGAAAGGTACCGGCGGATCCCCTCCGACGATGTCGGCGTCACGCACGTGAGCGTTTTCGCATGAAACTGCCGGCCGTACTGGGGGTGGACAGTCCATTCGCCTTCGGCGTGCAATTCCTCCCCCTCCCAGATCACGGCGCAATTCCCGACGATGACAAACGTCTCGCCGTCCTCGCCGCGCCTTCCCTCGCAGGCGACACGGCAGACGGTATACCCGGTCTCATCATTGTGATGGACGACCGACTTCACGGTGCCGTTCACCGTTTCCAAAAACGGGGCCCCGCGATCCAAGATTTTGTCCGCTTGAAAACTCACGACGAAAAGTATACCACATCCCTTCCGTTTGTGCTATACTAAAGACGTGAACACCGATGAATTAGAAAAACATGGTTTTACCCTTCAGGGGAAGATCCGGGAAACCGGCTACGCCGTAACGTACCAGGCGCTTCAACAGTCGCTGGGACGGAATGTCCAACTGCGTCTGCTGAAGCCGGAATACGAAGACCGCCCGGACGTGGTTGCGTATTTTCTCGACATCGGGCGCCTCCTCGCCCATGCGAAAAGCGACAAGGTGATTTCGGTTTTCGACATCATCAGCACCCCCGGATGCCATTGCATCGTGACGGAGGCGACGACGGAAACGACCTTGCAGGAGGAACTGGACGCCGGCGCGACCTTCACGCGGCAAGAGGCGCTCACGCTCGTCCTGCAGACGGCGGAAGGCGTCGCATTCCTCTGGGCGCACTTCAACCTCGTCCTGCACAACCTCTCGGCGGCCAGTTTGCGTCGCGACGTGAACAGCGGGATCAAAATCACCGAGTTCGAGCAGGCCGATCGGTCGGAGGAAACGGACGGCCTGATGCCCTGCGACGACATGATCGGCCTAGGCTCCCTTCTCCACCGCCTCTGTGCCGGTGCGGACGGAAGGTTGCCGGAGGACATCGCCGCCGTCAAGGAACGGCTCCTCTCGCAAGATCCGCAAACACGGTTTCTCGGCTGGGATGCCGTCCTCGAAAGTTTACGGGGCTTGCTTGCCGCAGACGGGACACCGCGCCAGCGGAACCGGATGCAACGGACGGTCCAGGGTTCCGCAGACACCGCCAAACCTCTGGTCGGGATCTTCGCGGAAGACGAACGGCAGCGACAGGAAGACCGACGCCGGCACGAGGCGATCCTTTGGCTTCTGCTTGCCGCCTGGTTCGCCGGGCTCTTCTGGTTCCGTTCCTCTCCCTCGAAGACGGCTCTCACGAACCGCGTCCTCGCGCCCGTCCGCCAGGCAAAGGAACAGGTGCAGGAGGTGATTTCCTCCAAACTCCCGGCCGCCTGGGAATCGGCGGACGAAAAGGGTAGCCAGGCCGCCGTCTCGGATGAAGCCCTTCCCGCCGCAACGACGGAGGAACCCGAAAAATCCGAGCCGGATGTCGCCGCCATCGCCGCGCAACGCAAACTGGTCGCCCTCTTCCTTGACCAAGGGCTTCTGGAAGCGCAGAAGGCGGCCGCGTCCGATCCCGCCCTGCCGGATCGCATCAAAGCCGTATTCCGGCAGGCACCGTCACAGAAGGAGCTTCTGCGGAAACGTCTGGAACCCAAAATCGGCAAGACACTCCCCCTTCAGTACGGCGGAAAGAAATACGATGTCAAGATCGTCTCCGTGAACGAGGATTCCCTTTCCCTGGAAGCGCGGGGAAGGAGTATCGACCTTCCGTTCGGGAGGCTCGGCATCAAAGAGAAAGTCGACTGGATCGGCAACGTCGAAACGCCCGAAGAAACGCTCGCCCTCTGCGAACTGCTTCTGAGCATCGGTCAGAAAAAAGAAGCGGTGGATCGTCTTTTCCAAGACACGTTTTTCAGACCTTTCGTCGAAATCCCCTGACGGCCGTGTTACGCGCCTTCCCGTGGAGCCGCCCACACACGGCATCGCACATCACGTCGTGCGAAGGAACTGTGCGAAAAACGGATCCGCGACGACATACCGGCCGTCTGAACGTTCGATAAGCCCGTCCTCCATCAGTTTCGCCTTGGCGGAATTTACGGTGGACGAGACACCGAGCGCGTAACGTCTGCGGTAGGCATCGACGAAGTCGTCCGCACGTTCGTGCGCAAGGGCAATCAGCAGCTTCTTCTGCGAGACGGATAGCGTGAGCATCAGCTGTTCGTATTGGTCACGGTTGAAGCCGGCAAGATTCGCGTAGGCGGCATCCACGTCAGCCGATGAAACGGATCTCCGGTGCGCATCGTCGGCAAAACGAAAGGTCTCGAAACCGAGTTGTTGTATGAAATAGGGTATGTTGTCTATCTTGGCGACAAGATGTTCGGCTGCTTCCCGCGTAATCGATTTCCCCGCGCTCGCAAAACGGTCTACCACGAAACGGACGCTCTCCTCCACCGGCGGCTTATCGAGGAGAATCGTCACGGCAGACTTGTAGAACGGGCGGTTGTGGTCGGTAAACATCCGCCTAAGGATATGATAGCGGCTGCCGAGGAAAATATACGAGACATTGCGATGCGACTGAATTGCCGATCGCATAACCCGTTCAAACCCGTCGTTGGGTAAAAGATCCTTCACCTCCTGGAATTCGTCGAACACGACAACGGCCCTCCCCTTCCCGGAAAGCAGCTTCTGGGGAAGATCCAGCACTTCCGTCAAAGCCTCTGATCCGATCGGAGCATCCGAAGGCTCGAAGGAAAGCCCCGCCTCGCCCGTCTGGTCCAGCGTCATCTTCGGTCTGAGGCTCTTGAGGAACGTACCCAGTTTTTTAAACTCAAATTTGACAGGCGCGAGCCGATGGTACACCTTTGTCGCGTAGGCGGAGACGAACAGATCGACGGACGGCAGCTTGACGACATCAAGTGTCACACACGGAACGCCGGCTTTTTCAAGGTCGCCGACAAGCTCGGCGACAAGCGAACTCTTTCCATAGCGGCGGGGACCGTACAGCACGACGTTCGTCTGCCCGCTTAGGAAGCGGGAACGAAGATCCTCGCGGATCTCCTTCCGGTCGTAAAACTGGTCGCCTGTGGCGAACTGAAAATAATTAAAGGGGTTTTCCATGCCCGAAAGTGTAACATCCCTAAAAACGATAAATCAAGTATGAACTTACGAAATTTTACGTAACGAAGAATTTCGTTTAAAACCGTTTTCGCTTTCTCCTTGTATCCTGCCGTCTGATTGTGGTAACCTAGACGCAATTAGGAGTTAAACAATGGAACCACAAGAAGAAACGACCGTCCAATTCGACCGGCGCGAACGCCGTCCGAATCTTTTCCGCAGATTTCTGGCACATCCGGTAACCTCTTTGTTTTTCGGGGTACTGCTTCCCGTATGCGCCGTGGGTATGGAACTTTGCACCGGCGCGTGCGGCGAGATGTTCTGGGACCCCATGCCGAATCTTTTGCTGAAGGTGATGATAAGCGTCGTGCCTCTGTTCAATTTCGTGGCCTGGCTTTGCCGTCTGAAGGGATGGGACGTCCACAGCCCCATTCCACGGGCACTGTGCGGTTTCTCGTTCGCCGTCTCCGTCGTCTACGCGGTCTTCTTCCTCCCGTTGACGGTCTTTGGACTGCTGGGATGCCTCATGGTATTCTGGTACTTCGGCATCGGCTTCCTGGGCCTGTTGCCTGCCGCACCGCCCTGCGCCGCCATCGCCTCGTTCGGGTTTGCGCGGGGCTCCGCGAAAAGGCTGGCGGCGGAAACGGGGGAGCAAAAGCCGGCGATGCGCGGATTCGGATGGGGCATGGCGGTGGCGGGCGCGGCCTGGTTGATCGCCCTGACCGGTGTCCTAACGAATGTGGTCGCCTGGTCGATGGCGGCTTCCGACGATTCCGCAAAATCGGCGAAAGGCGTCCGATTGCTACGCGCCAACCCGTTGTCCGACCTCAAGACGTACAACAACCGGGGCAACTTGCCTTGGTGGTTTGCGCCGCACCGGTTTCTCCTCGGAGACTTAGGGATGGACATTCCGCAGGAGAAATGCAGGGTGATACACTACCGGGTGACGGGCGAAAACCCGGACGATTTCGAAGACTGGGGCGGGCGGCGCCATCCCCTACGTTTCGACTTTTTCACCGGCGGCGAGAAGATCGGCGGTGTTCTGGAGAACCTTTCGCTCAAAGGGTCGAACTACGAGACTTCGTTTGACCTTCCCGGTTGCACAGGTTATGCGGAATGGACACTCGTCTTTGAGAACACGAAGGAACGGGGAGAAGCCGAAGCGCGCGCACGGATCGCCCTGCCGCCCGGCGGCGTGGTTTCACGTCTGACGCTGTGGGTGAACGGCGAGGAACAGGAAGCCGCATTCGGCACGAGGGGCCAGGTGCGCCGCGCCTATGAAAGCGTGGTGCATCGCCGGCGCGACCCCGTGCTGGTCAATGTGTCCGGTCCCGACCAGGTACAGATGCAATGCTTCCCTGTGCCGCCGAAGGGCGAGATGAAGGTGAGGATCGGCATCACCACGCCGCTTGCCGTAACCTCCGACGGCAAGGCGCGTCTACGCGCCCCGGCAATCCTCGCCCAAAACTTCAGCATCCCCGGCGATCTGCTCGGCCTTCCTTGCGACGAGGTAAAAACGCTCGACACCCCGCCCGCCTCCATCACGGTGTACGCCGACGAGAAATTCGCGCCGCTCAACGATGCCGCCGTCGTGCAACGCATGGAACGTGCAAAAGGATGGATGCCGGAACGTGTCGCGGTGGTACTGGACGCCTCCGGCGTAATGGCGCCATTCGCCCAAAACACAATCGAGGCGATTGCCTCCATCCCCGCCTCTATCGACCTCGAACTCTGGATTGTCGGTGACGAAGCAATCCACGAGCCGACCGTAACTTCCCGCGCCGGCGACAAGCAGCGGAACGCCGTGATCGAGAAGGCGATCCGCGCCCACGGATTCGCCGGCGGACGGTGTAACCTCACGACGCTTGTCTCGGCCACAGGCAAGCTCGCCGCCTCGGACAAACCCTCCGCACTCGTATGGATCCACCATGAGCAACCGCTCGTTTCGCAGACGGCGGACTTCCTTTCCTCGAAGCTCGCCAAGGCGGAGAAGATCCGCATGTTCCTCTGCCAAGTCGCGCCGGGCAGGGACGCGATTACCTCTTCTCTCGCCTCGCTCCCCTCCGTATCCTCCTGTACGGCGGAAACGCTCAACAACGGGACCAGCGCCTTGAAGGGCGTCTTTGAAGCATGGGGCGCGGAGGGGTGGCGTATCACGCGCACCTTCACGCCCAAGGCGCAGATTCCGTCCAACGCCGTCCCCTGCGGCAAGCATATCGGGCGGCTCTGGGCATCGGAAGAGGTTTGCCGCGTCTACCGCGTAGGCGATCCGAAAACACTGGAGAAGGCCCAAAAACTCGCCCTCCCTTGGCAGATCGTTACGCCCGTGACCGGCGCGGTTGTGTTGGAAACCGCCGAGCAGTATAAGGAGAACAACCTCAAACAGGCGGACGCGGATTCCGTACCGACGGTAAATGCGTCAAAAGTCCCCACGATTCCGGAACCGGAAATGGTCTGCTGCCTGCTTGTCGCCGGCATGGTTCTGTCCGTTGCGCTGATCGCACGGAGGCGCAAGCGTGATGCGTGTGCATAACCTTGCGGCTTGGGGCGAACGCGGAGGCGCGGTCTTCCTCTGGGGTTGGGTCCTGTGGCCGCTCTGGCGTTGGCTTTTCACCCGGATGCAGGAACCGTTCGACGCAGGGAGCGTCGCGTGGATCGCACTGGTTGTTTTCACGGCGATGTCATGGCGGCACGCCGGACGCGGGGCGGTCGCACTTCCCGTATGGAAATACGTAGCGGCCGTCTCCGGGCTTCTCGCCTTTTCCCTCACACGTCCCCATCTTCCGATCACGCTTTGCGGCGCGTTCGGGTTGGTTGGCGGGGTACCGCTGCTCCTGCCCGAAGGGACGGCAGACCGTCCCTTCCCCGCCCCGCTCGCCGGGCTTGCGCTCGCCGGACTGCCCTCGTTACTCATCCTCGACATGTTTCTCGGTTTCCCGTTGCGCGTGGTCTCAACGACGGCGGCGACCTGGCTTCTGCGCCTGACGGGATTGACCGTCGTGCAAAACGGGATGGAGCTGACCGTGAACGGCGTAACTTCGTGGGTGGACGCCCCCTGTGCGGGGGTGCGGATGCTCGGAACGGGTATCGTGTTCGCGCTGGTTCTTGCGTATCTGCGAAAACAGACGTTGTGGGGAACGACGAAGACCTGTCTGTTGACGGTCGCCGCCGTATGCCTCGGCAACATCCTACGTGTGGCGCTTCTCACCTTCCTGACGGTGGCCGGCTTGACACTTGGAACGACCGCACACGCACTGGTCGGTTGTTTTACCTTTCTTCCCGCTCTGATTCTCGTGACCGTTGCCGTTCCCAAGCGATGTCCTTTACCAGCCGACAGGAGAACACCGAGTCCCCTACTCGTCCGGTTGGCGGCATCCGCGATATTTGCCGCGACGGCGATTCTCTGCCTCCTGAATCCAAAGGAACGCCGTGCCGATTTCACGCCCGCAACCTTTCCGGGATGGCCGGCCACCTTTGACGGCGACGTGCTGAAAGAAGAACCGCTTGAAGATGACGAACGGAAATTTGCGGAAGCTTTTCCGGGAAGGATCGCCCGGTTTCAAGCGGGACGGCGCATGGTGATTCTTCGCTGGACAGACAAGACGACCCACAGGGTCCACGGCGCGGCGTATTGCCTGAGAGCGACCGGATGGAAGATTGACCCAATCACCGTGGAGACAAAGGGAGACGGCGCGTGGTCAACATTCACCGCAAGACGCGGTAACGAAACGCTCCGCGTACGCGAACAAGCGCGCGACGCTTCCGGTCAGACCTTTAGCGACGTCCCCGCCTGGTTCTTCAACGCCCTCTTCGGGAAATCCCCCGGTCCCTGGTGGATTGTCACCGTTGCGGAAAGAGCGTGAAGGGATTGAAGGGAGCAAAGGGATTGCACCGTCCCTTTCATCCCTTTCATCCCTCATCCCTTTCATCCCTCACCATCCCTTTCTCTTGGCGATGCCGTATGCCGTGCGGCGGGCACGGTCGGCGATTTCGGCGGTACGCCGCTCAAGATCGGCGGCATCTGTGGCAAGGTCGAGATACGAGTAGATGGCCTTGTCCCATGATTCAGCGCGCACTTCAGAACGCGCGGTGTGCATACGTTCACGGACACCGCCTTTCTCCTTGAAATCTTGTTCTTGCCATGAGAGCAGTTTTTCCAAAAGGTAGCGTGTCTGTTGGATCAAGACAATCATCAGGTTACAGATTGTCTCTGCCGGGCGGGTCTCGAAAATCGCCTTCCAGCTTTCCCAGTCGGCGTGTTCTTTTGCAAAATTGCGGGCGGCGGTCTTCTTTTCGTCCTCCATCGCCCATTCTGCGGCGTTGTGTACCTTGAGGTAGTCAAGATAATCTTCAAGGAGTTCGTCGAGCGTAGCACGGGCTACGTTGGTGAGTTTCAGTTGCGTTTCAAGACTCGTTCCGGCAGCCGCACTTCCCTCGGCAATGTTCTGCTTACAGGAACGTGCGGCCTGTGTCATCTGGTCGACGGTGCGGTCGCCGTGCGACGGCAGAAAGCGTCGGCAGAAAACCACGGTGCCTTGGTAGATGACATCGCTTTTCTTGTAGGCGATCAGCTTTCGATACCCCGAATGTGGCAGAATGATGTCAGACATAATGCGGCTTCCTTTATGAGGACGCTCAGAGGCATGGATGGGGAAGGATGGGTAAAGGGATTAAAGGGAGCAAAGGGATTGCACCGTCCCTTTCATCCCTTCTATCCCTTTCATCCCTCACCATCCCTTCTATCCCTTTCATCCCTGTCATCCCTTCTATCCCTTTCATCTCTGTCATCCCTCATCCTTCATCGTCCCCGCCGATTTCCGGCGCATGACGAGTCGGGTAACAAGACAGTAAACCGCCACGAGGACCGCACAGGCCAGAAGAATCCAGATCAAGTCGCGATCAACGACTTCCTTCCCTTTCGTAATCAAGTCCGCATAGGAGAGATCGACGGAAGAACGCCCCAACGACCAGCCGACGGCGGCGAGAACCGCCGTCCAGATTCCCGCGCCCAACCCGGTAAAAAACGCGAAACGCCCAACCGGCATTTTCGCGATACCCGCCGGAAGCGAGATCAACTGGCGGATGACGGGTATCAGCCGGCAGACGAACGTCGTCATGTCTCCGTAACGGTTGAAAATCTCGGAGGCGCGTTCCAGCGCTTCCGGTTTGACGAAGAAATATTTTCCGTATTTCTGCAAGAACGGCAACCCCAGTTTCTGCGCGACAACGTAATTGAAGAACGCCCCCGCCAGCGACCCCGCCAAGCCGACGGCGACGGCGATCGCGAGATCGAGCGCCGGAATCCCGCAGGTCAATTCCCCCCGTGCGGCGAGGAATCCGGCGGGGATCATAACGATCTCGCTCGGAAACGGGACGAAGGAACTTTCAACCGTCATAAAAAGAAAAATGAACAGAAAGCCCCAGACCGGCGCAAGCGCGACAATCGTTTCAATGTGTCCAACCAGTGTTTCCAACATACCTGATGATCCTTTCGTTTTCGTGTTACCGAGTTTTGACATACTCGCCGATGAACGTCCTAAGCGAAGCGATAAAGCTGGAAATGTCGGTTTCTTCCAAACGCTTCAACGCCTTGCTCCACCTGTCCGCGAATGTCCCCTTGCCCTGCCGGCTATGCTGGAACAGCGCATCGAAAACATGCGGATGGAGACGCCGGGCCGTTTTCATCGCAAAGAGCCTTGAAGCGAACGATTCCAGATACGTCTCCAGAAACGCTTCGGGATCGGCTACCCTGTCCCAGCGGGAAACGACGGGGCGCGCATACCCTTCCACGAAAAATTCAAAGGGATGCTCGACATCGCCGAACGTTCCCGTGTGGTCGGCGACCAGAAGCTTTTCCGGCAAACCGTCGCGTCCCGGAACCAGGATTTCGTCGCCGCAGTCGTAGGTCACGCCGCCCTCGCCATCGATACGCCCCACGACGATGTTCGGTGCTGCGGCGTCTCCGAGAAGTTTTGCGAAACGCAGTGCGAACGCACGGTTCTTCAAGTCCGCGTCCGGGACTTTGTCGGTCGCGGTGCCTTCGATAAAATCGCGCATATAGTAGACTGTCCAGACCGGCGTCGTGTGATACTTGGTCTGGCGCCCGCTGTAGGATTCGCCGAGCATGTGTTGCGTCTGGTTGACGGGAATCGGCATTCCCAGTTCCCAGCAGCCGAGCCGCCTGTTCTTCGTATACTCCGTGTAGTCCAGCGTCTCCATCAAGGCCCGGAGAAGGTCTTTCCCCTCGTCCAGGTGTTCGCACACGCCCCAGCGCTGGATACGCAGGATGCGCAAGACCGGCGCGGGCGCGTCCTTATACATGACCTCCGCGAGATAGGAACGATGTCCGCCGACAGGCGCCTTCCGCCGCATACCGGGAAGAATCCCCCCGATGTTCACATACTGCAACGTACCCAGATCGCGCATGAAATTACAGATGAATCCCTTCACGCGCTCGTCGCAAAGACCGGCAAGGGATGTGTCTTCCGGATGCTGCTTGGCATACTCGAAAATCGAGTCAAAGACCAGTACGCCGTTTTCCACGCGCGCACCGGGATGCCAGAGGATCTGTCGGAAGAACTCCGGCGAGAGTCCGTTGACCATCGTATCGGAGAGGACATCCGCCTGGCTGTTGGCGATACAGGAAAACATCCGCCGACGCCATTCGGGGTTCTCCGGGTCGTCCTTCCGCAACACATCGGGAACCTGTTCGGCAAAACACCGGAGGATTTCGCGATACGCCTCGAAAAGGGCATCATCGGGCAACGTGTCGAACGCAAACGCCGCCAGAGATTTCCGGAGGCTATCGCCGTCCGCCGCGAAAAAGTCGATTTCCCAGAAGAAACCGCGATTGCGCCGCGCAGAGTATTCCTTGATTTCGCACAGATGCTGGCGGAGGGCGCCCGGCGGCAACTTCCCCAGTTCGGTGAACTTCTCAACCGTGAGGTAACGGCTTCCGTTCGCGGGATTGTAGTAGTAGATCGGGCGGCCGCCGATCGCCACCAGCGAATTCTGGATTTCCCGGACAATCATCGTGCTGCTCGTCGGCGCAAAACTGATACGCCAATACTCGCCCCGTTCGCGCACCGCCTGCTGCACGAGCGGATCCTGTGCGCGCAGGAAACGGATGTGGTGTTTCGGGACGATCTCCTGCAGAGCCTCGTCGGCGATGAACGCCAGATCCATCTGCTGCGGGACGGGACGGATCAACACGTCCGGCAGACGCATGATCAAATCGACCGCACTTTCCGAAATCGCCGACCACTCCGCTTCCGTCAAAGGGGGTTCTTGCGCCGCCTTGCGCCGCTCGTTCAGGATTTCTCGGTACTTTATCTGTTGGAACGCATGGGGCATTTTCGGGAGTGAGACCAGCGTCCGGGTCTTCACGAAATACGTCCCGATGTGGCTGAGCAGCCTGCCGTCCGGCCCCGTCGCCAAAGGCATGGCGCCGATCAATTCTAGTTTCATATCCACCCCTTTCGTCTACGATTCCGCATCACCGTCCCGCCGCCTCGTAAGCCAGGTTGTACTGCCGGCGGAAGAAAGCCGTCCAGCGGGCGAGCCGTTCCAAACGCGGGACGCCCGCGTGCTCGCGCACGGCGGATTCCCATGTCAGCGGGACGGGATCTGCGGGCATCGCCTGCAACAGGCGCATCGCATCGGGATTCTTCTCCGGCCCGCCGGTCTGGAGAATCTTGCGCCATGCCCGTTTCAATTCATCACCCGAATCCATGCACATCGCACGGATCAAATCGCGCTGGATGGAAAAATGCCGCCCCGTCCAGCGGGGCGCGTTCAAAAACGCCTCGCCCAGATGGTACGCATCCGCTTCGGGACAGTCGAGCGGATCGGCGTAATACATCCGCACCGATTCGCAGAACGTATCGGCAGCGGAATCCCCGGAGCGGTAAAACTCGCGCCGGATGGGAAGGCGGCGCAACGACTTGCGCAAGGGACCTCCGGGCGTCCCCGGCTTGAAGCACCAGAGTTTCTGTCCTTCGCGGCTCAACACGAACTCCAGGAAACGCTCCCCCAGTTTCCGGTGGGGCGCGCCGCGCAGGAGGCTCACCGGATCCGCCGTGACGCCGGACTCGCCGAGAGGCGTGACGTAGGCCATGACCTCGCGGCCGTCCGGAAGCGTGGACTGTTCCGACTGCATCCGCCCGAAGAAATCGATGGCGAGCCCCGCCGCGACCGCGCCGGTCCCGACATCGACGGGCACCTTGCCGGCGGAACTGGTGAAATAGAGCGCGTTCGCGCCGATCCGCTGAATCAAGCGGACGCCGTCGAGCCAGCCGTCCGCCACCGCGCGGTAGTAGGCTTCCGGAACGGCGCCGCCCTGTACCCGGTCACTTTTCGCGCGCGCCAGTTCCGCCTCGTAGGCGGCAACCTGTTCCCGCGTGATACCGGCCGCGTTCACGGCGCGCGCGCACTGCGTCTGCAGAATCAAGTCGAACGCCTTTGCCACGCTTCCGCTCTTCGTGGGATCGGACAGTCCGACCGCGCCGAAATACTGCGGATCCGCAAGGTCGCGCCAAGAGGCGGGCGGGCGTTCGATGCCGAGATCGCGCAGACGATCCTTGTTGTAACAGATCCCGAAAAGGCTCAGGACGTTCCCGTAAAACGCCTTGCCGCGCCAGACTTCGCCATTCAGCGTGCGGGGGATCGACTCGCGGCCGGAAGCGTCGCGGAAAAGTCCGGACGGCTCCTCCCCGTCGGGCCAGGCCGACACGGTCAACCCCAACCGTTCGGCCTTTTCGTGATCGAAGACACCGCCCCCGAAAAAGACATCCATGCGGCACGTCACCTTCGACGGGTCGTCCAGCGCCATCGCCTCCTCGCGGGAAAGGCTCTCCCCGCGCGCCGCAGCCTCGCGACAGCAGACCTTTGCAGAAGCCTGGTATTCGCTCTCCAGGTAACGCATGATTTCCGTCGTGCCGCCGATCACGCGCCAGTCCAGGCGGACGGGTTCCCCGAAACGCCGTTCGTGCCAGGCGGAGAACGCGGCGCCGAACTCGTCGCGGATCGCCTCGTTGTGCGGCGTGACGACGACCAGTTCCGCAGCCCCGCCCGAAGACGGGACAAGCCCCCCCTCCCGGTGGAAGAGGAGCGGTAACGCGACAATCAACGCCGCCGAAAGTAAGACCACGACCCATTTCATGCGTAACAGTATACCAAAACGGGAAGGAAAGGTGAAGAAGAAACGTATTTTCGGGGCTTGAAAAAATTTGAAAAAAGTGCTTGCCTTCCCCCGGAGGATTTGGTATCGTAACGCCCGTTTTCCGTGAGCGCCACTAGCTCAATTGGATAGAGCATCTGACTACGGATCAGAAGGTTGCAGGTCCGACTCCTGCGTGGCGCGCCACTTAAACGGAATTGCGGGGTGGAGCAGTCTGGTAGCTCGTCAGGCTCATAACCTGAAAGTCGTGGGTTCAAATCCCACCTCCGCTACCATCTTCAGAGCGTTTCGCCCGACGGGCGGAACGCTTTTTTGCATTTGCTACGCCGCAAGTCGCGGATGGCGGGGAAGGAAACGTTGGGTACAGGAGACAGAGGAGAATCGATGAAGAACCGTATTGAAGAGAACGAGGCGGAACGCCCGCTCGGCGGACGGGCCAAACCGCGCATTTTGATCGTCACCCCGGAGATCACCTACCTGCCCTCCGGCATGGGGAACATGGCGGACAGGCTGCACGCGAAGGCGGGCGGACTGGCCGACGTCTCCGCGTCGCTCGTCTCGGCGCTCTTCGACCTGCACGCCGACGTCCACGTCGCCCTGCCCCACTACCGGCGGATGTTCCACATCGAATCCGCGCAGCTGGTCAGCGAGGAGCTGGAGATGTACCGCAGCCACCTTCCCGACTCGCGTATCCACTTGGCGGAAGACCGCTGTTTCTACTACCGCCAGTCGGTCTATTCCGGCGAGAACGAGAACCCCAAGCTCGCCCTCGCCTTTCAGCGCGAGGTGATCAACAACATCATTCCCTCCGTGCAACCGGACCTCATCCACTGTAACGACTGGATGACGGGGCTGATCCCCGCCGCCGCGCGCCGTCTCGGTATTCCCTGCCTGTTCACCGTCCACAACATCCACACGCACTGCCTCACCCTCGCGCAGATCGAGGACGCCGGCATCGACGCGGCGGAGTTCTGGAACAACCTCTATTTCAAGCGGATGCCCTACAACTACGAGGAGTCGCGGGACACGAACGAGATCGACCTCCAGGCGTCCGGCATCTTCGGATCGCACTTCATCAACACCGTCTCGCCGACCTTCCTGGAGGAGGTCGTCAACGGTTGGTTCGATTTCATCCCCGACTCCATCCGGCAGGAACTGCGCAACAAGTACTACGCCGGCTGCGCGTCGGGTATCCTGAACGCCCCCGACCCCGACGACACGCCGGAACGCGACCCCTGCGTCGAAGTCAAGTACAACGCGGACACGCACTGGGAGGGCAAACGCCAGAACAAGGTCCTCTTCCAGCGCAAGGTCGGGCTGGAAGAGAACCCCGACGCCCCCATCTTCTTCTGGCCATCGCGGCTTGACCCCGCGCAGAAGGGGCCGCAGCTGCTCACCCACATCCTCTACCGCTTCCTCGCGAAGTACGCGAAGGACAAGGTGCAAATCGCCATCGTGGCGAACGGTGCCTACCAGCAGCCGTTCCGCGACATCCTCCGTTTCCACGACCTGTACGGACGCCTCGCGGTCTGCGACTTCAACCAGAACCTCTCGCAGGAAGGTTACGCCGCGTCCGACTTCACGCTCGTCCCCTCGCTCTTCGAGCCGTGCGGGCTTCCGCAGATGGTCGGACAGATCTACGGCTCGCTCCCCGTCGTACACGACACGGGCGGTCTGCACGACACCGTCGAGCCGCTGAACGTTGACGCCAACACCGGCAACGGCTTCTCCTTCAAAATCTACGACAGCCAGGGACTCTTCTGGGCGTTGGAACAGGCGATGCAGTTCTGGCGGCTTCCGCAGGAGACCCGCAGGGCGCAGGTTTTCCGGATCATGCGGGAGGCCGGCGCGCGCTTCAACCACCAGACCTGCGCGAAGGCGTATATCGACATCTACGAAAAAATGCTCCACCGGCAGCTGGTCCGCTCCTTCCATTGACATGGGCGCACCTTTCAAGATCGGGAACGCGCCCTTCCGGCTGGAATCCGCCTTCGACCCGATGGGCGACCAGCCGGAGGCGATCAAGGCCATCTCGGACGGACTGCTGCACGGCAAGAGCCGGTTGACGCTGGAGGGCGTCACCGGCTCCGGAAAGACGTTTACGATGGCGAACGTGATCCAGCGCGTCGGCCGCCCTACCCTCGTCATCTCCCACAACAAGACGCTCGCCGCCCAACTGTTCGCCGAGTTCAAGGCGTTCTTCCCGCACAACGCCGTCGAATACTTCATCAGCTACTACGACTACTACCAGCCGGAGGCGTACATCCCCGCGACCGACACCTACATCGAGAAGGATGCCGCGATCAACGAGGAGATCGAGCGTTACCGGCTCGGCGCGATCGACGCACTGGTCAGCCGGCGCGACGTCATCGTCGTCGCCAGCGTCTCCTGCATCTACGGTCTCGGCGAACCACAGAACTTCCGCGACATGCTCCTCGTCGTCAACAAAGGCGAAGAGCTGGGGCGCGACACGTTGATGCGGCGGCTCGTCGATATCCAGTTCACCCGCAACGATTACGATCTCTCCTCCGGCACCTTCCGCGTGAGGGGCGACACGCTGGACGTCGTGCCCGGTTATTCCACAAACGGTTTCCGCGTCGAGTTCTTCGGCGACGAAGTGGATTCCATCCGCCCGCTGGACACCGTGACCGGACGCACCGGCGAGGCGATGGATCAGGTCGTCTTCTCCCCCGCAAAACCGTTCGTGATGACGGAAGACCAGCTGAAACCCGCGATCGGGCGTATCCGTGAAGAGCTTGACGAGCAGCTTGCCTATTTCGAGAGCAAAGGGAAACTGCTGGAGGCGCAACGCCTCCGGCAGCGCACGGAGTTCGACATCGAAATGCTCTTGGAACTCGGTTACTGCAACGGCATCGAGAACTATTCACGTCCCCTCGAAGGTCGCCCCGCCGGCTCTCCTCCCGCCTGTCTGCTGGATTACTTTCCGGACGATTTCGTGACGTTCATCGACGAGTCCCACGTCACCCTGCCCCAGCTCCGCGCCATGTTCAACGGCGACCGCGCGCGCAAGAACACGCTGGTGGACAACGGCTTCCGGCTTCCCTCCGCGAAAGACAACCGTCCGCTGACGTTCGACGAATTCATCGGGAAGGTCGGACCGATCGTGTTCACCTCCGCCACACCCGGACCGTTTGAGCGGCAGCAGAGCGAGTTGACGGCGGAACAGGTTATCCGCCCGACCGGGCTTCTCGATCCGCCGGTCGAAGTCCGTCCGCTGGAACACCAGATCGACGACCTGATGGACGAAATCCGCCGTTGCGCGGAAAAGGGCGACCGCGTCCTCGTCACCACCCTCACGAAGCGGTCGGCGGAAGACCTCACCGCCTATCTGCATGAAACGGGAATCCGCGTCGAATACCTGCACAGCGACGTCAAGGCGTTCGACCGCGTGGACATCCTTTCACGTCTCCGCAAGGGCGACTTCGACTGCCTCGTCGGCATCAATCTCCTGCGCGAAGGGCTGGACCTTCCGGAAGTCGCGCTCGTCGCCGTCCTGGACGCGGACAAAGAGGGTTTCCTGCGTTCCGCGACCTCGCTCATCCAGACGGCGGGACGCACCGCGCGCCACGTCCACGGGCGTGTCATCCTCTACGCCGACCACGAGACCGACGCGATGCGCCAGATGATCGAGGTGACGAAACACCGGCGGGAAAAACAGGAAGCCTACAACCGCGAGCACGGAATCACCCCGCAAAGCGTCAAGCGGGCCTTCAACGAGAGCAAGGCCATCTACACCGAAGCGGAACGGATCGAGACCGGCATGGTCGCCGAATCCCCCGAAGCCTA
The DNA here is from genome assembly GCA_017613085.1 of Kiritimatiellia bacterium. GTDB lineage: Bacteria > Verrucomicrobiota > Kiritimatiellia > RFP12 > UBA1067 > RGIG8368. Next base: position 3,771 of record JAGAEL010000015.1, on the reverse strand, counting down.
CGACGTGCAGCGCGTCCTCGCCGACTTGGAACGGGAGATGGTCGAAGCCGCCCAGGCGCTGGAATTCGAACGCGCCGCCATGCTGCGCGACGAAATCCGCCAACTCAAAACCGCGAGCGGAATCCCGGAAAAGAAAAATAAAAAATACACCAAACGTTAAACGGGGAAGGACGTGCTACCGGGCGTCCACCACGTGAAACACAGCGAATGGAATCGACCGCTATCGACACACGACAGCCGCGACGCGGACGGTACTTGGATCGTGTCCCTCGCGTTTGACTTCAATGTGCGTCTTGACCTTTTCGCGAAGACTCGCGATGTGGCTGATGATGCCGACTTTCCGGCTGCCAAAGATGGCGTTTAGATTCTCCAATGTCTCGATCGCCCTATCCAGGTGCTCGCCGCTGAGCGAACCGAAGCCTTCGTCGATGAAGAGCATATCGACCCCCAGCCCGCTTTCGTTGACGCCTGAAAGTCCCAGCGCAAGCGCCAGCGAGACGAGGAAACCTTCGCCTCCCGAAAGCGTGTTGACCGGACGCTCCACACCGCCTTCGAACGAGTCGCGGACTGTCAGCGTAAGCCCTTCACACGAAAGTTCGTACCGTTCCGCCAACCTCGCCAACACGGCGTTCGCCTTCACAAGTACGTTCTTCAGGACGTATGCCTGTATGGTCTTTCTAACCTTCGACCCGTCATCGCTGCCAAACCAATCGTAGAGGGGTTTCCATTCGTCACGTTTTTTCTTCGCCGTCTCCAGTTCTTGTTCACATGCAGCGCGTTCCCTGCCACGCCCGTCATCATCCTTGAGGCGTTGTTCAAGGGCGCCCAGCTCTGTCCTCATTTCATCGCATGACTTCTTTCGTTCGGAAACGGCCGCGCGAAGCGCTTCCAGTCCGTCCGTATCGGAAAGTGCCACCGGACGTTCCGCCGCGTGACGGGAGATGTCCTCTTTCAGTTGGGCGAACCCGCCAAGCCGGGCATCGATGTCGGCAACGCTCACCCCCCTGGAGGAACCGTCCGCCGCTATGGCGGCCACTTCGGGCATAACGTCCTCAACGCGCTTGAGGCACGCCACAACCTGCCGGTATTCCTCGCCGAGCCTTTCCACCTTGTGTTCAAGCTCTGTCTCGGACGTCTTCTTCGCACGATATTCTTCCGCCCGCCCTTTAAGCGCCCGTTCGAATTTCTCCGCATCGGCGAGCCACAGTCTACGCCAGTCCTCCTGCGAAATCTTTTCCGTTACCGCTGCGGTTTTCTCCTTTACCTGCGCCGCAGTTTCCTCTACCGCCGCCTTCGCCGTTTCGATTTTCTGGATGCAGTCGCGGTACTCCTGTGAAGACTTCTCTCGCCTTTCCTCTGCCTTTCCCAACGCCTTGTCAAGTTTCCCGGCTTCCGCGCGAAGTTCCTTGACGAGATTCTCCCTTTGCTCTCCCTCGCCGATTTTCTTCGACACTTCGTCAATCCGGGAACGGCAGTCCTCAAGCGCCGCATCGACCGCCCCATCCGCCCCGGCGGAGATTTCCAGCGACAACGCGACACTTTTCACTGTTTCCTCCAAGCTACGTAACGCCTTTTCCTCTCTTGCGCTCTGTATCCGTTCTTCTTCCACCGCCCTTTTCTTTTCGGCCTTTTGCGCCGACACCTTGTTGAATTCCGACTCCTTCTCGCGGAAAATCCTTTCCGCATCGTTGCAGACCTTGTTCAAACGCCCGATCAGCTCCGTGAAATACGCTTCGCCTCTCAACTCTGCGATTTTATTTCCGCAGATCGGACACGTATCGCCGACGCGGAGTTCGGCGACGATTTTCTTGATACCGTCGTCGATCAGCGACTTCTGCACGTCCCTTTCGGATTTCGCCTTTTCAAATTCGTCTTTCGCGGTCTTCGCGGCGGACTCCAGTTCCGGCAAAGCCGCTTCCAATCTATCATATTCAGACTGGAGCGATTTCATTTTCCCGCCTCGCGCGTCCAGTTCCGCTCGCCGGCGTTTAATCTCCTCCAGCCGCGACTTGAGGACTTTGAGTTCCCCTACCCTGTTATCCAGTACTTCTTTCTCCCGGCGTAAGGCGCGCATCCCGACATTCTCCACTTCCGCCTCCGCGCATGTGATCTGTTCATTCTTCTCTCGGACGGCGCGCGCGGCTTCATCCCTCGCATCTTTGTCCCGCCGCGCCGTTTCCTCCAGTCCCGGTTTCGCCTTTTCGAGTTCCGCAAGTTCTTTTTCCTTGCCCAGCCTCTTCGCGGAGGCAGAGCGGATATCCCGCAAATCGGAGACGATTACCTCGACACGTTCATACATCGCCGCATTGTCGGCATCCCGCGCCAGGAACTCCCTTACGGAGACAAATTCCTCCTTGACGGCGCAAAGTTCCCTCTCCTTGCGACAGGCAGAATCCTTGAGCGAAGCGTAGGAAACCTTCAACGCTTCCGCCGCGTCGCGTTCTTTCGCCGCAAGCATCGATTCCTTTTCCAGCCAATCCGCCTTCAACTTGGCTGCGGCGGCCTCCTGCTCTTTCGCCGTTATCCGTGCGGAGAGTTCCACGCGACTCGCCTCGATGCCGCTGCGCTCTTCCTCGCTCAACCCGGCGAGCGCCCTAATCCTGCTTTCGATGTCCGTAACCGCATTGTTCGCGTCAGTGAATGACTCCTTGATTTTCGTTCCAAGACTCGAATATTTCGAGGTGTCCGTCAGTTTTTCAAGTATACTCGCTTTTTTTTCATCCGTACCGAGCAGGAACTCCGTGAACTGCCCCTGCGCAAGGAGCGTCGTGCGGCAGAACTGTCCGAAATCCAGTCCAACCGCCCTACCTACGGCCGCTTCGCAATCCTCCTTTAACGTGTAAACCAATCCGTTCGGCGAACAATCCTTCCATGTCCATGAACACTTCTTCAACGCGCCCTTGTTCACTCCTTTGGCAATCGCCTCGACAGACCAGACCGCCTCGTACTGCCTGCCGTCATTCCCCTGAAGCGTAAGGACTGCGCTGGCGTTCTTCGAGTCGTGACGGACGAGCTGGCGCGGGTCGTCGCTTTTGAGACCGCCTACCGTCTCCCCCGTCCTGTTCGCTTTCGGATATCTGGGTGTCTGACCGTAGAGCGCAAGGCAGATCGCATCGAGAATGGTCGTCTTGCCGGCCCCCGTATCGCCGCAGATCAGGAAAAGCGGTTCCTCCCGAAGCGGGCCTTCTGCAAAATCCAATTCCGCGTCTGCAATGGACGCAAGGTTTTTGATGAAAAGCCTTTTAATCTTCATCTTCAATCTCCTCCAACAGACCTTTCAGGAGTTGCCTCTGCCTGTCGGTAAGCGGATGCTTCTGCGCGAGAATATCCACGACGCTGTCAGACGAAAGTTCCTTCAATTCGTCCACACTCAGGACAAACTTTTCTTTTTCGCCCTTTTCCTCCGCTTCCTGGGAAATGGACTTCAGGTAACAGAAACGAAGCCCCTTGTCCGAAGCGACCTTCCGCGCGCGCTCCGCCCAGTCTGACCCGGCGAGTTCCCCCGCTTTTATCAACATGTTGAGCCGCACATACGTTCCCTCCGCGACCTCGCTCGCCGCAAGGTCGGCAAGCGCGTCTTCAAACGGCTTCCCCGTTTCGCCGCCAAACGTCTTGAGTTTGCGAAGGAGTTCGAATTCCGCCGGCCTGACCTCAGCCTCCCTTCCCGCCGCGACTTCGACGACATCCACCCCGTGCGGATATGTCTCGTCGAAATGGATTGGACGGGGCGTGCCGCAATAACGGGCAACCTTCTTTCCGCCTTTCACCCAT
>JAGAEL010000156.1 GCA_017613085.1 Kiritimatiellia bacterium | reverse complement strand
CGCCGCGCGGGCGCTCGCCGCCTGGCCGGACGACGCCGCGTGTCCGGCATTGTTCCGTCTGGCGGCCTCTTCGCAAAGCGTGAAATGCCGGAAGCTCGCGCAGATCGGCTTGCAGAAGAAAATCACCGACGAGAACAAGAGCCGCCTGATCGGCGCCTGGCGGCAGGCGCGGGCGCAGATGCCGGACGCGGAAGCCCGGAAGGCCATCGACGGGTTGTTCGGGAATGAAATCAACGTCGCCCGGGGGAAACCCGTCACCGCCAACGTCCGGCACGAAGGCAACCGGGTCACGGCGAACCTCACCGACGGGACGCACGAGCCTTGGTTCGGCCACGGGCTTCCCGCCGTCGCGACGGTGGACCTCGGGGAAGTCCTGCCCGTCCATGCCGCGAAAATCCTTTTCTGGTACAGCGATCCCCGGACGTACACGTTCAGGCTGGAAATCTCGGAAGACGGAAAGGCGTGGAGGCAGGTCGGGGGCAACGAGGCGGATCCGAAACCCGCCACGGCCGAGGGCGTCAGGCTCGCCTTTGCGGAGACGCCCGCCCGTTTCGTGCGGTTGACCGTTCTGGGCAACACCGCGAACCCCAACGCCCACGTCCACGAACTCGAAGTGTACCAACGACTGTTCTGAACAAGGAACCGCGTGATGTCAAACGAAACAACCCATACCGCAGATGCGAAACCGTACGTCTCCTTCGTCATCCCCACGCTGAATTCGGCGGGGACGCTGGAGGCCTGCCTACGTTCCATTCTTGGACAGGACTACCCGCGCGACGGTTATGAAATCGTCATCGCCGACGCCGGATCCTCCGACGCGACGCTGGAGATCGCCCGCGCGCAGGGCGTCGACAAGATCGTCCCGAATCCGCTGAAAACCGGCGAGGCGGGGAAATCGGCGGGCATCGAGGCTTCACGCGGCGCGTTGATCGCGCTGGTCGATAGCGACAACATCCTGCCCGACGCAGCATGGCTGCGGAATATGGTCGCGCCATTCGACGACCCGGCGATTGTCGCCTCGGAACCCCTCAGCTACACGGCGCGTAAGGAAGATCCGGCGTTGACCCGGTATTTCGCCCTCCTGGGCATGAACGATCCCCTCTGTCTCTTCACGGGAAACTACGACCGGTTCTCGTGCGTGACCGGGCGTTGGACGGAACTCCCCGTCCATCAGGAGCTGGTCAGCAATTACCTGAAACTGACGTTGACCAAAGAGACGCTGCCCACGATCGGCGCCAACGGGTTCGTCTTCCGGCGGACGCTTCTGGAGCGCGTCCGCTGGACGCCGTATTTCTTCGACATCGACATTCTGTGCGAGGCGATCGACGCGGGGTACAACCATGTGGCGAAGGTGAAGACGGGGATTGTCCACCTGTACTGCGCGCGGCTGGCGGATTTCGCCCGCAAACAACGGCGCCGGATCCGCGACTTCCTCTTTTTTGCGCAGGAAAAACAGCGCAGCTACCCGTGGGACCGCCAGAAGAAATCCGGGGTCGTCTGGTTCGTGCTGGAAACCGCGCTCGTATTTCCGCTCCTCTGGCAGATGCTCAAAGGATTCGTCCGCCATCCCGACGCCGCCTGGTTTTACCACATCCCCGTCTGCTGGGTGACGCTGTGGGTCTACGGCATCGGCACGTTGCGAAAACTCCTCGGCCTTCGCCAAGCCCCCGTCTCGCGTGAAACTTGGCAGAAAAAGGGTACTTGAGATACTGTTTGCCGTGGGAGGGGTAATGTTTCAAGCGCAGAGGAAAGAGTGGGGAGGGGCGCGCTTCGTCGCGACCGAGTGGCGGCTGTCGACATGCCGGTCATCGAGTCGGCGTGAGCGGGGGGCGCATCTCCGATTTTCACCCCCCTACGGATGCAGGATATACTACGGCTACGAATCGGTCAGACCGTGAAAATATGCAGAAAGCATTGTTCTGAGGTCGCAAAAACTTGCAACTTTTCGACTTTTTGGTCGCAAAAACTTGCATATTGCGATTCGGTCGCTCATATGATAGAATAATTGCAGTTTCTCCGTCTGTAAGAGAGCTGTAAAAGAGGAGGCATTTATGGCAGAATTGAAAAGAGAGTTCTATGAGACGTTGAAGGCGTGGAAAGCGTCCAAGAGCAAAGAGTGTCTTCTTGTCAAAGGCGCACGACAGATTGGCAAAACATTCATTATCGAGAAGTTTGGGAGGGAAAACTATGAAAGCATGGTTACCTTGAACTTCATTACCCATCCCGAATGTATTGGGATATTTGACGGAAGTCTTGATGCCCAGAACATCTATGCCGGCATTTCCGCAGTCATGCCGCAGGCGCGGTTCATTGCCGGAAAGACGCTCCTGTTCCTTGACGAGATACAGGAATGTCCCAACGCGCGTACGGCAATGAAGTTTTTGGCCGAGGACGACCGGTATGATGTCATCGCATCGGGATCATTGCTGGGAATCAAATACAAGAAAGGGCGTAAACGCCGTCAGCCGAAATCGATTCCCGTGGGATTTGAGCGCCAGATGGTCATGTACTCGCTTTCGTTCCGCGAATTTCTCTGGGCGAAGGGGTACGAGGATGCATTCATCTCGCATCTGGAAGGATATTTCCAGCGGCGGGAGGTTGTGCCGGAGGTCGTGAATGGGAAACTCCATGCGCTTCTACGGGAGTACGCCGTGGTAGGAGGGATGCCGGAAGTGGTCAGCGGGTATGTGGATTTCCCGCACTATGGGGACGTTCAGCGTACGCAGGAGAAGTTACTGATGGCGTGCGTAGATGACATACACAAGTATGCCGAGGCACCTGACATTCCGAAGATCGAACAATGCTACCGTGCGATACCGCGCATTCTCGCGAAGGAGAATCGCAAGTTCAAGTACGCGGAGGTGGACACGATGGGGTCGGCGCGAAAGTACCTTGCCAGCGTGGAGTGGTTGAAGGCGGCGCGGCTGGTGTCGATGGCGGAATGTGTCGAGACCCCGCTGACGGGGCTTCCTGCCTACGTCCGCGAAGGATGGTTCAAATTGTATATGTCGGATGTGGGGATGTTGTGTGCACAGTACGGAATGTCAACGAAGCTACAAATCCTGGATGGTTCGCTCGGCGGTTCGCTGAAGGGCGGCATCTACGAAAATCTCGTAGCGGGCATACTTGAGCGCAACGGTTTCCCGTTGTATTACCACAGCAAGGACGGTGGACGCCTGGAGATGGAGTTCTTGATCGAGAGCGAACATGGCGTCATCCCGGTGGAAGTCAAGGCGAAGACTGGGCAGACCCTTTCGCTTGACAAACTGCTTGCCCGTCCAGACGTGCCGTTCGGCTACAAGTTCACGGGCGGGAACGTGGGCGTGTCGGGAAAGAAGGTGACACTACCTCATTACATGGCGATGTTCCTGCATCCAATTTAGGAAGCCCCCGTCTCGCGTGAAACGGGCGCATCCGTGAATCGTGTAACCGGTCTTTTGTCTCACGCAGAGGCGCGGAGGAAAGAGCGGGAGGGTCGCGCTTCGTCGCGACCGCGTGGCGGCTGTCGGATGTCGGGCGTCGCCTGTCGTGCGGGAGGGCGCGTGT
>JAGAEL010000155.1 GCA_017613085.1 Kiritimatiellia bacterium | reverse complement strand
GGCGATGACCTCCTTGTTCTCGTTCGCGCGGAGAAGTCCTTTCAGGTTGATCTCGCGCCCTGTGTGGTTGAAGTCGCAGATCGTGAACACGCTCGACTCCACGTCGTGGCCGAGGTCGCCGAGCATCCGGCGCATATCCCACTTCGCCTGCGAGTATTCGCTCCAGGGTATGCCGCTGAGCGCGAACTTCGTGGCCATCTCGCTCGGACAGCCGTTCTCGCCCTGGCGCATCTTCGCCTTCGGGTTGTATTTCGCGAGGACCTCCTTCTGCTTCTCAACGTTCTCATACGATGATTCCGGTGCAGGCGCGTAACCGTGGTAGATGATCCAGTCGAAGAGCTTCACGTCATCGCCCATCGCCTTGAGGCATTTTTCAAGGTGTCCGGGGTTGTTACCCGCGAGGGAGAGTCCCGCGATGCGGGAATCGGGGATGATGCGCTTGATGATCTTCGCCGTGCGGATGTTGAACGCTGCAATCGACTCCGGCGTCTTCCCCCCGCAATCCGGCTCGTTCCACATCGCCCAGTCGCGAACGCGCCCCTTGTAGCGCGTCGCCATCGCCTCGACCCAGCGGTCCCATCCGGCAAGCCCCTGCTCGGACGTAGGGAACCCCGCGCCGAGGTCCCATCCGCCACCACCCTTGTACACGGGATTGCCATAGCCGGTCTCAAGCAGGACGTTGATGCCCTGCGAACAGGCGTAGTAGATGATGCTGTCAAGCCACGCGAAGTCGTATCTGCCCTTCTCCTTCTCGCATTTCGCCCAGCCGGCCTGGAGACGGATAGTCTTGATGCCAAGCGGGGCGAGGAAGCGCTTGTACTGCTCGAAGTCTGCGAAATCACGGTCGAGCGTTTCACAGCCGAGCGTCCAATTGGAACCGTGGATCTCGCCCACAGAGCGGGGACGCAGCGTCCCGATACGTTCCATATCCACAACGAGCGGCGCCTTCACGCGATCCGGGGAGGTGTCGAGTTTCACCTCGTACGCGATTCCGTTTACGGAAGCGAAAAGCGCCGCGCCAACGAACAGGGATGTCTTCACATTCATTTTCATGGGAGCGAGTATACACGATTCCGCGACGGATGAAAATGAAAAATCACAACTTGTGGTTTTTCATCCCCCGGTTTTGTGGTAGACTGAAGGGTGTCACGTTTAAACCGAAAGGAACACAACCGATGAAACCTTTTACCCCCTTCTTCCTGTCGGCGGTCTGCGCCATGTTCACCGCCTTGTCCCCTGCCGCCCCCGAAATCAAAGGCGAGCTACCGTCGCCCCTGCTTGTGGCGGCCACCGCGCGCGCCATGCTCGTGGGCACGGACGGGAAGATTCTCTGGGAACTGAAAAAGTGCGGGAACATCCACCGCGTCTGGCTGAAGGACGGTTGGGTGTATTTCTCGAACAACAACCTCTGGCGTGTCAACGTGCTCTCCGGCAAAAAGGAATTCCTCTACAGCCCCAGCCCGAAAGACGGGCTTTTCGGATTTGAGATCCTGCCGGACGGGAACATCGTGATCGCCGAAAACGGAACGGGGTACATCACGGAGTTCGCGGCGGGTACGACGAACGCCGTCGTCCGGTTCAAGGGCGATCCCCGCACCGCCGAAGGGAAAATGCCAGGGCTTCACAACCGTTACCGCATGATCCGCAAGACCCCGGCGGGGACGTACCTGGTCTGCTGTTCGGGCGCGAACGCGGTACGCGAGTACGACGCCAAGGGGAAACTCTTGTGGGAACAGTACGCGCCCCGCCTCAAAAGCGGCCACTCCCCGCTCACCTTCGAGGCGTTGCGCCGGGCGGACGGCAACACGATCGTCTCCCACCTGGGCGGCATTACCGAATACACGCCCGACCATCGCGCGGTCTGGTCGTTCACCATCGGGGACTTCCCCGAATTGAAACTCGACAACCTCTGCGGCATCCAGGAACTCCCGAACGGGAACCTCGTGGTGGGGACGTACGCGAACGGACGTCCGGATGGTTCACGCGTCACCGCGTTCGAAATCACCCGCGACAAAAAAATCGTCTGGAGCTACGCGCCGACGCACGACCGGAACATGATGACCGCGTTCCGGATCGACGCCGCCGACTGGCCGAAAAAGGCCAATTGAAAAAAATACCCAATTTTGTTTGACAGAATTCGTTTACTTTCTGAAAATGGCGGTGTTTTCGGCAACCGAAAATGAACACGCCGTGCTTGATGCCGGACTTGTCGTCTAGGAAAGGATGAAGTGTATGAAGAAACGTATTGTTGTAACGGTCGCCAGTCTTCTGGCGGCGTTTTCGTCGTGGGGCGCGAAGTACCCTTCCGTCAGTAATTCCGGCGATGTGTACGTGAACAAATGGACCAGCCAGGTCTCGAAGGCGGTGGCCGCGGCCGCAGCCAACAATGTCCCGATGTTGATCACCTTCGTCAACCACGGACCGAACGGGAACTGCGGACATTGCGCCACCTGGGCGGAGCGGTGCGTCTCCTCGTCAAGCCACTTTGAAAGCTTCATCGCGGACCACCCCATGATCCTGGTCATGGTGAACAAGGCGGAAGACAAGAATTTCGACAAGTACTACTGGAAGTACCTGGGGAGCAGCGCGAACAACAAATATCCCGGCATGGCCATCTGGAGCGCCAACGGCAAACTTCTCAGTTCGCTGAACGCCAGCAAGGACTGGAGCAAGGTGTATCCGGACGAGGCGAAATGGCAGGCCTGGCTCTCCAAGTATGTTCCGGCAAAGCCCCGGATTTCGACCGTCAACCTTTCCCAGGGGACCACGATTACGGCGGGTGAAACCTACTCCGGCTCGATCTCCTACTCGCAGGGCGCAGGAAACGTCGTCGTCCGGTTGAGTTCGGATGACCCGCAGGGCGTTTTCAGCGCGACCGAGTTCACGCTGCCCACCGGCAACGGCAGCGGTAGCGTCTCCTTCACCTTCAAGCCTTCGCTGATGCCGGATATCATGGACACTACGGTCGTCAGCCTCTCGAAGGTTTCCGGCGAGGCCAACCTGGGCACGCAGTCCTTCACCCTCACCGTCAAAAACGCGGATGTGAAACAGACGCTCGCCCAGTACGCGGCGTCCAAAGGGTTGAACGTGCTTGTCGCCCCTGCGAACGACTGGTATCTCGACCAGAACGATGTCCTGCGTAGCGGGCCGATTGCCTCCGGTTCCGCCACCGAACTCGCCTTCACGGCCACCGAATCCGGCACGTTGACCATCGGCGGCGCTTCCGTCGATGGAGTCGGCACGTTGACCGTCCAGATCGACGGCACGGAATCGACGGTAAACGCGGCCGCCGTCACGACCATCGGCTTGACGAAAGGCCAGAGGGTCGTCTTCACCGGCGCGGCCGTAGCGCCCCCGCCGGACAACCCGGATAATCCGGATAACCCGGACAATCCAGACAATCCGGACAACCCGGATAACCCGGATAATCCAGACAACCCGGATAACCCAGACAACCCGGATAATCCGGATAACCCGGACAACCCGGACAACCCGGACAACCCGGACAACCCGGATAACCCGGACAACCCCACGCAGCAGATCATTCAGAGCGAGGCGGACGACGACCCTGGAGAGGTGAATGTAACCGTGTTCAAACTCGGCAGTCTCTCGTTCACTCCCTACGCGACGGTCGCGCTCACCGCGCCGGCAAACGGTTCCGCCATCCAGCTTCGTGCCCTCCAGTCGAATCACTCGCTGGTCGATCTCGCCTGGAATCCGTTGGACGGCGCCTCCTCCTACGTCCTTAACATGGGGGCGACGGCGAACGGCATGGCGAGCGTCTATGAGGGCGACTGCGCCCCGCTCAACGCAATCGACCTCGGCGTTGTCAGGACGGACACCGCGCAGGGCACAATCTACGCGGCTGTCGATGCCCTGATCCCGTCCAACACGTTCGACTACGCCTCCGGCGATGTCCTCGTATACGGCACGATCAACACCTTCAGCATTGTCGCGAACCCGGAATTCCCGGCAGACTCGGTGACGTTTGTCACCGCCTACCAGAAACTTCCCGTTTCCGTCAACTTCACGGCGGCGAGCCTGACGCCGGTGACGTACTCCGCCTCCGGGCTTCCCTCCGGTCTGAAAATCAACGGCGCGACCGGTACGGTCTCCGGCTCGACCCTCCGGACCGGCACGTTCTCGGTCGCGATCATGGCGAGCAATTCCAGCGGTACAACGACCCATTGGGTGACGCTCTCGGTCAAGGCGGCGAAGAACCTGAAAACGAAATGCACGGGCCTGGTCTATCAGGCGGACGGTCGCTCGCTCGTCGGGACACTCGCGTTCAGCGTCTCTGCGAACGGGAAGGCGACCGCGAAACTCGCCCTCCCCGGAAAAGTCAACGTCAAAGGTTCGGTCACGGCGAAAGGGGAAGGGCTTTCGTTCAACCAGGGCGGTCTCTCCCTCACGCGGAGAGGCGACGGCGTCTGGGTAGGAAGTTACAAGGGATACCGCGTCGTTGCGCGGACAGCGGGTTCCGGGAATACGGGAACGTTCACGGCTGCCCTCACCAATAACGGCACCATCCGTGGGTACGCATCGGTGACGGTCAAGGCCAAAGGCAAGGTCAAGACGATCTGCAAGCTCCCCGACACGAAGCAAGCCTCCATCTCCACCACCGGAATCAATCTAACCGCCGACCAAGCGGCGGCGGCCGGCATCTACTTCCCGGCGGGTGTCGGTGGAACCGCGTTGTACTTCCCCGTGTTCAAGAAGGGGAGCGGCGTGAAACTGTCGGGCATCGGTGTTGTCTGCAGCGGCACGTTCAACATTCCCTCCGCCTCCTGGAAGGGTGTGTACTCGGAAGCGCTTTCCGCCTCCGGCCGTAAATACACCGCCTCCCTTGGCGGGTATGCCGGCAGGACCTTCCTGGTCGTCGGTCGCGCCGGGAATGTCGTCGCTTCCTTCACGCTCAGCGCGTCCAAGTCGAGCGTCACGGCGGGGTCGAACAAGTCCGCGAAGTTCAATGCCAAGAGCAAGACGGGGTTATTCACCGCCAGTGTGCGCATTGGGAAGAAGAAGGCTAACCTGAAGGGCGCGCTGGTACCCGCCGAAACGGTTGCCGCCGCCGTCGGGAAAGCAGGAAGCACCTTCTACTACGGCGGAATCGCACAGTAGACGGAACCTGCGTTTTACTTTCGATCGCGATCGATTGCCCTCGATCGCGATCGATTTTTTTATCCCGTGGCCATTACGCCTCCCCGTCCGTGACATCGGAACCAGTGCTAGAAACGGATGCCGGTACTGACCGTTGGCGGCTGGCTTTTTACACATTTGTTCTGTTTCGGGAGGGACGGGCTTTGTGCCGTCCGCCCCCGCTACTGATAGAACCAGTAGCCGAAAACGGCGCGGTCGCCGTAGATTTCCAAACGCGGGGAAGAATGGCGGATCAAAGCGCCGGGAATCGTGAACGAGACTTCGGAAAAGGTGTTGCTCGCGTTCTCCATCGGGCAGGAGAAGACGCCCGCTTCCTCGCCATCGACTTTCACGCGCAACTTCAGCGGCGAATCAAACGTGACCTTCTGTTCGCGGACACCCGCAGCCCGGACTTCCGTCTTCACCCGCGCCGCCGTACGCATCACCACTTTCGTGTCGCGCCCCGGCGTTGCGCGGAAGGTCATCGAATCCCAACCGACAACCGCACGGCCGCCGTCGAGCATCCGTTTCCCGTCGTGCGTCCCTTCCATCATAAACGGCGGATACCGCAACCGGTAATGCCGGCTTTCGGCTAGGTAACCGGCGCGTTTTTCATCCTCCAAATACCCCACGTCGATCTTGTCCACAACGTTTGTGGACAAGGGCTTGAAGGGCACGGAAACCGCATCCAGCGAACGCCAATCGGTTTCGCGGAAGGTGCCGCCGTCCGAGGCCATCAGCAACGTCTTTCCGCAGAGTGAACGGAGCGAGACCCCGTAATAGTCGGGATTTTCGCCTCCCGGAAAACACCAGACGTCGAACCGGAGATCGGGACGGTGTTTCAGCAACTCCAGATTCATCCAATAATCGGGACGGAAAAAGTCGGGCGAATAGATCCCCCCGATGTTCACCATCCGATGTCCCTGCAACGCATAGGAAAGCCCGCATCCTTTGAACGTGCCGATCTTCGCCTCCGCCGGAAGTAGGGCGTTCGCCTCTTTCGCGAACTCGTAGTCATACCCGTCCTCCAGCGACGTGCCGTAAAAAATGGAAAGCAAGACCACCGCAAAGAAGCCTTGGGAGGCGAGAAGGAGACACGAAGGAATCGGATTGAAGCGGGTGTAGAGGGACGTCCCCTCCGCCCCCTCCGGATTGCGGCAGCGCGGCGAGGTCACGCGGTCCGCTTGAATGTGGTTTGCCAGGACTTCCGAGAACCACACCGCACCTTCCGCCATAAGGAAGAGCCAGAGGGGGACCATCCAGGCAAGATACCGGTCGAAATTGGTATCCTGCCACATACTCGACGCGACGACCGCGACACACGCGCCCGCCGAGGCGAACAACCAAAGCAGGGGCCACGGCTTCCGCCAGTCTCTGCGAAAGATTCCCGTCCAGGCGAACACCGCCCCCAAGACCGGAAGATAGAAGAGGTCACGCGGCGCTTTTTCCGAGATACCGAGGAACAGCGCCTTCGCCATCTTCATAAAGTCCTGCGCCGTCAAGCTCAATGCCGTCGGCAACGGAAACTCTTTGAAATAGCCTTTATAGGCGACCGACTGGAACGCGAAGATGCCCGTCAACGCACGGTTCAGCGCAAAAACGCCTGCACAGGAGACCGCCCACGCCGCTACGCAGCCCCACTCGCCTTTCGACGGACGGTCGCCTATGAACCGGCGAACGGCCAACGCGGCGGCGAAGAGTCCGCCCAGCAACATTCCTTCCGGCCGCGCCCAGGGCGCGAGGACGAGCAGGACGCCGAAGGTCGCGATACGGCCATGGAAAAGGGCGGCGGCAAGGGCGGCGGAAAGCGCCATGAACAACCCGGTGTCGCTCTGCGAAAAGGCGCAGATCGCACTTTGTCCGCACAGTACGCCAAGCGCGGCGGCAAGCTTTGCCGTCCATTTGTCTTCACGTCCGTCCAGTTTCCAGAAGATTGCCGCCCACGCCAACAGGAAGACGAGGTAGAACCCGGCGTTTAGCACAAACCCGGCGGTCAACAGGGCATCGCCTTTCGCCCCCAGCAGATACGGGATCGACAGAAGGAACGGATAGAGATGCGACGTACACCCCGTGCTGGGAAGGTCTCCGGGCGTGAAGACAAACGGCTTGCCTTCGGCCACCATCCTTGCCGATTGGCAGTAGAGCAGCGTGTCCGGCTGCGGGATGGAAACGAAGTTCCCCGGCGAGGCCATGACGCCGGCAAAGTAATAGGCGGCGGCCTGCAAGAGGCCGCCCGCCAAAACCATCAACAAAAGTTGCTTACGATTCAATTTCACCGACTTACGGCTCACGTTCGATGATCTTCGCCTTGAAGAAGGGTCCTTCGCCATTCTTCGGGATCGTCACCTTGGTCGTATCGCCTTCGCTGAAGTCGTCATCCGTGATCGTCGCCGTCGTCAAGGGGTCGGTACCGAACGATCCAACCGTAGCCGCGCCGTAGAACTTCAGGACGCCGATAATCGGTTCGGCGACACCTCCCGTCTCCTTCGCGCCGGTGCGGGTGAGACGGACGGTGACTTCAACGTTCGTCGAGCCGACCGAGATGTCGGTGATATCCAGCGAGGCGGAGAAATCGCCCATCAGTTCGAGGTTGCAGAGGTACGCCTTGTCGAAGTCGGACTTCGAAATCCCGGCCAACCGGGCCTCCACGGCGGACTTGGCACCGAAGCCGTTCAGCCAGACAGCACGGGCCTCGTTGAGGATGAAGCTCGCCGCGTCGCGAAGGACGATCTCATCTTTATCCTGGAATCCCGTTATCTCGACCGTTTCATAGGAGGCCAAGAGGGAGGAAAACTCACCCGTTCCGCGGAATCCGATCTGTGAGACTTTCGTCGCATTCGCCGCGAGCGGGAAGGCGGTCGTCCCCGCCGCAAACGGGCCGCCGGCCATCGCCGCAAGCGGTTTATAATCACCACCGTCCAGAATGTCGACGGAGTACGTCCCGCTTCTGTAGTCCAGTTTGAAGTATAGGGTGTAGTCCGTTCTGAACGCGGGCGTAACCCCCGTGGCCGCAACGGAAACCCATTTCTGCTCATTTGAAACCACCGACAGGATTTGGAAGCTCCCCTCCGAAAGCGTCAACGCGCACTGCGCCGCCGGATCAGGATCCGGCAACTCACCCGACTCGCTGAACGACATCGTAGCCTGCAGCGTGGCCGTGTTTCCGCCGGATTCCGTATACGGCATGAACACATAGTCGCCTTCGAATTCCGCAGTCTTCGTCACCTTCCATTCGATGGGAGTCGACCAGGAACCGGTCGCCCCCGTGGTCTCCGCCGTCTCGTACACCCAGTAGGACTGGCGGTTCTCTTCCGTGTCCGGGATCTGGAACGAGACACCGTCCAGCGCGATACCGGCTCCAGAACCTTTCACCAGTTCAATCGTGTAGTCGCCGCCCGAAGCGAGCGCCACGGAGTTACTGAACGTATGCGATGCATTGTCCGTCGCCTCCAGCGTGAAGTTTGTCACGACCGTCCCGCCGTTCTTCACATACACCGTGGCCGACGCCCACGCACTTCCCGTATAGGAGAACGTGAGGTCGTAATCGCCGGCGGCGGGTGTCGAAACGACCGCCGTGCCACCGTTCGCGGGGAACGCGCTCCCCGTCGGCACCAAGTTATCGCCGATAAGTTGGTGGCGCGTGAACGTGGCGGTCGCGATCGAACTAGGACGGTATCCATCCGCAAACACCTGCGCCTTGATCGTGGTCGTCGAAGTGATGGTGATCGGGGCCGTGTACGGCGTGCTGGAGGATGTCGGGGCGTTACCGTCCGTCGTGTAACGGATCGTCACACCCTGCGTCGTGCTGGCAAGCTTCACAACGATATTCGTCGCGAAGAAGGACGCACCGTTGGGATCGAACGTGGGAGCCCCCGCCTGTTCCGCAAGCGTGTAGGCGGCGGTCAAGACGTCGCTTTCATACGTCACACCGCCAGCCGTGATGAACGCCTTGGCCTTGATGGTCGTGGTGGCGCTGATCGAAATCGCGCTGCTGTACGCAGGGCTGCTTGCCGTCGGCGCGCTGCCATTCGTCGTATAACGAATCGTCGCGCCAGCCGTCGCGCAGGAGAGCGTGACGTTCATCGGGATGTCGAAGAACGTCATCGCGGCAGGCGATGCAACGGGCGTTGCGACACGGCCCTTTACCGCGATGGATGCGGATGCCGTGGCGCTCGCGGCATAGCCCACCTTGAACGCCTTGGCCTTGACAGTCGCCTCGGTCGTCAACGCGAACGGCGCGGAATACGCCGTGCTGCTCTCCGTCGGTTCGCTACCGTCGAGCGTGTAGCGAATCGTCGCGCCAGCCGTCGCGCACGCAAGCGTGACGTTCGTGGAATCGACGTAGAACGTGCTGCCAGAAGCAGGCGAGATCGTCGGCGTCGCCACCGTCTCCGCGAGCATGAACGAGAAGTTGTCAAAAACGTTCGCCTTGTCTGCGGACTGTGAAGGCTGGTTGATGCGTAGCGTGTGGATGCCCGGCGCGGAAACCGTCACCGTGCCGAGGTAGGTGCTGCGCGTCGCGGCGGACGGCGTAATCGTCGCCAGCGTGGCGAAGGAGCCGCCAGCCTCGGCGAACTGCAGCTGCGACGACTCCCCGACGTAACCGGGACGCGCCGCATAGTCGAATTCAATGCGGTACGTGCCCGCCGCCGGCACTTTGAGCTTCTGCTCGAAGTAGCCGCCGCCGCTGCTCTGCTGCAGGAACATCACGTAGGTGCCGAATTCCGCGATGTCCGCGCACCAGGTGGTGTTCGGCAAGCCGAGACCCGTCCTGCCGCTCGCCGTCCAATGGGGAACGGTCGCCCGCGTGCCGATGTCCGATGCATACGCCCAGCGGTTGCCGGTGTCGCTGAGCCAGCTCATCTCGAAGTCGCCGTTGAGGATGAGGTTGCCGGTCTCGGTGAGGCGCGAATAATAGACGGTCGCCGTATCGCTCGGCCTGTACGTGGTCTTGAACGCCTTGGCCTTGACGGTCGTCGTGGCGGAGACGGTGAGCGCACTGGAATACGCCGTGCTGGATTGCGTCGGCTCGCTGCCGTCAAGCGTGTAGCGAATCGTCGCGCCCGAAGTCGCGCACGTGATGGTCACGGTCTTGGATCCGCTGAAGAACGTCGTATCGTCCGGCGCGGTCGAGGGCGAGATCACGGGCGTCGCGATTTGGTCTTCACTGCCGTCGGTCAGGACGACGTTGGACGCGAGTTCCAGGTTGTTGGTGTCAATGGAAGCGACGCCGCTCGTGCAGATGAGCTTGCCGCCGGATCCGGAGTTCGTCACCTTCGCGTTCAGGTTGTCGCCGGCGATCGCGCTCACCATCAGGCGGTG
>JAGAEL010000154.1 GCA_017613085.1 Kiritimatiellia bacterium | reverse complement strand
GGGGCCGCCGCGCCGTGCCGGCGCGGCGGCCCCCCTTTTTTTGCCGTCGAAAGCCGTCGAAAGCCGTCGATTATTATTTTTTCGTGTTTCCGTTCGTAGACAACGGTAGGGAGTATCCCTGCCGCCCTTTCAGGGTCGGGCGGAGGCACGTTTTTTTTCGTCAAGAAGATGGAGCAAAAAGGCGCGGAGAGGGAGTGCTTGTACTTCTTCTGCGGCTTTTCTGGCTTCTTCCATCGCGGCGCGGAATCGCGTTTCAATACATTCGGGAATCTCGGAACGGGCGATGGCTTCCATCAATCGTATCCGTGTTTCGCGTCCGCCCGCTTCTTCCAGCACCTTTTTCGTTTCGGCCAGCCCCCGGCTGCACGCTTCCGCGAAATGTAGCGTGGGCCTGAGCGAGAGAAGGTCTGCCCCCCGCTGCCCCTGCGAGGTAAAATCCTCCTGGTCGTCCCGTATCTGGTAGGCGATGCCGAAGGCGCGCGAGAACACCGACAGCCGCGCCCGGTCTTCGGTCGGCAGTCCGCCCGCGATCGCCCCGCATTGGACGGCGACTTCAAACGCGGAAGCGGTTTTCTGCCGGTAGATCCGCAACACATCGTCCACGGTGACGATTCTCGGTTTTTCACAATAGGCGAGTTCATCCCCCTGCCCTCGGGCCAACTCCCGGTGCCCTTCTGCCGCGACCGCCAGCGTTTCCGCCCGGACGGCGGCCTCGAACGGGGCCGAGGCGAGAAGCCTGTACCCTTCGCCGATCAGCCAGTCACCCGCGTTGATCGCCTGGGCGACCCCGTAGCGGACGTGGACGGCGGGACGCCCGTACCGTTCCGTGTCGCCGTCTTCGATGTCGTCGTGTATCAGCGATGCCTTGTGGAAACATTCGACCGCGACGGCAACAGGGGCGATCCGCTCCAAGTCCGCTTCCCCGCGAAGGACGGCGTAAACCGAGGCCGTCAAAAACGGGCGCAGCCGCTTTCCGTCGGCAAGCAGCCACTCCCGCCCGATGGCGTCTGCGGAGCTGTTTTCCCCGCCGGAGAGTTTCGCAAGGTAACGCGGGGTGAACCAGCCGTTAACGAGATCGTGTAGCGTTACATTCATTGCAGAAGGCGCGGATCGGGCAGTCGTCACAACGCGGGTTCCGGGGGGCGCACCGCGTCTGCCCGAAAGAAACGAGATACGAGTTCCAGGTTTTCCAGTACCGGACGGGAAGGATTTGCCGCAACGCCATTTCCGTCTCAAACGGGGTCTTGGTCTGAAGCAGGCCAAGCCGGTTGGAGATGCGGTGGACGTGGACATCTACGCAGATGGCGGGTTTGTCGAAACCGAGCGCGACGACGAGGTTCGCGGTTTTCCGCCCGACGCCGGGAAGTTCGCACAGCGCCTCGACCGTGTCGGGCAGGACGCCTCCGAATTTGGACTGGAGGACATCGGGGAGCGCTTTCAGATGCCGCGCTTTTTCATGGTAGAATCCGACGGGGAAGATCAGCTTCTCCAGCCGTTCCAGCGGAATTTCCCGAAGGTCGTCCGGCGAGGAAATCTCGGCGAAAAGCCGGCGGACGGCGCCAGCCGTGCAGGCGTCCTTCGTCCGCGCGCTGAGGATCGTCCCGACCAGCACATGAAAAGGGTCGCGGGTTTGCGCCGCCACCAGCTCGATGATCGGCGCGTGCTGTCTGGCGAACTCTTTTTTCAACAGGCGGTTCACCGCCGGTATGTCACTCGGTTTCATGCGCCTCCTCTACTGCCCTGTCGCGAAGGCGTAGGCGTTGCGGAACATACGCATCCAGGGGCCGGCCTCGCCCGTGAAGGCATCGTCGGGACGGTAGGAGAGCTGGACGCTGCGGAAGTTCCGTTCCGGGTGCGGCATCATAATCGTCGCACGACCGTCGTCGCTCGTGAATCCGGTGAACCCGCCCTTCGACCCGTTCGGATTCCAGGGGTAACGCTCGGTCGGGTTCCCCTTCCCATCGACATAACGGAGGGCGGCGCGGCAGGCTTCACGGTCCGCCTCGTTGGCAAAGACGGCGAGCCCTTCCCCGTGCGCGGTCACGATGGGGATACGCGATCCCGCCATCCCTTTCAACAGAATGGAGGGCGAGTCCATCACCTCCAGCGTCACGTAACGCGCCTCGAACTGCTCGCAAATGTTGCGGCCGAACAGCGGCCAGTGGGCGGCGCCGGGAATGATGTCTTTCAACTGGGCGACCATCTGGCATCCGTTGCACACGCCCAGCGTGAACGTGTCGGGACGCGCAAAGAAGACGCGGAACGCCTCCATGAGCTCGTCGTTGTAGAGGATGCTCCGCGCCCAGCCCGACCCCGCGCCCAGCACGTCGCCGTAGGAGAAACCGCCGCACGCCACCAAGCCGTTGAACGAGGCGAGGTCCGCGCGCCCGGTCTGCAGGTCGGTCATGTGGACGTCCACCGCGTCGAATCCGGCGAGCGTGAACGCGGCGGCCATTTCGACTTGCCCGTTTACGCCCTGTTCGCGCAGGATGGCGATGCGCGGCTTCTCGCCCTTGGTCTCCGGTTTCCACTCCGGATCGTATCCGATGTGGAAGGTCATGCCGGGATCGGTCTCGTCTTGCGCGATTTCGAATTCCTGTTTCGCGCAGACGGGGTTGTCGCGGAGCGCCTGCATCCGGTAGGTGAGTTCCGACCAGCGGGAACGGAGTTCGGAAAGGGAAGCTTCCAGTACGCAGCGTTCCGATTCGGCGGTGTCAAACATCCGGATGCGCGCGACGCGCCCGTCCGTCGGAGCGCCGATGTCGCGGCAGTCGGGCTCGTCGTCAAATCCGTGCGCGGCCAGCACCTCGGTCACGGCGGCAAGGTTTTTGTCGGCGACCTGCAGCACGACGGCGGGGGCTTCGCCGAAGAGCGCGGCGAGTTCGTCCGCCGCGTATTCCGCTTCGCCGGGGAGGAGAACATCGAAACCGCGTCCGCCGGCCATCGCCATTTCGGTAAGCGTGACCATCACGCCGCCGTCCGAGACATCGTGGTAGGCGAGCAGTAACTGCTTGTCCACGAGTTCCTGGACGGCCTCGAACAGGGCGCGCAGGCGTTTCGGATCGACATCCGCCGAAACATCGCCCACCTGGTTCCGTGTCTGCGCCCAGGCGCCGGCGCCGAGTGCGGCGACGGCGGGGGTGCGCGGATCGAGCGTCACCAGCAACAACCGGCTCGCGCCGGGCTTGAAATCGGGTGTTACCGTCTTGCGGACATCGCGCACCGGCGAGAACGCGCTGATGACGAGGCTGAGCGGGGCGACCTGTTTGCGGTCGGTCCCGCCGCTGTCCTTCCAGACTGTGCGCATCGAGCAGGAATCTTTCCCGACGGGGATTGAGACGCCGGCCTCCGGGCAGAAGGAAAGCCCGAGCGCCTGGACGGTCTCGTAGAGCCTCGCGTCCTCGCCGGGTTCGCCGGCGGCGGCCATCCAGTTCGCGGAAAGCTTGATGTTGCCGATTGCGCCGATGTCGGCGGAGGCGAGGTTCAGGATCGCCTCGGTGACTGCGATACGGGCGGAGACGGGACCGTCGATCAAGGCGACGACCGGACGTTCGCCGGTGGACATCGCCTCGCCCGTGTAATGGATGTAGTCGGTGACGGTGACGGCATTATCGGCGACGGGGAGCTGGTAACGCCCGACCATCTGGTCACGGTGTACCATGCCGGTGACGCTCCGGTCGGTGATGGAAATCAGGAAGGTCTTGTTGGCGACGGAGGGGAGTCGCAGCACGTTGTCAACCTCGGCCCTCAAATCGACCTTTTCGGGGAGGACGAGCGGCGCGGGACGCACGGGGCTCGACGCGACATCGCGCAACATCCGGGGGGGCTTGCCGAGCAGGACGTGGATGTCCATGTCGATCGGCTTGTCGCCGAAGTGGCGGTCGGTGAGTACAAGCCGTCCGTCGTCGCGCGCCTTCCCGATAAACGCTACGGGGCAGCGTTCGCGCTCGCAGAGGGCGCGGAACATCGCCTCGCACTCCGGCTGGATGGCGAGGACATAGCGTTCCTGCGCCTCGCAACACCAGATTTCCATCGGGTTCATCGAAGGCTCTTCGTTGTGGACTTCGCGGAGTTCGAAGGAGGCGCCGGTCTTTTCGACCAGTTCGGGGCAACCGTTGGAGAGGCCCCCCGCGCCGATGTCGTGGATGCTGAGAATGGGGTTGTCGCCGCCCATCGCGACACAGGCGTCGATCACTTCCTGGCAGCGGCGTTCCATCTCGGCGTTGCCGCGCTGGACGGAGTTGAAGTCAAGCTCTTCGTCGTTCGTCCCGATGACGAGGGAACTGGCGGATCCGCCGCCGAGGCCGATCCGTAGCGCGGGGCCGCCGATCTGCACGATCAGCGCGCCGGGGGGGACTTCTTTTTTATAGACGAGCCCGTGGCGGATGTTGCCCATGCCGCCGGCGAGCATGATGGGCTTGTGGTAGCCGCGTTCGCGCCCGTTCACCGTCTCCTGATAGGTGCGGAAGAAGCCGTTCAGCTGGGGACGCCCGAATTCGTTTCCGAACGCCGCGCCCCCGATCGGTCCTTCGGTCATAATGGCGAGCGGGGTGGCGAGCCGGCGGGGAAATTCGGCGAACTCTTTTTCCCACGGCATCGCGAATCCCGGAATGTTCAGGTTGGAGACCATGAACCCGCAGATTCCCGCCTTGGTTTTCGAGCCGGTGCCCGTGGCGGACTCGTCACGGATCTCGCCGCCGACGCCGGTCGCCGCGCCGGGGAAGGGCGAGATGGCGGTCGGGTGGTTGTGCGTCTCGACCTTCATCAGCATGTCGATGCGGTCCGGCTCGAACCGGTACGCATGGGTCTTCCCGTCCACAAAAAAGCGTTCGGCGTCGAACCCTTCGACCACGCCGGAATTGTCCTTGTAGGCGACCAGCGTGCCTTCGGGGTGGAGCTTGTGGGTGTTCTTGATCATGCCGAAAAGGGAGTTCTCGCGGGGAACGCCGTCGATCACCCATTCGGCGTTGAAGATTTTGTGGCGGCAGTGTTCGGAGTTGACCTGCCCGAACATCACCAGCTCCGTGTCCGTCGGGTTGCGTCCGGCCGCAGTGTAGCTGCGGAAGAGGTAGTCGATCTCCTCCGGGCTGAGGGCGAGTCCCATGGAGACGTTCGCCTCGCGGAGGGCTTCGATGCCGCGTCCCAGCACGTCGAAGACGCGGCCGGGTTGCGGCGGACGCTGGTCGAAGAAATCGGCAAGCTCCGTGTAGACGCCCTCGGTC
Source organism: Kiritimatiellia bacterium (assembly GCA_017613085.1). Taxonomy (GTDB): domain Bacteria; phylum Verrucomicrobiota; class Kiritimatiellia; order RFP12; family UBA1067; genus RGIG8368. Next base: position 39,659 of record JAGAEL010000154.1, on the reverse strand, counting down.
ATCCGGTCGTGCAGGGCGGCGAACGCGGGCAGGAGTTCTTCGACCGTCAACTCGCGGCGCGTCCCGTGATCGAGCGCCTTGATCCGGAAGTGGATGCCGCGTTCGACGCGCAGGATGTGTGAAAGGCCGCAGTTACGGAAGATGTCGGTCGCCTTGGACGACCAGGGCGAAATCGTCCCTTTGCGCGGCGTCACGAAAAAGCCGCCCTTGCCCACGGGGGCGAACGAGGCGCCCAGAAGCGCGGCCGCCTTCTCCAGTTCTCCCTGGTCGGGCGTTTCGTCCGGGTTGACGTGCAGGAGGTAGAGGTAGACCGCTGCGACGGTGAACCCGCTGAACGCGGGAAGTTTTTCGGCGAGACGCGCCGACAACGCATCCAAACGGAACTTGGAAAACGCCGGAACACCGGCGAGGAAAAGAACGGATTTCGTGTCCATCGTGCAAACCCTATCCAATCAGGTTGAAAAACCGGTCTATTTTACCACGCGAAAGACCTTTCGCCAAGCTGATAAACGAAACAAACTCTTTCCTCCGCGCCTCCGCGTGAGACAAAAGACCGCTTGTCGATTCGCGGATGCGCCCACAATTCCCCTTGCTTTCTATTTTTGTTTCCCATCCGCCCCCGTTTGTGGTAAGGTAACGGCGGATTTTACGTGGATCAGGGCAGCGTCGCCGTTGCCCGAAGGGCGAGGTGGTATGGAAGACTTATCGAGGCTGGAATCGATGCGGGGCGAACGAAACGGGGTTCCGGGTAGTGAAAGCCCGGCGGCATCGCGGCAGACCGCGACAAAGGCAGGGGCTGTCAAGACTATCCCCCTGCCCGGCGGGGAGGAGATGCGGTTCCGCTGGTGTCCGGCGGGGACGTTCACGATGGGCAACCCCGAAAGCGAGGAGGACGACGAACGGCAGCACGGCGTGACGCTGACGAAGGGGTTCTGGCTGGCGGAAACCCCGGTAACGCAGGGGCAGTGGGAGAGCGTGATGGGGAACAATCCCTCCTATTTCAAAGGAGCAGACCTCCCCGTGGAACAGGTTTCCTGGGATGATAGCCAGTCGTTCATCGAGAAGGTGAACGCCCAACTTTCGGGGGTACGGCTACGCCTCCCGACGGAGGCGGAGTGGGAATATGCCTGCCGTGCGGGGACGACGGGGGCATACGGCGGGACGGGAAACCTGGACGAGATGGGGTGGTATGACGAGAATAGCGGTGATCGGACTCATCCCGTGAAACTGAAGGCGCCGAACGACTGGGGGTTGTACGATATGCACGGGAACGTGTGGGAGTGGTGCGCGGACTGGTACGGTGACTATCCGTCGGGAAGCGTGACCGATCCGACAGGTCCTTCCTCGGGTTCTGGCCGTGTGCTACGCGGCGGTGGTTGGGGCAACTGCGCTCGGTACTGCCGTTCCGCGTCCCGCGGCGACTACTTCCCGTCGTACAGCAACTACTACTACTACTACTACTACGGCTTCCGCCTCTGTTGTTCCGCAGGACTGTAATGATTCTCTGAATCCTCCAGCAAGCAACGAAGTCGGGAAAAGGAAACGAGCGAAGTCGCAGGGCTGCCGAAACGGGACGCCGGCCGCCGCGACGAGCGGGCGGGGCGGTTGTCGAAGGTTGTATGCCGGTTTTGAAAAAGAAGACAACACGGACAACAAGGGACAACTTTTGAAAGACACGGACGGGACGAAGCCCGACCCTCCCCGAACGAAAGGATTAGCCGGGTAGAGCGTGTAGGGCGTGTAGAACGTGTAAGGGCGTTACACGCTCTGCGTCCTCTGCCTCTCTGCGCCTCTGCGTGAGGCAATAGACGGAGGTTGTCGCGTCCATTCCGATGCGGCGCGTGAGGACACGCGCCCTCCCGCACGACACCCGACATCCGACATCCGCCACTCGGTCGCGACGGGGCGCGACCCTCCTGTTCGTTCCTCTGCGTGAGGCAAAAAACAGAGCTGGAAATGAACCCTAAATCCGTGTGTTTCCCAGAAAAGGGAGGGGCGCAATTTCGTAAAACTTTACTTTTTCAGTTCGTACAGTCTGCTGGAAATCAGGACGTTCAACTGATTGATCCACTGGGGAACTTTGCGATGAATCCGCGTCCCGTTCTGCTTGAGGTTCGAGGACGAGGGGACGTCCGGGATGAGGGCGCCGTTCTCGATGCGGTAGCAGACGTGCAGAATGTGCGCGCGGGCGGTCAGCACGACCTGAACCCATTTGTTCGCGGGGTCGCGGTTTTCCACCCGCCACTGGCTTACCCAGTAGATGTTCCGGTCGCCCGCGCCCGTACCTTTGATCGCGCTTTCTACGGCGTCCAGCACCTGGACGTCGGTGAGGCCGTTCGGAATGGGAATCGATTCCGTGCCGGGAATACGGTTCAGGCGGGTGCCGTCCGCCGCGACGGGGCGCGTGTCCACGCCGCCGTTGTCGCCTTCCAGCGTGACGCAACCCACCGCCAATACACAAACCGCGCACAGGGAAACAAACACTTTTTTCATCTTACTCTCCTTACTGAACGACCGGGCGTTCACGCCCGGAATTAGACCTTTTCGACCGCGAGTTTCGCTTCGTGGCCGTTCAACACGACCGCCTCGGCGCCGGAAATCGGCTCGAAACGGATTTCATCGGCAAGGGTCTCGCCCTTGCAGTAGTCGGCATACGCCTCGATGGCGGCACGGAGTTCCGCGTCGCCGTCCACCGTCACGCGGATCTGCTGCACGACGTCGTAGTCCGCCTCCTTGCGGAGGTTCTGGATACGGCTCACGAATTCGCGGGCAAGTCCCTCTTGGACGAGCGCGGGCGTGAGCGCCGTCTCCAGCGCGATCACGACATCGCCCTCCGAGGCGACCACAAGACCCGCTTTCGGCGTGCGGCGTATCGAGACGTCTTCCGCGCCGATCGTGACTTCGCTTCCGTCGGACAGCGTCAACGCCACCGTCCCGCCGTTCAACAACGGGACGATCCCCGCCGTATCCAGCTTCGCGATCGCGGCGGCGACGAGCTTCATCTTCGCGCCGAACCGGGGGCCGAGCTTGCGGAAATCCGCCTTGACGGCGATCTCCGCCATTTCCGTCTCGTCGCGTCCGTAGGTCGCGGACTTGATGTTGAGTTCGTCCAGCAGCAGCTCTTCATAGGCGCCGCCCAGTTCGTCCGCGAGGTCGAGTTTCGCAGAGACGAGGTGGAGGGCCGAAAGCGGCTGGCGGACTTTCAAATCGTTCTCCGTGCGCAACTGGCGGCCGAGTCCGACAACCTGTTGCACCAGGGCCATGCGGCGTTCCAGCGCTTCGTCCCGCGCCGTCGCGTTCGCCGTCGGGAAGTCGCAGAGATGCACGGACTCCGGATCCGACGCGCCGCGCAGGTTCCGGTAGATGGATTCGCTGATGAACGGCGTGAACGGCGCGGCGACTTTGCTGAGCTGCACCAGGACGTAGCGGAGGGTCTGGTAGGCGGCCGTCTTGTCGCCGTCGTTCTGCGATTTCCAGAAACGGCGGCGCGAGCGGCGGATGTACCAGTTGGTCAACGCCTCGATGAAGGCGACAAACGGACGGACCGCGCGCTGGAGGTCGTAATTGTCCATCGCCTCGGTGACGTCGTGTACCAGCGTCTCCAGCGAACTGACGATCCAGCGGTCGAGAATGTTGTCGCCCGACGGGCGCGTCACCTCTTCCTCGTAGAAGCCGTCGACGTTCGCGTACGTGACGAAGAAACTGTAGGCGTTCCACCAGGGGATGAGCAGGTCGCGCAACACTTGTTTCACGCCCGCCTCGGAGAAACGCAGGTCTTCGGCGCGCACCACCGGCGAGTAGATCATGTAGAGGCGCAGCGCGTCCGCGCCGTAGCCCTCGATCACCTTCGTCGGATCCGGATAGTTGTGCAGGTGCTTCGACATCTTCTTGCCGTCTTCCGCGAGGACAAGGCCGTTGACGACGACATTCTTGTAGGCGGAGACGCCGAACAGGGCGGTGGAGAGACGCATCAGCGAGAAGAACCAGCCGCGTGTCTGATCCAAGCCTTCGGCGATGAAATCCGCCCATCGCGGCGGCGGGATCGTGCCGTCCGCGCCGGGCTTCTGCTCGAAGGGGTAGTGGTCTTGCGCGTAGGGCATCGAGCCGGACTCAAACCAGCAGTCCAGCACTTCCGGCGTGCGCCGGTAGGTCTTGCCGCCCTTCCGGATGACCACCTTGTCCACGAAATGCTTGTGCAGGTCATCGATCTTTTCGCCGGAAAGCGCCTCCAGTTCGGCGACGGATCCGATGCAGAGCATATCCGGCGGCGTCGTGTCCGTCGGGTCTTTCTCCTCCACCCAGACGGGGATGCAGGAACCCCAGAAACGGTTGCGCGAGATGTTCCAGTCGCAGGAATCCTTCAGCCAGTTCGCGAAACGGCGCGTGCCGACGTAGTCGGGCATCCAGTGGACGGTCTCGTTGTTGGCGACCATCGCGTCGCGCATATCCTCCACCTTCACGTACCAGGCGTTGATGGCGCGGTAAATGAGCGGCGCTTCCGTGCGTTCGCAGAACGGGTAGCTGTGGACGATGGTGGACTGGTGGACAAGCTTGCCCTCCTCCTTCAGGCGGCGGATGATGTCCTTGTCGCAGTCTTTGCAGAAACGTCCCTGGTATTCCGGGATTTTCTCGGTAAAGGCGCAGGAAACGTCGAGCGGATCGGCGATGACCTCGATACCGGCGGATTTGCAGACGCGGAAGTCGTCCTCGCCGTACGCGGGCGCGATGTGTACCAGCCCCGTGCCGTCGCCTGTGGTGACATAGCCGTCGTTCAGGACGCGGAAACAGCCCTCCTTCGCGAAATCGGCGTAATACGGGAAGATCGGTTCGTACCTCCAGCCGAGCAGATCCGTCCCCTTCAGCTTCGCCACCAGTTCGTACTGGTCTTCTTTTTTGTAGACGGCGGAGAGCCGCGCCTCGGCGAGTACGTAGCAAACGCCCTCGCCCTTGTCGCGCACGACCACGTACTCGATTTCCGGCCCCGCGCAGATCGCCAGGTTTTCGGGAAGCGTCCACGGCGTCGTCGTCCAGATGAGGAGGTAGGTTGCGCCCGGTAGATCCCGGAGGTGGTCGATGGTCACCGATTCGGGAATCACTTTCGCGCGCACCGTCACCGTCGGATCCTGCACGTCCTTGTAGTTGCTGCTCGCCTCGGAGTTCGCCAGCGGCGTACTGAGTTTCGGGGAATACGGTACGACGCGGTAGGATTTGTAGACGCGCCCCTGTTCCCAGAGTTGCTTGAAGACCCACCAGATGGATTCCATGAAGTCCCGGTCCATCGTCTTGTAGCCGTGGTCGAAATCGACCCAGCGCCCCATGCGCGTGACGGTCTTCTTCCATTCGTTGACGTAGGTCGAGACCATCGAACGGCACTTCTCGTTGAACACGTCCACGCCGAGTGCCTTGATCGCGGGGGCGCCGCTCACGCCCAGCGCATCCTGCGCCAGCGCCTCGATCGGAAGCCCGTGGCAGTCCCACCCGAAACGGCGTTCGACGTGGAACCCGCGCATCGTCTGGTAGCGCGGCACGATGTCCTTGATCGTCCCCGCCAGCAGATGGCCGTAGTGCGGAAGTCCCGTCGCGAAGGGCGGCCCGTCATAGAACACGTATTCGTCTTTACCCGCCGTCTTCGCCAGGCTCTTCTCGAAGGTCTGGTCTGCTTCCCAGAACGCGAGGATCTCGCGCTCCATCGCGGGAAAATCGGTTTTGTTGGATACCGGTTTGAACATTACTTGATCTCCTTGCTAGGTAAAAAAAGATAGACGAGCACACCGGGGCGGATGCCGTAGAACGCGGCCTCCTTCCCCTGCCCGAAACGTTTGGAAACAACCTCGCCCCGGGCTTCCGCCGAAACGACGATTTCCGGCGCGAATTCCTCCGGGATCTCCGCCGCATCCGTCCAGTAACCCGTTTCGGGGAATCCCCGGAAATACCAGGGGAGGGGCCAGGTGTCGGAGGGCGGCGCCGCGACCGCGATCCGCGTCGCGGCGGGATTCCCGTGAAGTTCCGCCGCCCGCCCGCGCACGGCGGCGACCAGGTTCAGGCAGTCGCTCCCCGTATGCGCGTAGACGTAGGGATTGCGCGGATCCGCCGGATAGCGGAAACAGGCGTTGTACGCCTGGCGGCCGTGCCAGATCAGGATGAGCAGCAAGCCGTTGAAAACGAATTTGACGCTGTATCCCTTGCACGTTTCGAGAAGCTGCGCGAAACCGAAGCCCGCCAGCAGGATCCACCCGTGCAGGAACGAAAGCGCGCACCAGGGCGTCTTGTACGGAATCGCCGCATAGACCGCCGTCAACACCAGCGTGTACACCGCGAGGAAGGTCGCCGTGCGATCCGGTTTCTCTTTCGAGAACGCACGGAACAGGGCGGGCAACGCGAGGAGCGCGAGCAACGCCTCGCTGAAGAGGGGGCCTCGCCCGTACTTGAACCCGAAAACCGTCTGGAAATAGAACCACCAGGGATGCTGGTGTTCGGGGACGGCGGTCGCCCGGTGGAAGTAGGCGCCGACCGTCGAGAAGAGCGCGTCGCGAACGCCCTGCGCGTAGGTGAAGAAGGAGGAGTAGAACAAGACGAAGACAAACGCAGCCGCGAGCATCGCCGCGACGAGCGAAGGCAGGAATCCGCGAATCCGTCCGTTCCGTTCCGCTTTCGGCACGGCGAGCCAGGCGGCGAGCGCCGCCAGCCCACCCGCCGCGAAGGAGAGTACGAACGTCTCTTTCGTTGCCATCGCGAGTCCGGCGAATACGCCGAAACCGATGGAGGAGGCGATGCGCTTCCGCCGTCCTTCGCAACGCAGCCAGGCCAGCGCGCTAACGAACATTCCCGTCAGGAAACAGACCAGCAGCGACTCCTGGATGAAAAAACGGTTGTAGTAGCAGAAGGCGGGCGAGACGGCGAACAGCAGCATCGCACAGAAGGCGGCCGTGGCCGCCTTCGGAAGGAACAGCGGAATCAACGCCATCCCCAGAAGCGTGAGACACGCGAAAACGACCGGCACGGCACGGTACGCCGTTTCCGTCGTCTCCGCAAAATGTTTCGACTGCAGGCGGCAGAACGGAAGCGCGGCGTAGTACAGCACCGGCCCGTGGTGGTCATGCGGATCGTAACGATAGACGCCCCGCTCCATCAACCCGCCCGTCCGCACCGCCTGGTTCGCTTCGTCCCCGTGCATCGGGCGCGACGCCAGGCGCGGCAACCGGAACGCCAGCGCGATGGCCAGCGCAATCACAAACGGCACAAGCAAACGGGGAAGGGCGTGTCGTTGTGTCTCCGTCACATCCCCCCCTTTGCACGTTTCTTGGTGAAACGCGCGAACCGTCCGTCGTTGCGGATCCAGTCGTCGGCCGTCTTCCCGCCGGCGCGGCGGGCGCCCGCGAGGGCGGCGGAGGCTTCGTTGAACGCGCCGCGTTCAACGGCGTCCAGCGCGTAATCGAGCCAGAGCGGCCATTCATCCGGCGTGACCGTCGTGAAGCGGTCCAGGATTTCCAGGGCTTTGGCGGGGAAGCCCGCGCGCGAATACGCCTTCGCGGCTTTGCGGGTCTGCGCCGTTGTGAGGCGTTCACCGCCGGCGACATCTTCCCACGACTTGTCGAAGATCGTACAGGCGGCCTTGGACTGCCCCATGTCGTAGAGGGCGGCGCCGAGTTCCGCGATTTTTTCGAACGGCACGTTGTCCGCCGTCAACACGTCGTAGTAGTACTGGAGGGCAAGCTGGACATTGCCTTCCGGCTCTTTCGTCAATTTGGCAAGCATCTGCTGGATGCGCATATCATACGGATCGAAATGCGTAAATTCCGTGAGAATGCGGATGGATTCGCGGCAACGCATCTGGCGGAGAAGGAAGTCGCGGACGTACCGGATGGTCGCCTCGCGGCAGGCCGGGTAGATCAGGTTCGCCTGACGGAAGGCGACTTCCGCCGCGCCTTTTCGGTCGAGCGTCGAGTAAAGCCCGGCGATCGCGGCGCGCCTGTTGGAGAATTCGCGCTGCGCGGGGATGTCACGGCGGAACGCGGGGTTGCGCAACAGGCGGCGCGACGTCCAGTCCCAGAACTCCAGGTCGCGTTCTTCGTCGCGGAGGGTGAGCCAGACTTTCTCTTTGTTCAGGCGGAAGAAGATCCCGTTCGGGACGAGGTAGGGTTTCATCCAGGGGAAGTTCAGGCTCTCTTCGTAATAGAAGGCGTGCGTGTCATTGTTCCGCTCGAAGATCAAGCGGCAGAAACGCCCGTTGAGTTCATTGAACGGGATGGGATGCTTCCGCTTTTCGGGGTCTTCGGCGCGCCATGCGGCGATCTCCTCGTTCTTGTCCTTCAGCTCCGGCAGCCAGAGTTCCTTGCCGAAGTGGTCGCGGACGGAGTCGAGGTACATGTCGATGTTGGAGATCGACCGGTGCGAAATCACGGCGATGTCGGGCCGGACTTTGGCGGAGAACGAGAGGTACTGGAGCAGGAAGATGCCGGGGTCGGAACCGGGGTAGGCGACCGCGCCCCGTTCCATCGGGGGCGGGTAGCAGGGGTTCGGAAGCGGCTCTTCGTCGGCGGAGAGCGAGTCGCGGATGCCGGGTGCGCCGTCCACCGCCGCCCGTCCGAAGAACCAGCCGAAGTCATGCCCGTTCTGTTCCGCGCCGCCCAACAGGAACACGATCTGGCGGCGCAGGTAGTTCTGGGCGAAGGGGATCGCCGGGGTGAGGAGCGCGCAGAGCGCGAGCGCGGCGAACAGCGCCTTCGCCGCTTTCGCCGGAAGGAGCTTCAATCCACGGTACGCCAGGTACAGCGCCAAGATGATCCCGTATCCGATCCAGAGGGCGTAGATCCCGTGCGCGCTGATGAATTTGACCTTCTGGACGAACACGTCCTTCATGTCGCCCTTCACGTTCGCCAACATCAGCAGGAGGATGAAGAGCACGATGAACCCGGTCAACAGGGAGAGCAGCCAGTGTGCGGAACGCATCGCGTCGTCGTCCCGTCCCTTGAGAAGGTAGCAGGCCAGCCATCCCGCGCCGAACACAAGCGCGGCGAGGGGAAGGAGGTAAGGGAAGAGCGTTTCCGAGAAACAGGCCGCGAGCGCCAGCACGATTCCGGTGACGAGGACGGCGATGGCCGTTTTCCTGGAACGACTTTCGCCGCCGCATAAGTGCGGCAGGCACCAGAGGGAGAACGGCAGAAGCCCCAACGCGGCGAGCGGTGCGGAGAACTGGATGCGGAGCCCGCGGAAATAGAGCGCGAACTGTTCGAGGAAGCGCATGGACACGATGCTCATCGGCTCCAGCTTCGAGTACTGGCTACGTGTGATGGTACGCACGAAACCGTACCACAGACGGGGGCAGTTGGAGTTCAGCGGCGGCTTGAACGAGGAGGCGATCGGCATGTAGATGTAGAAGGAGACGCCGAGTTCCGTGACGAGGGCCGTCACCGCGACCGTCTTGCCGCGAGGCAGCGTCAACCAGCCCAAGGCGATCAAAACGAAGTTCCAGACGACCGCCCACCAGAACCAGAGGGTGACGGGGCTGGTCAACCCGTGCAGATACCCTTTGCAGAGCAGGACGAAAACCGCAGTCTGCACCGAGATGGCGGGAATCGCGAAAGCCATTCCGTTCGGAAGCTTGAACGCGAGCAGGAGCAGCGCGAGAACGCCTGTCACGAAAACGACTTCCGGCACGAACCAGTTGACGAAGGTGTGTGCCTTGAACGGGACACCGGGAAGCACGATCAGCCAGGTCAACAGGATCAGGAACCCGATCCACGGGAGGAGGAGGACGATCCAGTTCCGCCATACGGAGGAGAGTGCCGAACAGGCAAGGATGACGCACAGCAACGCGGCGAGTCCGGCGTAGACCGCATATCCCTGCGTCGCGACGGGAATCAGGAAGGCGCCCCCTCCGAGGACGATCAAGGCGCTTGCGCAGAGGGATCGGAGATGGCTGCGCTTTTTCGACGCAGGGTCGGGAAGGGGTTGTGCCTCGCCCGCGCCGCCGCGTGACCACGCGATCAACAGGGCAAGCCCCGCCAACACGAGGAGGCTTCCGAGGACCAGCGCGGTGATGACGGACGCGGGCATCATGACCGCCTGCGCCTTGCGCACATGCGGCAGGTTCGGGGCGATGGCGAGCGCGTATCCGGTCAGCCCCATCGGGATCGTGAGCAGGAGGAAGTCGCGGAAGAGCGCGATGTTCCGGACCAGGATGATGACCGCGAACGGGACGGCGGCCAGCAGCAGGACCTGGTAGTTGGCCAGGCCCAACCCCAACAGAAAGGTCGCCAGCCAAAGCGTCTTGTCGGAAGGCCGGACCACCCAGCGGTAGGTCAACAGGAAGATCCACATCAGGAGGAACGCATGGAGCGTGTAGACTTCGACGATCGTCGCCTGGGACCACATGACCGGGGAGAACGCGAAACACAATCCCGCAGCCACGCCGCCGACGAACGAGAAACGGTCGCGGCAGACGGTATCCGCCGTTCCGTCTTCCTTCGTGCGGAGGCGGAAAAGGTCGACGGCGGAACGCGAGACGAGCATGGCCGTCAGGCCGGAAGCGAGCGCGGCGAAAACGGCGGACATGAGCGCGAGCGAACGGGCGGGGGCGGGGAAGCCGAGGTAGGTCACCCAGGTGAAAAGCCTCGAAAAGAGGTATCCGCAGACCGTCCACAACGGGTAACCCGGCGGATGCGGTATACCCAGCCGGTCGGCCGCGACGGAAAGTTCGCCACAGTCCTCCAGCGTGACCGACGGACCGAGCGTCAGGCAATAGACGAGGAACGAAAGCGTGGTGACGACGGCGAAAGCCGCCCAGTCGATTTTACAGAAGAACGAACCTTCCGCGCACTGCCCAACGTTGTTTTCTTTCATGGTTACTGTACCCGTGGACCGATCGGAAGCTGAAGCCCGCCGCCGGCTTTTCTCTGGTTTTGAAGTCTACGGAGCACCGGAAGCGCGATCCTGACCAGGTCGGGATTCTGCCGGATGGCGTCCAGGGCGGCGGTCGTGCCGAACTGGAGCGCGTTCTGAATCGCGTATTCCGTCTCCTGCGACTGCCCGTTCGAGGCATAGATGACCGCCATGTTCAACCAGGCCCGCCAATCTGTGCCGCGCTTTCCGAGGTAGCGGGTGAGCACGGGGGCGACCTTGTCGAAATGGCCGTTGTCACCGTAGAGCTGCGTGATTTTCCAGAGGGTGTCTGCGTCGAGCGTGTCGAGCGGGAGTTTTCCGTCCGCGATGTCGAGGATCTCGGCGGCCTCTTTGCCCTTGCCCATGTCGAATACGGCAAAGGCGAACTCCATCACCTTGGAGGGCGGCATGCCGGGCAGGGAGGCCATCTGCTTCATCAGGCGGGCGGCCTCGCTGTTGTTGCCGAGGTTACGGTAGGCGAGCGCGAGCGAGTACATCTCCGCGAAGGTGAGCTGCTGGTTGCCGGCCGCCTTCGCGCGGAGACGGGAAACCACGCCCTGGCTCTGCTGGACTTTCCGGGTGAACTCCAGGAAGCTGGGGCCGCGTTCGTTGTTCGGGTCGCGCTTGCAGAAGTCCGTGAGGATGTCCTCGGATTCCGCATAGCGCCCTTGCGTGAGCAGCACCTCCTGGATCAACCGGAAGTTCGCCTCCGGGCTGACGGGATAAAGGATCCGCGCCTCTTGGAAAGCGGTTTCCGCCTCTCGCGCCATCCCGCGCGCCGCGTACAGGCCGGCGATCGCGCTGCGCAGTTTGGAGAAAGATTTCTGCGCCGGGACATCGCGCCGGAACATCGGGTTCTTCACGAGCTTGCGGGAATACCAGTCCCAGAAGTCCATGTCGTAGAGCCGTTCCACGGGATTGATCATGGTCTTCTCCGCGTTGATCTGCATGATCAACCCGTTGGGCGTGAGGTACGGGTACATCCAGTTGATGACGTAGCTCTCCTCGATATAGAACTCGTGCAGGTTCTTGTTCTTCTTGAAGATCATGTCGCAGAGGATGCCGTTGATCTCCATCACGCCGAGCGCGCCGCTCACCTGGACGCGCCCGCCCTCGATGGTCAGCGCGGCGTTCTTCGGGCGTTTGCCCGACTGCACCTCGTCCACGTAGACCTGGAAGGCGCTCGCGCTGTCCTCCGGCGTCGGGATCCAGATGTCGTTCCCGTAGAGATCGCGCATGACGGACATGTAGGTGTTGTCGGCGAGCGCGTTCTGCGTGATCAGGAAGACGTCGGGGCGCACGTCGGCGGAGTAGATCATGTAGGTCGGGACGAAACGCCCCGGATCGGTGCCGCCGAAGAAAATGGCGCCAGGCCCCATCTCCTTGGGGTAGAGGGGATTCGGCAGCGGCTCTTCGTCCGCGTCGAGTTCCTCGGTGATCGCCTTCGCGCCGCGCAGCTGGTAATTGCCGAACTGCCAGCCGAAATCGTGGTCGTTCTGCTCGGCGCCGCCCAGCGCGAACGCGACCCATTCGTTGTGGTAGTTCTCGTAAATCGGGATGCCCGCCGCCAGCAGCGCACAGCAGGCGAGCCCGGCGCGGGCGGTTTTCCGCATCGACTTGGAAAGGTCAAGCCAGCCGAGTATGCGGTTCGCGATGAAAAGGCCGAAGACGAGGCCGTACCCGATCCAGATGGCGAAAAGCCCGTGCGAACTGATGAACTTCACTTTCTGGATGAAGGAGTCCTGAATGTCCCCCTTCACGTTCGCCAGCACAACCAACACGACGGACATCACGAAGAAGCCCGCCGCCGTCGCGATCAGCCACTGCTGCATGACGTTGTCCGCATCGTAACGGAACTCGAACTTCCTCTCCGCGAAACGGTTCAGAAGATACCAGCCGTAACAGATCCCCGCGACCAGCAGCATGGCCAACAGCAGGGCGCCGAATTTCAGCAGCATACCCGGCTCGTACGCGGTGTTGCCGAGTTTGGCGGCTTCCTGCGCGCGGAGGGTCAGGAAGTGCAGGATCACCTTCGCCGAGAAGATGCACGCCCCCGCCGCAAGTCCGGCGAGCGAGACGCCCACGGTCAACCCCTCGGAAAGGTTGCGTCCTTCCCACGTCCTCCGCGCGAACGAGCCGAGCTGCTGCCCGACGATCGTCACGCCGCCGATGAACAGGATCAGGAAGATGTCGCCGATCAGGAACTTGTCGAGACGCAGGAACGGTTCACCCCCGACGGCTTCGGAGACGAGGACCAGGACGCTGATGAGCAGGTAGAGCGCCGAGGCGACGTAGACGCCTTTGAACCGGTGCGTCGTCGCGAAACTGGCCAGTCCCAGCACCAGCGTCGCGAAGTGCAGCAGGAACAGGATGGCCACGACCCACCACAGTTGCGGGAAGTGCTGGGCGACCACGGCGGTCGCCACCAGCAGGATCACGCTCCCCGCGAGCGAGGCGAGGCCGAGTCCGGCGGCCGGGGGCTTTGTGCCGGAGGCGTCGCCTTCCGCCGCCTTCCGGCGGAAACTCCACAGCGTGAACGGCAGGAACCCGAGCGTCGCCGCGATCAACGTGTACTGCACACGCAAGTCGGTGAAGTAGAAACCGAGCTGTTTCAACATCCGTCCGCCGAAGATGTCCGACGGCGAGATCTTCTCATACTGCCCGCGCGTGATCGCGTGTTTGAAGCCCTCCCATGTGCGCGGGTATCCCCAGTTCATCGGGGGATTGCGCAGGTCGGAGACGATCGGCATATAGACGTAGAATGACGCGCCGAGTTCCGCGAAGAACGTGGTCAACGCCACGTTGCGCCCGTGCGGCAGGAACATCCAGGCCAGCAGGATGAGGATGAAATTCCAGAGGACCGGCCACCAGAACCACCAGGTGCAGGGATGTGTCAGCCCGTTCATCGCGCCCTTCTGCAGCAGGACGAAGAGCGACAGCTGGACGGCCGCGACCGGGACGGCGAAGAACAACCCGCGAGGGATGGTGTACGAAAGGAGGAAAAGGACGGTCAGGCCGCCGATCAACAGGAACCCCGGGAAAAACCAGCTGAAGCCTTCGCCCTGATAACCTTGCGGCATCACCGCCTTGGTAACCGGGCTCAGCACGGCCAGCAACACCAGCGCCAGCGCGATCGCGGTGAAGAGATGATAGTTCGCGGCCTGGCGTTTCTCGCCTTTCAGGTCGTTGACCCACTTGTTCTTGCCTTGCAGCTCCGTTTCGGGCGTGGGAAGCCGGAGCGCGCCCGCCACCGAGAAGGCGAGGACGGCCACCAGCAGTGCCGCCGTCCAGACATAGATGGCGGGGTTGGTCAACGGCGCGTCGTTTAGCGAGACGGAGGCTTCGTGCGAGAAGAGCAGGGAGGCGGCGACGCAGAACGCACCCGCCAGCATCAGGCCGAGCACAAGGCTGGCCCCCTTTTCCCCTTCTTTCTCGTCCAGGAGCTGCACAAGCGGCGCGAAACGGAAGCGCACACCCAACGCGGTCAGCAAACCGGCGAACGCCAGCACCGCGCCGACCACCAGGAACTCCATCGAGGGAACGTTGCATTTCAGGATCGGCGCAAGTTTTGCGTAGGCCGCGCTCTGCATATCCGACGTGGCGGGCGGCATCGCGCCGATTTGCAGGAGGTGCGCCGACAGCAGGATCGGGATACCGATCAGCAGGAAGTCGCGGAATAACGTGATGTCGCGCAGGAAGACCACCACCACCAGCGGCAGCATGGCCAGCAGCAGGACCTGGTAGTTGGTCAGTCCGAGACCGAAAACGAAGGCCGTCAACCAGAGGATCTTATCGCTCGGCTTCCGCATCCAGCGGTAGGTCAGGAGGAAGATCCACATCAGGAAAAAGGCGTTCAGGGAGTAGACTTCGACGATTGTCGCCTGGGACCACATGACCGGGGAGAACGCGAAACAGAGCGATCCGGCCACGCCGCCCGCCCAGCAGAAGACCTCCGGGAGGCGGATGTCGCTGAGAATCCCGTCCGTCGCCGTGCCGGCAAACAGTTTCTTCTGGAGATCCGCCTCCGCGCCGTCGCGCCGGTGCATCAGGTCGGCCGCCGAGCGCGTGATGAGCATGGCGGTCAGGCCGGCCGCCAGTGCGCCGAAGACGCTCGACATCAGGGAGATCGCCCATGCCGGCGTCGGCTGCCCCTGGTAGGTGACCCAGCTGAAGACGCGGGCAAAGAGGTAGGCGCAGATCGTCCAGATCGGGTAGCCCGGAGGATGCGGCACGCCCAGCCAGTCTCCCGCGACAGCGAGTTCGCCGCAGTCCTCCAGCGTGACGGAGGGTCCCAGCGTGACGAAATAGACCAGGAGGGAGACGATGGTCGCCGTCCAGAACGAACTCCAGTCAACTTTGCGGAAAAACGCGCCGGGGCGGGTTTCCGTGGAAAAGAAGGCGTATAGATTCATGGCGTTACCCTAAGGTTGGTTCATTTCGGAAATTACGAGAGGGCGGCGAACGGGCCGGAAGGATCCTGCAACCCCGCCGCGACCGCGCGAAGGCGGCGGCAGACTTTCTCCTTGCCGAGGAGTTCCAGCATTTCGAAGAGGCCGGGACCCTCCGTCAGGCCGGAGACGGCGACGCGCACGGGATGGATCACCGCGCCCATGCCGCCTTCGCCCGCAAGCTGCTTGACCGCCTCCTCGGCAGTCGTCTTGTCGAACGGATCCAGCGTCTCGAACGCGGCCGCGGCCTTTTCTAGGAGGGACGGGACGCCTTCCCCCTTCAGGCGCTTGGCGACGCCCTTCGGGTCGAACGGATACGTTTCGGTGAAGAAGTAGGAACAGTTCCCCGGGATGTCCTTGTAGAACTTCGTCCTGACCTGCATTTGCGAGACAATCCCGTTGAGGTCCACGCCTTCGACGGGAAGCCCCGCCTCTTTCACGCGGGTTACGAACTCCCGCTCGTACTCTTCTACGGGAGTGTTGCGGATGTACTCGCCGTTCATCCACTGGAGCTTCTTCATGTCGAAACGGGCGGGGCTGGACTTGCACTTCTCCAGCGTGAACAACTCGATCATCTCCTCGCGTGTAAGCACTTCGCGGTCGTCGCCCGGCGCCCAGCCGAGCAGCAACAGGAAGTTGAAGAGCGCGTCGGGCAGATACCCCTGTTCGCGGAATTCGCCCACGAACGCCGCGCCGTCTCGCTTCGAATAGGGCTTGCCCATGTTGTTGACGATCATCGGGAGGTGGGCGTACTGCGGGACTGGCGCACCGATCGCCTTGAACAGCTCGATGTGCTTGAACGTGTTCTCCACGTGGTCGTCGCCGCGGATGACATGGGTGATCCCTTGGTCGATGTCGTCGATCACGTTGGCGAGGTGGAAGACCGGCGAACCGTCGGCGCGGACGATCACGAAATCCTGGGTGTCCTCCGCCTTCTTCTTCATGTCGCCCTTCACCAGGTCGTGGTAGGTCAGGCGGCCCTGCTTGGGCATCCGGAAGATGACGCACTCGCCCTTGCCGCCCTTGTCCTCCTTGTAGGCAAGCCCTCGGCGGAGGAAGTCCTCCGCGACGGCGAGGTGGCGCCGGGTGTTGTGACTCTGGTAGACTTCGGGTTCATCGTAGTCGAGCTTCAGCCACTTCATAGCGTCCAAGAGGGTCTGGATGGCCTCGGGCGTGGAACGCTCCCTGTCCGTGTCTTCAACGCGGAGGAGGAACTTGCCGCCCGTGTGGCGGGCGAAAAGCCAGTTGAAGATGGCCGCGCGAATGTTGCCGATGTGGACATTGCCGGTCGGGCTAGGTGCAAAACGAACGCGAATCGCTGACATGGAAAAAACTCCTTGAATCCGTAACGTGAACGTCTAGTATACGGCACAATCCCCTCCCATTCAAGCGCGAAACAAAACGAATTGTCGGAAGGGCGCATCCGGCCAACGGAAAAAGTCTGGAGGAGATGCGTTGATTGCGGTTGCAACCAGCCCTGTATGTATGGTATGGTGGAGACATGAATTTTGCAAGGATACTCGGATTCCTTTTCTTGGCGGGGTGCGCGGGCGCGGTCACGCCGCAGGAGGAATCGTTTTTGAAGGTCTGGTCTGTACATGTGCGCACGGGGACGGACCACCGGGCGTTCCTCGCGGCGTGCCAGCCTGTGATGCAGAAAACCTCCACGCTCGGCGAGTGGCTGCCGGCGGTCAAGACGCTCGCCGCCTGGCATCTCTACGCGATGGGGGATGCGGCGGATGCCGAACGGGTTTTCGAATCCGCCATGCTCAAGGGAAAGGCGAAGACGGCGACGGCGCGTTTCGCGGACATTCAGGCGAAACGCTGGCTCACCCGGTTCGATGCCGTGCGCGTGGGCAAGGCGCTGCGGAGCTATTACGTCGCGCACGTCGAATACCCCGTCACGCTCGCCCCCGTGTTGACGGCCGCGAAAGGTGCGCCGTTGCCCAGGACGGACCGTTTCGGCGACGCCTGGAACTACCGCCTGGCGGAGTTTTCAAAAATCAAAGGGTTGACGAACCAGCGTTTCGTCCTTTACAGTCCGGCGCTCGGACGAGAAGGCACGTCGTTGAAGACGTTTTCGCAGCATGCGTACGGCGCAGGACTCGAAGCTGCGGTCATCGGCGTGAAACCGGGGATGCCGTTGCTGGTCGATTTCGAGGCGGTGCGCGACGGCAAGCGCGAACGGGGTATCTCCGGCGAGGGCGGGAAGGCGGTGAACGGCATCCGTCTTGTGAAACTCGCTTCCGACGCTTCGTTCGCCTTGATGATCGACAGCGCCGGCGATTTCTGGATTCTTGCGAAACGCGCGCGGCGCTAGAAGGAAGGTGCAGATGCAGAAGGAAGGAATCTCGGCATATCTGAATGTCGCGCAGATGGCGAAACTGAACCAGCTGGTCTTGAATTCACGCTATGTCGTGGAAGGCACGCTGGCGGGACGCCACCGTAGCGCGCAGAAAGGTTCCAGCACCGAATTCGCCGACCACCGTTCGTATATGCCCGGCGACGACTTGAAGCGTATCGATTGGAAAGTGCTGGGCCGGACGGACAAGTACTACATCCGCCGCTACCAGGACGAGACCAATCTGCGCGTCTACCTGCTTCTTGACCGGAGCGGGTCGATGTACTACACCTCCGATCCGGACCGCCCCACGAAATACGCCTACGCCGCGACGCTCGCCGCCGCGCTCGGGTACGTTGTGTTGAAGGCGCGGGACGCGGTGGGGATGTACATCTACGGGGAAAAGATGGATGCCGCCCTGCCTTGCCGCAATTCGTTCAACGAGTGGAACAATTCGCTCAAAGTCTTGCAGACCTTCAAGCCGGAGAAGGGTACGCACGGCGCCGACGTGATGCACCAGATCGCGGAGGCAATCAGCCGCCGCGCCCTCGTCGTCCTCGTCTCCGATCTGCTGGATGACCAGGAGGGAATCGTCAAAGCGGTCGCGCATTTCAGGAAAAATATGCACGACGTGATCGTTTTCCACACGCTCGATCCGGTCGAGCTGACGTTGAACCTGAAACGCGGCGCGGAGTTCGAAGACCTGGAGACGGGTGAGAAGATTATCGCCGATCCCCGTTCGATGGCGAAAGAGTACAAGGACATCATGGGCGCGTTCATCGAAACCTACCGCAAGGCGTTCGCGGAGATGAAGGTCGATTACCGCCTCGTCACCACCGACGAACCGGTGGACACGTTTGTCCGCGCCTATCTGGAAGAACGGAAACGGATGTCGAGGTAGCCGCCATGTTTGGATCCCCCATGTTTCTCTGGGCGTTACTCGCCGCCGGTATCCCGCTCATGCTCCACATGTTCCAGCGGCGGCGGACGGTGAACACGCCGTTCCCGACCATCCGGTTCCTGAAGGCGGCGCAGAAGCGTTCCTCCAGCCGTGTGCGGTTTGAAAATTTCCTGCTGTGGCTGCTGCGCACCGCGCTTCTGGTCGCGTTGGCGCTGGCGTTCGCCCGCCCCGTACTCCGCAACGTCGCGGGGGCGGATTCCTTTCTCGGCCGCTCGCGCCGCGACGTGGCGATCGTGATCGACGGCTCCTACAGCATGAACTACGAAATGGATCGCGGCAAGGTCTGGTCGCTCTGCAAAGATGCCGCCGTGCAGATTGTGCAGGCGTTGCATCCGGGCGACCGCGTCTGTGTCTATCTTGCCGCGTCTACGGCGGTGCCGGTCATCGAGAAGCCGACAACGGAGCACGCGACGGTCGTGGGCGCGATCCAGGCGTTGTCGTCTACGCACGTCTCCGCGAAACTCGACGAGGCCGTCGCCGCCGCCATTCGGACGCTCGACGCCTTGAAGGAGAAGACCGAGAAAGAAGTGTTCGTGTTGACGGACGGACAGGCGTTGTCGTGGGACGGTTTCCGCTCTTCCAAAACGAAAGAAGACGGGGATGGACAGGAACGCATTTCCCGCGAAAACCGGGACAAGGTCGCGCTCTTCACGCTGCTCGCCGGCGCGGTCAGCTCGGAGAACGCTTTCCCCGCGCATGTCAAGGTTTCCCCGCCGTTGATGTTGCAGGGGCAGAGTGCGCGTGTCGCCGTGCGCGTCGGGCGTACCGGCGCGCCGAAACCCGTCACCGTCACGCTTAAGATTGACGGACAGGAAAACGGCAGCCGTTCCGTCACGGCGGAACCGGGAACGGAAGCCTCCGTCGAATTCGTCTTGAACAACCTGGAAGCCGGCGTTCACGTCGCGTCCGTCTCCACGCCGAAGGACGCGCTGGCGGAGGATGACGCCTTCCAGTTTCTGCTGCGGGTGAACCGCCGGCTCCCGGTGCTGGTCGTGGGCGGCGAAGAAGCCGTGCGCTACCTCCGCGTCGCGCTTGCTCCCGGCGCGTCGGATGACAGTGTGCGGCAGGTCGCCCCCGGTGCGCTGGACACGGTCGATCTGCGCGATTTCCAGGCGGTCTTCTTCTGCGACGCGCTCCCGCTTTCCGGACAGGACGTCCTGCGGATCGAAACCTACGTGCAGAACGGCGGCGTGGCCGTCTTCTTCCCCGGCGAGACGTGCGATCCTTCCGCTTATGCCACGTTCAAAATCCTCCCCGCGCAACCGGGCGAGGTCGCCTCCGTCGCGTCGGCCGATGCCGCGCGTTTCTTGCGCCGCTTGCCCCGCAAGGAAGGGCAGGCGGTTGATTTCACGATGCCGTTGCCGCCGGGGACGATGCCGACCATCGCGCTCAAACGTATCCTGCGGATCGACGGCGAACCGGCGGAACAGGCGGCGACGCTCGTTACCGCAGGGGAGGGGACGCCGTTCCTGCTCGGCCGTGCGGTGGGACGCGGCCGTTGTTTCCTTTTCACCGTCGGGGCGACACGCGAGTGGAGCACGTTCCCGTTGACGGCGTTTTTCGTGCCGGTCGTACACCAGCTGATCCGCCAGGGAAGCGGCGCGTCGGTCCAGCCCGCGCACGTGACGCTGGGCGCTTCGATGCCGGCCAACGAGGCGATCCCGAACTACCGCGAGGAGGACAAAATCACGGTTCCTTCCGGTGCGCCGCTGCTCGTGAAAGAAACCGGGGGGCGGAACTTCGTCCTGGAAGAACTTCCCGAACCCGGCAT
The DNA here is from genome assembly GCA_017613085.1 of Kiritimatiellia bacterium. Classification (GTDB taxonomy): domain Bacteria; phylum Verrucomicrobiota; class Kiritimatiellia; order RFP12; family UBA1067; genus RGIG8368. The sequence continues at coordinate 19,257 of JAGAEL010000154.1, read as the reverse complement.
CTACCTGCGGACGAAAGCGGACGCTTCCGATGAACCCGTGCTGGCGGTCAACACCGACCGGGCGGAGTCGAAGCTCGATCCCGTGTCGCCGGACGACGTGGCGGAATGTACGGGGTTCAAGAATTGCGTTGTCGCGGCCGATGCGGAGGAACTGGCGAGGCTTGTCGAAGAACGCCGGAACGGGCGTTCGTTCACCGAACTGGTGCTTTGGCTGGCGCTTCTCCTCTCGCTTGCCGAATGGGGATTCGCGAATGTCGCGTTGCGCTCGCGTAAGGGCGCGACGGAGGATTTAACGGTCAGCATGACGGGAAAGGTGACGGGTGGATAACGTATGGAGAGGACGGGACAGCCTATTTCCGCGTTGGAAGACGTTACGGCCGGTTACCGCGACCGCACCGTTCTGCAAGGCGTGACCTTCCGCGTGAATCCCGGCGAGCGGATTGCCTTGGCAGGGCCGAACGGCGCCGGAAAGTCCACGCTGCTGCGCGTCCTTTCCGGCGCGCTCGCCCCGTTTTCCGGTCGCGTGACGATTCCGGAACCGCGTGCGCGTCGTCTGCGGACGGTCCCCCAGGAGACGCCGCGTGACGTTCCCTTCACCGTGCGCGCGTTCGTGACGCTGGGCAGGACTCCCTGGCTTCCGAGGTTCGGGAATCCTTCGCGTGAAGACCGCGAGGCGGTTGACGAAGCGTTGGAGGCGACCGGGCTTCTGCCTCTCGAAGACCGCCCGGTGACGGAGCTGAGCGGCGGCGAACGCCGCCTCGCCTCCCTTGCAATGGCCCTTGCGGCGCGTCCCGAAGTCCTCCTGCTCGACGAACCCGCCGCGAACCTTGACCTGGCGCACCACGTGCGCCTCGCGTCGATCCTGCTTCGTCTCAATGAGGAGAAAGGTGTCGCCATCGTCGCCGCCGTACACGACCTCACCTTCGCAAGCCGCTATTTCCCCCGGATCGCGTTGTTGCGCGATGGGCGGATCGCGGCGGACGGAGGTGTCGCCGACCTCTTCCGTCCGGAAATCCTGTCGCGTGTGTACGGCTGTCCCGTCTCCCTTTTCCAACTTCCCGACTCACCCTCTTATTGTGTCACGCCCGGATGAACACGCAACCTTCCACCGATTCGAAAACCGGCCTCAGTTCCGCCGAGGTCTTTGAAAGCCGTAAACGGTACGGCTCGAACACGCTTACGCCTCCGAAGAAAAAATCCCTGCTTTCCCTCTTCCTGGAAAAATTCACCGATCTGACCGTCCTCATCCTTTGCGTCTGTGCCGCCGTTTCCATCCTGATGGAGGTCACGAGGGGGAACTTCCCTTGGGAAGGCGTGGCCATCCTGCTCGCCGTCTTCGTCGCGACCTGCGGAACGCTGTGGAGCGAGTTGAAAGCCGACAAGGCGTTTGAACTGTTGAAACGCGATACCGATGAAATCAAGGTAAAGGTGATCCGCGACACCCGTTTCCTATTGATTTCGAACAGCAAGGTCGTCGTGGGCGACATTGTGCATCTGGAGACGGGGGACAAGATTCCGGCGGACGCACGTTATCTTTCGGGGGCGGAGTTCGAGGTGGATGAATCCCTGATGACGGGGGAACAGATGCCGGTGCGGAAAGAACGGCAGGGAGACCGTCTCACCGGGGGGACATACGTCCTCTCCGGACAGGCGGTCGCCTGTGTGACGGCGGTCGGCGACAATACCGAACTCGGACGTCTCGCCGCCTCCCTGCGCGGCGAGGCGGCGAAGGAGGGGGAACCGTTGACGCCGTTGCAGAAACGCTTGAAGAAGCTGTCGCAGCAAATCAGCGTCTGGGGCATGGCGGCGGCCGTCTTGATCTTCGCCGTCCTTTCGGGGTGCGCCCTCAACTCGATAGCCCACTATACGTTCGCGGGTGTGGCGGGCGCGTTGTTCCGCGCGTTCATGGTCGCGGTGACGATCGTGGTCGTCGCCGTCCCGGAAGGGTTGCCGCTGGCGGTTTTCGTCACGCTCGGCCTCGGGATGCGGAAAATACGGGAGGACAACAATCTTGTCCGGAAAATGGTCGCGGCGGAGACGATCGGCAGCGCGACGGTGATCTGCACGGACAAGACCGGCACGCTCACGATGAACCGGATGAGCGTCGATACCCTCTGGTTCGGCGGGGCGCGTTACTCCGGGGCGACGCTCGGACAGGCGAAATCCGATGCGGCTTTCGAGCTTTTCGCCCGCAGTTTCGCCCTCAACTCGACCGCCGAGATCGATGCGGAGGGACACGCGGTCGGTAACGCCACGGAAGCGGCCGTCCTGCGCTGGTTTTTCGAGCAGGGGGTACGGTATACGGATCTCCGCGCCGGAACGCCGGTCGATCGGCGTATCCCGTTTTCGGCAGACCGTAAACGGATGACCACGGTGGCGGGCGGTTACGTCTTTACCAAAGGTGCGCCGGAACGGGTATTCCCCCTCTGTACGGAAGGGGATACCGCAGGGGCGGAACGCATCGTGCGCGAACTGGCGGAACGGGCGGTGCGGACGTTGGCCGTCGCCTATAAAAAAGAACGGGATGGAGACGCGCCGGAGGAGGGATTGACGCTTCTCGGTATTGTCGGCCTGTCCGATCCGCTCCGCCCGGATGTGGCCGAGGCGGTGCAGTCGTGCGGCAAGGCGGGAATCCGGGTGATGATGATCACCGGCGACCATCCGCTTACCGCACGGTCTATCGCCCGTGACGCAGGACTGTTGCCTCCGAAATCCGTGACGGAGGTGTTGACGGGGGAGACGTTCGCGGCGAAAAGTGACGAAGAACTGCACGTCCTGTTGAAGTCCGTGAACGTAATTGCGCGGGCGAGGCCCGACACCAAGGCGCGGCTCGTGCGCCTGTTGCAGGAGGAGGGCGAAGTCGTCGCGATGACCGGCGACGGGACGAACGATGCCCCCGCCCTGAAACAGGCGGATGTCGGAATCGCGATGGGTGTCCGAGGGACGGATGTGGCGAAATCGGTAAGCGATATCGTGTTGACCGATGATAACTTTGGGAGCATCGTCCGCGCTGTCAAATGGGGACGGACGCTCTATGAGAACCTGCAGAAGTTCCTGCAGTTCCAGCTGACGGTGAACGTCTCCGCGCTGTTCTTCGCGTTTATCAGTCCCCTTGCCGCATTGCTCTGGCCGTCGGCCGGATTCGCGCAAACGCCGTTGACGGTGTTGCAGTTCCTCTGGCTGAACCTGATTATGGACACCCTCGCCGCGCTGGCGTTCGGGCTGGAGCCGCCGCGCCCGGAAGTGATGTCGATACCGCCGAAGAAGACGGACGAAGCGTTTGTGACGCGGACGATGGCGGTCAACATCGCCGCGATGGGGATGGCGTTCGTCGCGGTCATGTTGTTCGTCCAGACGACGAACTGGTTAGGGGCGCCGGAAGCGCAGAAAGCCACCTCCGTGTTCAACTGCTTTGTCTGGCTTCAACTCTTCAACGCCGTCAACGCGCGGAGTGTCCGCGCCGGTGGATCGGCGTTCGGAGGCCTCTTCCGCAGCAGGAGTTTCCTCGGCGTGATGGGGCTTGTGGCGGCCTTGCAGGTCTTGATGGTCCAGTACGGCGGAAACCTCTTCCAGACGGTCCCCCTGTCCCTTGAGGTCTGGTTACGCACATTCGCCCTCGGGGCGTCCGTATTACTGTTCGGCGGAATTGTCCACACGGTGACGCGAAGAAATCGCTCAGCTTCGAGCTGGTAACCGGGAAAAGGGAGGTGGTGTGATGGTGCAGCTCTATGGACGAACAGGACAACCAGGACATACAGGACAACCGGGACATGGGATGCAACGGGGCTATGGCAAGTCTCGGATGTCTCGTTTACCGATCCGTTCTATTTTGCAGGAGGTGGTGAATGGCTGAGCCCCCCAAGATCGTTTTGCCGCATGGCGGCTACAAGAAGCTCATCGTCTATCGCAAGAGCGATGTCATCTATCAGGGCACGGTCGCGTTCTGCCGACGGTTTCTTCCTTCGCATGGCGACCGCACCGTGGATCAGATGACACAGGCCGCCCGTAGCTGCAAGCAGAATATCGCCGAGGGCAGCTCGGCGAGCGGCACGAGCAAGGAAACCGAGATCAAACTTACGAATGTCGCCCGCGCCACGCTTGACGAACTGATCGAGGACTATCTCGACTGGCTAAAGTCGCACGGATTTGCGGAATGGCCGTCTGATGACGAGCGACGTATCGCCGCGCGCGACTACGCGAAGGCGCATGCAGACTGGCCTGATTGGCAGAAGTTCTTTGAGACGCGCCCGGCTGACACGGTGGCGAACCTGATGCTGACCATCTGCCACCAGACGCGCTACATGCTCGACAAGATGATTGCCGCGCAGGAAGAGGACTTCAAGAAGCGTGGCGGTGTACGCGAACGAATGCACGCCGCTCGCACGGCGGCTCGCGGCGACGATTGGGACAAGAGCGTGTACTCTCGACTTGATGCGGCTGCCGATGTTGCGGAGCTTGTCGCGAGAGCCGGCGAAATCAAACGTAAGGTCGATCAGGCGGTGTGGAGCATCAAGAAGCGAAAGGGCTGGCAATGACGGGACAGACGGGACAAACCAGTCCCGAATGTCTTGTCCGTCCCGGTTGTCTCGTAAAGGAGGTTGTCGATGGCGCGAACATCAAAAACCGCTTCAGGGGCGTTTGGGCGGGGAGGCTAGGAGACAGGGTGAGAAGTCGCCCACGTCGATCCAGGGGTGTCCGTCCTTTGTGACGAATGTGATGTCGGCCGTGTAGACGTAGCGTCTGAAGGAACCGGGATCGCGGGCGTGGAAAACGATCTTCCAGTTCCCCGATTTGTCCTTGAAGAGCGAATGATGTCCCGTACATTCCAGTTTGCCGCGAGGCGAGAGGATCGGGCCGCGCCCTTGTTTGACGAACGGCCCCTTGATACTGGAAGCCGTCGCCAGGCAGACGTTGTAGGCGGGATCAATCACGTGGTGGGTGGAATAGGTCAGGTAGTAGAGTCCGTCCACCTTCACGAGGCACGGTCCTTCGGCGATCGAGAATTTGGCGAATTTCGGATTCGCCCGGTTCATCTCCCACTCCTCCACCGAACGGATTAGCTTGCGCTGCGTTTCCGGCTTCGCATGCAGCAGGTCTTTCTCCAGTTCGCAGATCCAGACCTCATTGCCCGCGTGAAAATGCGCGTAGAGCATATACGGGGTGCCGTCATCATCGACGAACAGCGAGTTGTCGATGTTGCCTTCCGGGAAGAACGGTTTTTTCTCCGGATTCCGGAACGGTCCGAGCGGCGAATCGGAGACATCCACCGTTACTTTTTCTTCGGCGGAATGGAAGAGGTAGTACTTGCCTTTGTATTTGTGCATTTCCGGCGCCCAGAAGCGGCGTGAACCGAAACCGTTCCCTTTCACGTAGGCGAACCCGCCCTTGTCGCGCCCCTGGTAAGCCTTCCACGTTTTCAAATCGGTGGAGGTGTACACGGTAAGTCCATCCGAATCGCGGAAGGAACAATACAAATAATAGGTTCCGTTTTCCAAATGGATGAAGGGATCGCCCCCGGGGACGCGATTCTGCGCCTCCCCGTTGAATACCCCGAACCCAATCAAAGCCGCCGCGCCTATGGCCGCCAAACGTTGCATCGTCATACTTCCTCCGCTCCTTCGCATTTGTTCGACCTACTCTTTCAGAATCGCCTTGCAGGCGTCCATCTCCTCCGGACGGATACCGCAGTCCAGCAGGTAGAGACGGATCCGCTCGGAGAGGGGATCGTCCGGCTTGCCGTATGCGGCGAACCCGGCATCGAAGAACGCGCACGACCGCCAGTCGTCCGGCGAATCCACGCCCCGCACCTTTGGATAACAGGTCGATTCCCAATCGCGTTCGAGGTCTTCCCGCGTCACGCCGAGGAAACCGTCGAGCAGGTAGGCGAGACTTCCCGTCCGGTCGGCTCCGTGGGTGCAGTGGAAATAGATGGGGTAGTTTTTCTTGTCGCAGAAGAGGCGGAAGATCCGCGCCGAAATCTGGCGTCCCTCCGGGGTGAAGAGTTCCCTGTACGATCTGGCCTCGATGTTTACGAACGCGACCTTCGGACCGAGCGGCGAAGCGTCCATCCCGGCGACTTCGCGGGGGCCGCGCAGGTCGAGGTCGGTTTTGATTCCGAGGGTTTCGGTCAGGTACCGGACGTCTTCGACCGTCAGCCGGTTGCGCCCTCTGGCAACGCCGGCGAGGCTGCTGTCGTTCAAGCCGTTCCCGCGATAGACAAGCCCCGTGCGGACCCGGCCTCCGTCTTCTGTCGGCCAGCCGCCGATGTCGCGGATGTTGTGGACGCGCCCTTCCAGGGCGATCCAGCGGGGCGGCTGTTTCGACGTGCGGAACGTGGAAACGGGCGAGACGTGCCCGGCCTTGCTTTTCCCGCATTTGCAGGTTTCGGGGTAGGTGAACCCGCAGCGGAACTCGGTGCATTTGACATCGCTCCACACTTGCCAGTGGTAGGTGGCGTCGAGTTCAAGATTGGCGCGCGGCACGGTATACGTCCACACCTCCGAACCGTCTTTCTGTTTTTCGCCTTTCGTATCGCGCTCCGTCAGCCACAGGTCGTCGCCCTCCGAGAAATCGGCTTTCCGGGAGAGCCGTACGCGCCAAGGGCCGGACTCGCCCTCGGTCGTTTTCCACTTGAGGACAAGCGGTCTCTGGCACCGCCATACGTCGCGGGTCTGTTTCGCGTCCCGAAACTTCTTGGTGATCTCGCAACGGTTTGTGCGCGTTGCGCCGGCGAATACGGCGAGCTGGGCGTCCGGCAGGGTCTCGAAGGTTGAACCGTCTTGGGGCGCGAGAAGCGAAACACCCGCCTCCACGCGGGCAGGGAGGAGGAAGAATGAAGCGAGAAAAATGAAGAAAGAAGAGAGAAGGGAGGAAAATGAAGAAGCAAGAGAAGGGAGGGAGGGGCGGAATGTCAGCGCCTTCCCGAAGGTGCCGAGGGAAGTGGCGGGACGCACGGAAACCGTCCACTTCCCGTCCGGCGGCAATTCCGCTTTCGGGATGGTGAACGTTGTCTCGCCGCCGTCCGGTTCGTGTCCGGTTCCGAGGTTGCATCCGGCGGCGTAGACGAATTGGCTGCGTTTCTTGTCCTCCGCCTCCACGCAGACTTCGTAGGCGAACACCCGTGAATCCGGATTCCCGTCTGCGGCAGGAATCTTAATGCAGATGGACTGCGGGTCCGCCGTTTCCACGCGCAAGGCCGCGCCGGGACGGAACTGCGGTTCGCCGATCACCTTCTTCAATTCCTCCGGCTTGAACGGATGCGGGGCGTATTGACCGAGCGGCATCATCCAGTCCGCGCCAAGGCTTCCGCCTTTCCCGAACTCGCGGCGGTTGATGACCATCATGTCGTCGTACAGGCGGACGATGTATCCCTGCCTGTTCTGTCCGACGGCATCCACCCCTGTGAAGGGGGCCGTTGTCCATTTGCACGAATTCGGCGACAAACTGTTTGCCCCCATCGGTGCGCACGAGGGGCACTGTATCGAAGGCGAAGAACCAAACATGTGGATGACGTGCCAGTTCGCCGCGCTCGCATGCCAGTGTCCGAAGAAACTGACCGCGTTGGGATAGCCGCACATCGCTTTGTGGAAGTTTGCGTGGGTTCGGATGTGCGAGAGAATGAAAAATGGGTTCTTGCCCTTGGAGAGTGCGGCCTTCGCATCCATCTCCTTGACCAGCGCCGTGACCTTCGCCTCGTCTTCCCTGAAATTCTTTCCCGCGTAGTGCCGCCCGAAGAAATGATACCCCTTCACCGCCTTGTGCCAGACGGGTTCGTACTTCTCGCCCCAGATGCGTTCCCAGTGGCCTGCGATGTCGGTGCAAAGGATATGCTGTTTCCGGATTTCGGGATCGGGGTGGATTTTCTTCACCAGCTCCCCGATCCCGTAGGTGCTGCCGTCGAGATCGTGGTTGCCCGCGACAAACAGGCGTTCGACCTTGCGCCCGCCGGGGGCAAGGTCGCCGGGGAACACCTTCTCCCAGGCGGCGCGGTGGAATTCCATTTCTTCGACCTGTCCGGTGTGCGCCATGTCGCCGAGGTGGACGACGGCATCGACATCCTGTTCGCGGAAATCCTTCAACGCCGCGACAAACCATTTGTCCGACCAGTAACCCTTGCTGTAGGCGCCTTTGATCGTCGTGCGTAGATGCGTGTCGCTGACGACGCCGAAGACCAGGTTCGGCTTCTTCGTTGGCCGCCAGCCGGAAGGAACCGCGAAAAGGCGTCCCCCGAACAGCGAGCAGAACGCCGCCGCCGCGCCCTCCAGAAACCCGCGCCTACTGATCCGTCCCTCTGTACGCATGTCGTTCCCCCTTTACCATGTTGAATTCACGGTCTTCATTCTACACCAGAATGGCGAGGCGGTTCAACGGGAAAGTGACCGGCGGGCGACAAGAAATGGAATTGGGACTTGCAACCCGGGGCGGGAGGGTGTAGGCTTCTCGTATCCGGCGGAGTCGATGCCGGAGAATGGAGTTTCTTTCATGACACAAGAAGCGTATGTGGCGGGTTATCGGACATTCCTGACCCAGGGGAAGACGGAGCGTAGGGCGTATGCGGCGGCCGTGCGTCTCCTTGAGAAAGCCGGATTCAAACCTCTTTCCGGCAAGAAGAGACTGAAGGCCGGCGACCGCGTCTATCGCGGCTATCACGGGAAGACCCTGTTCGCCGCCGTGATCGGGAAAACGCCCACCGCGCAGGGACTGCGCGTCGTCGGCGGGCACACGGACGCCCCCCGGCTCGACTTGAAACCGAACCCGCTTTACAAGAAGGGCGATGTCACCTTCTTCGACACGCACATGTACGGCGGCATCAAGAAAGTCCAGTGGCTCGTCCTGCCCCTCGCCCTCTACGGCACGGTGGTGAAGAAGGACGGCACAAAAGTGGACATCGCCATCGGCGACCATCCGGACGATCCGGTTTTCCTGATTTCCGACATCCTCCCGCATTTCGGGAAGGAACAGCAGGAGAAGCCGTTGAAGGATGCCGTCGCCGCCGAAGACCTCGACGTGATTGCCGGGCTTGGCGATATCGAAGCGCTTCTTAAAGAGCAGTACGGCGTGGAAAAGGAAGACCTCCTTAGCGCGGAACTGGAAATCGTCCCCGCCGGGGCGCCGCGCGAGACGGGGCTGGACCGCGCGCTGCTCGCCGCCTATGGGCATGACGACCGCGTCTGCGCCTACGCGGGGCTTTCGGCGCTTCTGGAAACGGCGGCGGGAAAGGTTCCCGCGAAAACCTGCGCGGTGGTGTTGTGCGACAAGGAAGAGATCGGCAGCGTCGGCGCGAGCGGGATGGACAGCACGTTTTTCGAGAATACCGTCGCCGAACTGATCGAGCGGGAGACGGCGGGCGGCGCGCGCGATATCGATGTGCGCCGCGCCCTCGAAGCCTCGCAGATGTTGAGCGCGGACGTCTGCGCCGCCAGCGACCCGCATTTCCCGGACGCCGATTCGATCGGCAACGCGGCGCGTCTCGGTCACGGCCCCTGCGCGATCAAGTACACGGGGGCGGCCTCCAAATCCGGCGCGAACGACGCGCGGGCGGAGTTCGTCGCCGCCATGCGCCGCGTGCTGGACGATGCAGGAGTCCCCTGGCAGATGGGCGAACTCGGTCGTGCGGAGAAGGGCGGCGGCGGGACGATCGCGAAGTTTATGGCGCGTTTCGGTATGGATGTCCTGGATTTCGGGACGCCGTTGTTGAATATGCACGCGCCTTGGGAACTCGCCGCGAAGGAAGACTGTTACAACACCCAGCGGGCCTATCTCGCCTTTTTCGCGGCATCGGAAGCGGCGCTCCGTCTGTAAGGGGAGGGGAACGGATGAAGACGAATGTGACCAAGCGCGGATTCCTCAAACTTGCCGCCGGCGCGGCGGTTGCGCCGTTCAGCGGCTTCCCGGCGGTTCTGAAACGGAGGCATCCGAACGAACTGCTTTCCCACGCCGCGATCGGTTGCGCCAACCAGGCGCGGTACGACCTCTCCGAACTGGCCAGCCACCGCGACATCCACATCACGGCGCTCTGCGATGTCGATTCGCGGTATCTCGACGCCGTGCGGAAACGGTTTCCCGATGCCCGCGTCTACCGCGACGCCTTCGAGATGTTTGCGAAGGAGGGCGACCGCATCGATTCCGTGAACGTCTCGACGCCCGACCACACGCACGCGCAGTACATCCTGGAGGCGTTGAAACGGGGCTTGAACGTCTATGCGCAGAAACCGCTCTGCCACGACCTCGCCGACTGCCGCCGCATCGGGAAACTTGCCGCCGAGAAAGGCGCGGTCACACAGTTGGGGACGCAGATCGCCGCATGGGAGTGCGACCGGCAGACGGTCGCCGCGCTCGCTTCGGGCGTGATCGGCGAAGTCCGCCACGTGTGGCTCTTCTCCACGCGGCGCCATGAGCCGAAGCCGGGATACTACACATGGCCGCTGCCCGAACTGCCCGTGCCGAAGACGCTCGAATGGAAACTCTGGCTCGGCCCCGTGAAAGAACGCCCGTACGGCGAGGGCTACCACCCCCGCGCATGGCGCAAGTGGCGCGCGTTCGGAACGTCGTGGCTTGGCGACCTGGGGCTTCACCTGATGAGCCCGGTGTGGCTCGGCATGAACCTCGGCGCGACGATACCGACGGACGTGACGGCGGAGGTCTCGGCGGATGCGTGGACGGACGCGCAGCGCGAACAGTTCTGGCCTTCGATGTCGCACGTCACGTGGACGATGCCCGGCGTGAAGGCGAGCGGCATGAAACCGTTCACGGTGGAGTGGTGCGACGGTTTCGGCCATGTCGCGTTCCGCATCCCGCCGAAGTTCCTGCCGCCCGCGTTCCTGCAGGATATCGCGGCGCGCACGTCGATGAAGCGACTACCCGAACAGGGGCGCGTGGTCGAAGGCACGAAGGGCTGGCTTCTCTCCACGCACTACGGCGTTGCGCCGTGCTACGTGATGAAAGACGGTTCCACGCCCCCCGCGCTGCCAAGCGTCGGTCCCGCCCCTTCGCACTATCACCAGTACATCGACTGCTGCCTCGGCGGGGGGAAGACGCGCAGCGCCTTTTCGATGGCCGCCCCCATGACCGCATGGGGATTTATGGGCAACCTCGCCCAGCTGCGTCCCGGCGAACGTCTCGACGGCTCGAAACTCTAGGAGCGTCAACCATGAAAAGAAAAACGCTGCTGTTGCCGCTCGCCGCGTTCGCGGTGCTCGCCGCGCTGGCCGAACCTTCGGGCGACCGCCCGGACGACACCCACGCCTGGTCCGTACACGACGTGAACCGTCCCGATCCGGTGAAGATCGACGCGCCCGCCGGAAAGCCGCCGGGCGACGCGGTCGTGCTTTTTGACGGCACGATGGAGAGCGTCGTCCGGAACTGGACGGCCGGCGGCGGCAAGCCGACCAAGTGGACTGTCAAGGAGGGCGAGTTCATCTGTACGCCCGGTTCCGGCAGCGTGGCCACAAAGGAGGCGTTCGCCGACTGCCAGCTCCATATCGAGTGGAAGACGCCCGTGGACGATCTCTACGGGTGGGGTAATTCAGGCGTTTTCCTTATGGGCAAGTACGAGATCCAGATCCTCGACTCGTCCGCCGTGAGGCCTTCGCGCTCGCCCTGGAAACCGGCGAACTACGCCGACGGGCAGGCCGGCGCGGTGTACGGCGAGAATCCGCCCCTTGTGCAGCCCTGCCGCAAGCCGGGCGAATGGCAGAGCTACGACATCGTGTTCCATCCGCCGGCCTGGGAGGGGAAACGTCTCGTCGATCCCGGTTCCGTCACCATATTTTTCAACGGCGTCCTCGTGCAGGACAGTTTCCCGTTACAGGGGCATACCAGCTGGTGCCGGCGTTGTGCGCACCCGAAAGAGACGAAAGGGCCGATCCTGCTGCAGGATCACGGCCACCCCGTGCCGTTCCGTAACATCTGGATCCGCCGTATCCCGCCGCGTTGCGCGGATACCGTGAACGGCGGCCCGTGGGTCAAGCACGGCGACGTCGCCGCGCTGCGCCGCAAGCTCGCCCGCGAATCGCTCGCGTTCGCGAACGGGACGCAGGACCCCGCCGAACGTTTCATCCGTCTTTGGGAATCGTTCTGCTACGAACCGGACGATGCGTTGCGGAAACGCCTTGACGAAGCCGGCGCCGCCTGCGTGGAAGCCATCAAGGCGGGGAAGGGGTCTTTCGCCGATGCCGCACGCTTCCGGTCCTTCCAGCGTTTTGTGGATATGCTGGTCGCCGGCGGCTGGCTGCCGGCGGACGCCCCCGTGAAAAAGGCGCTCGATGTGCAGAAGAAACCGCCCAGACCGACGGCGCCGAATCTCCGCGATCTGTGACGTGCGGCTTGGGACGGGGCGGGCCGTGCCGCACGTCGCCTGTCGTGGCGGTTCACGCCCCGCTCCAAATTTTTTGAAATTTTACGCTTGCCAAAAGCCTTGGGCTGTGCTAGAGTGAAATCCACTTTTGCGCGGGGACGTAGCACAATTGGTTAGTGCACCGGACTGTCGATCCGGAGGTCGTGGGTTCGAGCCCCATCGTCCTCGCCATCTGGGGCCGTTCGAGAGGACGGCCCCTGTTTTTTAGGATTGCGGCTATGGAGAATTTTTTGAACATGGTATGGTTGGCCGTCTTGCAGGGGGTTACGGAATTCCTGCCGGTCAGTAGTTCGGGGCATCTCGTGCTTCTCCAGAAACTGTTGCGGGTGGAGTCGCCCGGCGAGACGGTTGAGGTCGTGCTTCACGTCGGCACCATGCTTTCCATCCTCGCCTATTACCGCAAGACGATCGGGCGGTTGATTGCCGGGGTGTTCAAAGGCGACGGGGATGCGTGGCGGACGGTGCTGTGCATCGCGCTTTCGGCCGTGCCGGCCGTTTTCTTCTACTTTCTCTGCAAAGACCGTATCGATGCCTTCTACGAGAACGCGGCCGCGGTCGGCGGTTTCCTGTTGTTCACCGGTTTCGTGCTGACGGCGTTGCGCTGGATACCGGGGGGAACCGGGAAGGTCACACCGGCGCGGGCGGTGCTGATCGGCATCGCCCAGGCGATCGCGATCCTGCCGGGCGTGAGCCGTTCGGGGATGACGATTTCCTCTGCCCGTATGTCGGGTGTTTCGCCGGACGAGGCGGCGGAGTTCTCGTTCCTGATGTGTCTGCCGTTGCTGGCGGGCGCGGCCGTGCTTTCCCTGCTCGGACATACGAGCGGCGCGGAGGGCGCGAGCGTGACCGAGGTTTTCCCCACCTGGGTTCTGGCGTCGGGATGCCTCTTCTCCGCCGTCATCGGGTACGCCTCGCTCGCCCTGCTGGTGCGCTTGTTGCGGAGCGGTAGGTTCTGGGTGTTCGGCCTCTACTGCGCGGCGGTGGGTATTGCCGTACTCTGCCTGATGTAGTTTTGGTATAGGTGGTTCTTTATCGAAATTTACGCGAAATAAGCGTTGCAATCTGCCAGGGGAGTGTATATACTACGAACGTTGTTTTTGAGAGCTGTTGTTTTGGTATCCGTGTAGAGCCCTCCAAAGAATCATGCTCTCAATTGTAACACGTGTAATACTGCGTCGGATGGAAGCCTGAGAAACTTCACCGGAAAGACGTACGAAGAGAACACTGCTGGTGCAGTTTTGTTGTCTTCTTCTTTCTCGGTTCTCCCAAGTGCCTCCTCCGATGTATCGGAGGAGGTTTTCGTTTTCCGCCCCGCCGATGTTAGGAAAGGAGAACGGAAAGGAATCGATAAGAAAATGTTGCTACGTCGCCGATGCGTTTGTTTCAAGACGATTCTTGGTGCGTTGTCGTTATCGGTTATAGCCCGCCAAGAATGTAACGAGAATGGCGTCTGCCATATTTTGTCCAAAGGAGCACCATGGAAGAATTAACAAAGTGGTATTGGACTCATGGCGTTCTGCGTGGATCGGATCCTGCTGACCCAGATCGTGCTTTGCGAAAGATATCCATAGGAGATTGGTTTGATCCCGTTTTGCATTCTGCTGAACGAATCGAGACTCTTCGCAAGAGCCTATCTTCAAAGTCGACAATTGCACTCTGGGGTCCATCCCAGACGGGCAAGTCTACCTTATTGAGCCGTTATCTTGATGGCGAGTCACCAGATGGGTCAGACTCGGCTCTTACGTGGAATCCGGCGACGCCTGTACGCTTTTCTCCACCTGAGGGATTCGGCATAAATATGGAGACACTATTCCCTGCAACTGTAGGTTTCAATCCGTTTAACAACAAAGGGGATGCTTCTGGTGTGGCGACCCGCTACACACTTGCATCGGACGAGAATCCTCCTGATAGAGACTACCCAGTTGAATTTCGTCTGGCTCCCCGCAAGGAGATACTTCATGCTATCGCCTTGGGGTACCTTAAGGAGTGCTATCCTGCAACGGTCGAAATCATCCGATACAACAAGGACGAGTTTCTGAAACAACTGGCAGAAAAAGCCGCTGGGGTCAATGTTCCACCTAACCCATCGGCCTGCCAATGGCTCCGGGATGTTGCAGATGTGATTGACAGACTTTCTTCGGAAGATCGGTTCAACAATCTTTTCAGAAGCGGCGATTGGACGAGGAAAGTTCGCCCTGCCCTTGTGTCGGCAGCGCATTTGGTGTCAAATGAATCAGCCGCACGTGCCTATGTGGCTGAGTTGCTTTGGGATAGTGCCTCAAAGCTAACGGCATTTTTTGACCGAATTGAGACCCTTCGAACTCAACTTGACCACGAATGGAAGGGCTATTCCAAGATACTTTTGTCACCTCGTGTCGCTGCGCTTGTCCTTGATATTGGAACGATGGAACGACTCTTTGGCGGAACAAAGAACTGCGAGAATCCTGATCCCAAGACAAAAGAAACCCTTTCAAGAATCACATGGGAAAGAGATTCGTCGTCGGGAGCGATTCGCGTTGGCATTGGTGATCGACCATCCGCTGCGGCCATTTCAGGAGAAGCATTTGGTGCTTTTCAAGCGTTGTGTTCGGAGCTCGTTGTTCCAGTTCGGTACGAAGTTCTAAATCGACCAGATAAGAGCGCACTCCTTGATCTCCTCGAAACACATGATCTTCTCGACTTCCCAGGCTTGGGACGAAAGAATCGCGGGTCGACGGGGCAGACAGACAGTGATAGCAAGATTCATCCGGATGTTCTCACGGATCTACAGTTCTACAAAAACGTTCTTAAAGATGGCCGTACACAGTGCGTCATCTATGGGCATATTGACGGTTATGGCATTGATTCGTTCGTTGTTCTCAATAGTGCCTTGGACGTTTATCCTGCGCAATCGGATATCCTAGGAAGTGGAATTCGAAAGTGGTTCCAGTCATTTGAGTCGGGGTGGCGAAAGGGAATGCCGGCACCATTACCCATGTTCCTTGATCTGACGTTCTTTGCAGATCCGATTAACACCGTTTTACTCAACGGGGTAACGCCGACGTTCTCGCAGTATGCGACGAGGAGCATCGAGATGCTCTTGTTCGCAGGGAAGGAAACCTGTCGTTGGTTTGTCACCACATATCCAAAATTCTGCCCGATTAAAAATGACGCCATTGAGAGGCGGGGTGATATTGTCGGGAAGATTTCCGATTGCGCACCATTCATGGATTCGACCGGACTTAAAGTGGAGGATATTGACGCTGTATTTGGTGATGACGGTGGAACCGACCGCATGCTACGTGAAGTGGCGGCCTCCGTCTGTCCAGAAACAAGACGCATCCGTTGTGGCGAACTCCTCAAGAAGGAGTGGGCCATTCTCGCCGATGCCTTGGCGAGACAGTTGCCGTCTACAGAAGAAGCTAACCTTGACGCTCGCCGCGCATCGCTGGGTGAATCGGCTAAAAATGTCCGAGATGCGTTGTCGAAGATCGAGGACGGTGACACGTCGCTAGACTATGCAAGTCTTGCGCAATTCCTCCGAGATTTGTTTTCAGCTCCGCGTGATATCTTTGATCCTGTTCCGCGAAATGTTCGAGATGGTGACGTCGCTGATGGCTGGCTCAAGGATCAGGTCAAACATTGGTTCGATGATGCTGAACGGCGGGTAGAAGGCCATCCTGTATTGGATGTTGTACATCAGCGGGAATTGCTCTGCACGCTGCGCGACAATGTGCGTCTTGACCGTAAGCCTGGGGGGCTTGGAGAGTTCCTCCGACTTAATCTTGGTCGTATCGCAGACCATGATACGGCTGATGCCGCACGATTCCCATTCGCCGTTGCATTTGGGAATATGCTTCGTGGCGGCACATGGCGCAGAGTCTCTACGACACGGCCGGGCGAGGCCGACACTACTTACCTTAGGACTTTGCTTGCAGGGCTTGTCGAGGAGTCGACAGATCGGGAATCGTCGCCTCACTGGAAGACAGTTATCGAGCCGCTTCTGAACCGATTGGACGATCTTTCGGAAAACGCCAAAGCCAGTGCTCGGCCACCGCAACCGGGTGATACAGAGCTTCGCACCCTTTTGGATGCACTTGCAGCCCAATTCTAATCACAGTTTACAACACCGGGAGATTTCTTATGAGTGATATTGATAATGGCAATCCGCACCGCAAGTCAATCCGTGTCTTTCTCGATACGGGATTGCAGCGATCTTTTGTGCCGCTTTGCAAGTCTGAAAATTTTGCGGTTCCGACAGAAGCCCAACGACCATCTGCAGACCTTCTTGAGGCGATTCGTGAAATAGAAGAGTGGGAGTCTGTGATTCCTGAAAATGCAAAGGGGATGCTCGACAAAGTCTACAATACGACAAGTAATGACGGATGTCCGTTCAAACTCACGGAGATGTACAAATGGCTCCGATTTCGGTTGGGGGAGAAGTGTTGGACCTTGGCCGATGGAAATGTCTGTACATTGCGTGGAATATGGTTGTTCATAGAGACCAATACGGCCGATGGAGAGGCCAAGGGGGGGGCATCTGGCGTTTACGACCGAGGCCTTTTTCATCAGCGGAACGCGCTTTCGGCAGACGATAAAAGGCTGGCCCTCGAATCGGCGGAGGCGGGCCGTTCTCTTCGACGCGGTGATTCACCGTTCGTTGGAGTTGTTGCAGGGACGGTCTTCCCTTTGAAGTTCCCCGTACGTTTCGAAGGTTTTGATTTTGACGAGATTGCAAACGACGAAAAGCTAGATCTTGGAAACCTTAGTATCGAACTTGTGTTCGTCCAACCGGCAGGTGCAACGCGTGATGTTGACCTTGTGCTTGATCTGGGGAACACCCGCACATCGGCACTGCTTTTCGACTATATAAAAAATCTGACTTTTCCACCGTTGCAATTTCGTCAGAACTTCAAGCCGCTTCGAATCAAGCCGGATCCATTGTCTGGGGAGTTTGGGTCAGTAGATGACGTAGAAGCCGGTATTGCAGATTCGTGGTTTGTTTTGCATGAATTGGATCATCAGCGTTATCGGACACGTATCGATTCCAAGGAACCTGATCTTCTCTTGCGCGAGTGGGATGTCCATGTCGAGACTCAGACTACTGGGTATTGGCCGTTCCGTAGAAAAGAAAAAGTGGTGACTGGCTCCGTAATCGAACGAATCCCTCAGATGTTCATGCAGATTTCACCTGTACTCGTTGGTGATGCCGCCTATCGTCAATTCCATCGGCCGTATGCGCGTAACCTTGTCGAGACTGGTGCTTTGATACAGCAGAGTTCTCCAAAGCGGTTCTACTGGGATGATAGACCTTCGGTTTTGGACTGGTCAATGCTTCTTAATGAATGGGATCCTCAATATGATGAGAAACCGAAAGGCGCGGCTTTCTTGCCGAAATTGCAGGGCGATTTGTGCCGATTCCTTGACGAAGAAACAGGAAAGGTCTCGCGGAGGAGTCTTTCGGATGAGATCTCGGCCACAGAGCGTCCAGACCCCTACCCAGAAAGTCCTCGTTATCCTCGCCAGGCTACGCTTACTTGGTTTCTTCTTCATCTCTTGGAGCGAGCGATGGTACAGGCGAACGATTCGTTCAAGGAAGGTCTTGCCTTCGTACCACGCCGATTTCGTAAGGTTCTTGTCACTTATCCTTCCGGGTGGACAGACAAGGAGGTTGAGACCTATCGCAAGTGTTGCGAAGATGCCTTGGACATTTTCTCTGCGGTAAACGTGCGTAACGGTGTTGATTCCCCCTTGCGTCTAGAGCTTGTCAAGCGCGAACAAAGCCCGGATGAAGCGGTCGCAGGCCAGCTACCGTTCCTCTTCTCGGAAACGATTCGTTATCCGGGACAGACCGTTGGTGACTGGATTGCGACAATGGGGCGTCATCGGGGTGGCGAAGACGGAGCCGATACGATTCGCGTGATGAACTTTGATATTGGTGGCGGTACAACGGATATCTCGATTCTCGAATATCGTGATTGTGGCCAAACAGGAACAGGTATCAACGATCTATCGAACAAGCTTCTGTTTAAAGACGGGCAGGCACTTGCGGGCGACGACCTTCTCAAGAGAATCATTGAGAAGGTGGTTCTAGGTCCGCTTGTCCGCAATCGGGATCCCCTTGCGTTACGCCTTTCGACGTTATTTGCTCGAGCGGCTGCCGCACCGGACCAGCAAGCCGTCCGTAGCCGTATCGTGAGGACGTGTCTCATTCCTCTTGCGACTTACTGTCTCTCTAACACGAGGCCAGGGCATATCGTTCGGCAGTTTTCAGCCCAGGACGCGGGGATTTCACCTGCGAACTGGCAGGAGTTCAATGAGTTGCTTTCAAAGGGAGGTGAGGAACTCAGAATAGAGATCGAACAACCGCGCTTTTCTTTCGATTCGGCGGCAATCGCCTCTTTGATGGAAGAAACATTTGCGCCTCTCTTCCGCAGTTGCGCACTTTACGCAGCCGCTTACGAGGTTGACATGGTTGTTTTCAGCGGAAAGACGTCCGAACAGCCGCACATGCGCCAAATGGCCAGAGATATGCTTCCTCTTGAAGAGGAACGGTTGGTCTTTGCTCGTTCGTTTAGACCGGGGCAGTGGTATCCCTTCACGAATGACGATGGATTTATCGCCGATGCAAAAACGGTAACGGTTGTCGGCGCGGCTCTCTATTATGCGCTCTCTGGCGGCTTTGTCCAAAACTGGACTATTCAGACGGAAAAACCAGCAGCCGAAGACATTCGGAACGAATGGGGTGTGTTCTCGGCAATGAGGGATCAGAAATCGGTTCTTCTCAAAGCTGATTCTGAAACTTTTGTGGCGAAACTGACGCCTGGGACTCTCCTTGCGCGGCGGCGTAGCATCATTTCGTCGCCTGAACCGGTCTACAAGATCTGTAGCCGTGACGAAGTTGTTCCGAATCGCCCGGTGTC
>JAGAEL010000153.1 GCA_017613085.1 Kiritimatiellia bacterium | reverse complement strand
CGCGACGTCCTGCGTCTGCGCGGGGAACGCGCCGCCCTGCAGGCGACGTTCCGCCAGTTCGGCTACTACACGAACAGCTGCGTGCGGTGGGCGGAAACGGTTTCCGCGATCGCCGGCGTGGTCCCGACCAATATCCAGCTCACGGCGTTGAACCTCGTGCCGCCGCCGCTGCCGCGCCCTCCGGCGGACAAGGCCCAGGCCGCGCTTTGGCACGGCCCGACGAACGCTTCCGAGCGCGCGACGCTGATCATCGAGGGGATGGCGAAGGAACCCAACCGCGAGAAGGCGATCAACGCGCTGGTCGAGGCGTTGAACGCCCCCCCGTTCACCAACCGCATCGAAAAGGCGGAGATCCGCAAAGGCGGTACGTGGCAGGATTCGACCCAGCGCGAGTTCCTGCATTTCAAAATCACGTGCGCGGCGCAGCCGAGGAGGTTTGAATGAACATTCCCCAGACCAAAACATCCGATCCGCGCCCGAACACCCTGGCGGGGCAGAAGGTGACGGCGAACCAGAAGACGCTGCTCTACACCGCCGGGCCGCTGCTCGCCGCAGCCGCCGTCTACTTCCTGTTGTTCCAGCCCGCGCAGGAGCGCGCCGGGGCGTTGAAGAACGAGATCGCCGGGCTTGAACAGCAGACCGCCTCGATGCACGCCGACATGAAGGGCATGGTCGCCCTCCGCGACGAGGTGAAGACGCTGGCGAAGGCGCGCGACGAATTCCTCAATGCGGCCGAACTGGTCCCCCTGTTCAGTTCCTACGGCCGCCGCGCCGAACAGCGCGTCAAGACCCATGCCGTACACGCGGGGTTCGACCTGGTGGACAATACAGACTTGCAGCCGATCCCGCTGCGTCCGCCGGAGGGCGCGAACCTCCCGGACGGCTACCAGTTCTTCAGCCGTCAGCCGGTCGACTTCAAGGGCGCGGCCTCGTTCTTCCAGGCCGCCGATTTCATCGCCCGCGTGGAGAAGGCGTTCCCGTGTGTCGCGCTCTACAGCCTGTCGATCCGGCCGCACGCCGCCACGCCGAAACAGCATAAGGTCACCGTGGCGTTCGAGTGGCCCGTCAAGGGCGAACGGCTTTCGCTCGCCCCCGCGCCGAAGGGAGGCCGCAAATGAAACGGAACCTGTTTTTCTGGATGGCGGCCGCATGCGTCGGCGCGGCCTGTGCGGCCGGGCCGCGCGACCCGTTCTGGCCGATCGGCTTCGACCCGAACCCCCCGAAGCCGAAACCGGTGGAGAAGCCTGTCGTGCAGGCGCCCGCGCCGAAACCCGCCGCGCCCAAGCCGGAGCCGCCGAAGAAGGTGAAGGAAGTGACGGCGGCGGAGTGGAAGGCCGCCGAGGCGCGGATCCACCCGAACGGTATCTTCGGCTCGTCCGGCAAGTTCAGGGTGATGATCGACGGAAAGATCTACCCCGCCGGCAGCGGGTATTCGCTCACCAACGGCGACGTGCGGTTCGAATGGACCCTCGGCGTCTCGGAGAAACGCAAACTGGAGTTGGAACGTAAGAAGGCGGAGCGGCTGGCGCGGTAGGCGCACGGACGGTTCGCGGAAAGAAGGGAGAAACACCATGAAGAGAAGCATCACGACGACGATGGCACTTGTGACGGTTACGGCGTTTTATGCCGTCGCACAGGAAAAGACCGCCGCAGAGCCGACGCCTGCGGCCCAGCCCCCCGCCGCACCGGCGGTCGAAGACGGCGCGGCGAAACCGGAGACCGAAGCCGCGACCGAGGCGAAACCGGCGCCCGCTTCGCCCGACACGAAAATCTCGATTTCGTTCGACAAGACCCCGCTCGAAAACGTCATCATGGCGTTCCGCGAGGCGTCCGGCGCGAACTTCATCACGCGATCGACCGTCACCAACCTGCAGGATCTCGTCACCTTTAAGCTGGAGGAGATCCCGTGGCAGGACGGCCTTTCGACCATCTTGACCGACCACAACCTGCAGTTGACCTACAAGGACAACATCTACTTCATCGAGCCGGTCCCCGTGGTCGTGGATCCCCGCGAGACGCAGACCTTCGAGCTGCAGTACGCCAAGGCGGACGACATCAAGAAGCTCTTCGACAGCACCCTCGGCGCGGACGGGAAGGTCTCTTCCTTCTCTTCCGCCAACGCCGTCGTCGTCACCGCGACGCGGCAGAAGCTGGACGAGTGCGAGAAGATCCTGAAGACGATCGACCGGGCGCCGCCGCAGATCTTCATCGAGGCGCGTTTCGCCGAACTTTCCGCCGCCGCCGCCCGCCAGCTCGGCCTGAAGTGGGATGCGCTGAAGGGGTGGAACGTCGGTGCCGGCCCCACCTCGCTCGGCTACTCGAACGACCGCAACCTCACCAGCACGAAGGGTTCCTCGTTCTATGAAGTCACCTCGACCGGGACGGACGGGACGCAGTCGACCACCCGGAACCTGCTTCCGGATCTCGCGAAGTCCACGGAATACCTGCGTACCCGTACCTTCTCGACCTCGCTCTCGGCGGACGCCTTCCGCCTGACGCTCAGCGCGTTCGAGCAGATGGACGGCGTACAGGTCTTCTCCAACCCGAAGATCATCGTCTCCAATGAGAAAGAGGCGCTGGTCGATATGACCACCAAGTATCCGAACGTGGAAGTCACCTCCACCCGTTCCGGCGAGAACCAGAACCAGTTGGATATCACCGCCAAGCTGACGACCATCCCCGGTGAGAAAAATAAGGAAGCCGATCCCCGCATGGCCGATCCGTTCGTCGGTTCCGCGTTCTTCTCCTACGGCATCTCCCTCTCGGTCCGCCCGCGCGTCAGCCCGAACGGGTTGATCACCGTGGACATCGTTCCCTCCATCAGCGAGGTCAATGGATTCTACGACGTCGGCGCGACAGGGGGGAGCGACGCCAGCCCGTATTCGCGTTACCCGATTATCAACATGAAGCGCCTCATCACGACGTTCACGATGCAGAGTGGGACGACGGCGGTGATCGGCGGTCTCTCTAAGACGGAAGAGAACATCACGGATTCCGGGATCCCGGGGCTGCGCCACATCCCGTGGATCGGGCCGCGTCTCTTCGGGTGGAAGAGCCGCGAGAAGGTACAGAAGGAGATCATCATCTTCGTGACCGTCGGTATTGCCGATCCGGCGAACATCCCCAGCGATATCGGGATGCCGAAGAACGCGGTCCTCGGGCGTGAAATCATCCGTGGAAACCTGAGGGAACCGGGCGACCGCACCGTCTCCGAAGTGCTCGACCTGCGCGACAAACCGTTCAACGAGCGTACGGAACTCGAAACCCCGCCGGAACCCGCCGAACCCGCGCCGGAACCTGTACCGGCAGTGGAACCTGTCACGGCTCCGGTTCCCGCCCCCGCAAAGGTGGAACCCGCTCCTGTGAAGGTGGAACCCGCGCCGCCCCCGGCGGCGGCACCCGCACCGGTGCAACCCGCTATGCCGGCGTTCAAGCCGCTACTTCGGGATTGAACCCTGTTTTTCAAACGGCCGCCCATTCGGGCGGTCGTTTTTTATTTTCTGCGGGAGGGACGCGACGAGGTACATCCCCCCCGTTTCGTCTGTTCTCCGTGGTGATGTGTTTGTACAATTCGCAGCTTGCGTTGAACGGGGGGAAGGGGTATAATGACTTCCGTCTTGTTCCCACAGGGGGAGATAAGACAAATTATTGACTGTTTGAGCGGATGGTGAACTCATGATTACGCTCTACCATGGAAGTAATGTTGAAGTACGAAGTCCTCGAATAGTGGCGTCGAATCGGACACTCGATTTTGGCGCAGGGTTCTATACAACGACGAATCTCGTCCAAGCGATAGATTTCGCCCGTCGCGTCACCAACAACCGCAGAAACGGTACTGCAACGGTAAGCGTCTTCGAGATAGATGAGGATTTCGCATTTGCCCTGTGCGACACGTTGAGATTTTCCGGTGTTGACGATGCATGGCTGGATTTTGTCGCAGACCACAGGATGGGGCTCTATTGTGGACCGAAATATGATCTTGTCTTTGGACCGGTCGCAAACGATGATGTTTACGAGACGCTTCAACTCTTTGTCAATGGGGCGATTTCAAGGTCTTATGCGATGGAGCGTCTGAAGGTCAAGGAACTTTTCAATCAACTCGTGTTTAAGACAGAGAAGGCGTTGGCATTTCTCAGGTTTGTCAGGGCGGAGGTCGTCGATGAGCGAAGGTAAGTTCAGTGCACTCCTGTCGGTCATTGTACCGCCTGTCGTCGAATTGATAGCCGAACGTAAAGGCATCTCTGAGACGACAGCGACCGAGTCGTTCTACCGTTCTGCGGTCTACGCGAGGCTTTCCGACGAGACAAGCAAACTCTGGCACTACAGTGCCGAGACGCTTTACGCAATGTATGACGACGAGATTTCCGGTCGTGCAATAGAATTCCCCGAGGAGGCGTTCTGATGAGCCGAGAGGGGAAATTTCTGGTTCATTGCATTGAGAGTTACCGTCTGGCCAAGCGGATGAGCGGGTCGGCGGTTGCCGAACTGTTTTCGCGTTACGGTTTGTTCGACTACATTATGCGCTATTTCGAGT
>JAGAEL010000152.1 GCA_017613085.1 Kiritimatiellia bacterium | reverse complement strand
GTAACCGTGCCGCCAACCGAGACCGCCGGCGCGGCGGCGGGCGCGTTTTCCTGCGGAACCTGAACCGGCGCGGCAGCGGACATCGACGCCGCGTTCCCGTCCCGCGCCGTGGGCGCCGCAAATCCGGACATGGTGTCCGGCGAAAGCTGGACACTCTTTTCACCGAGGTCTTTCAACAGGGTGATGTTGGCGATGATGCCGTCTACGATGTCAGACCATTCGGACATGGGCGGCGGATTATCCCCGGAAACCGTTCGGGTTGTTCGACTGCCAACGCCAACCGTCCTCGCACATCTTCTCGATGTCGCGTTCGGCGCGCCAGCCCAGCTCGGCGGCGGCCTTGGAAGGATCGGCCCAGCACTCCGCGATATCGCCCGGACGGCGCGGCTTGATGACGTAGGGCACCTTGCGGCCGGAAGCTTTCTCGAAGGCGCGGACCATCTCCAGCACGCTGGTGCCGCGTCCCGTTCCGAGGTTGTAGACGGCAAGCCCGGGTTTCTGCGCGAGTTTCTCAATCGCCTTGACGTGGCCGATGGCGAGATCGACCACATGGATGTAGTCGCGGATGCCCGTCCCGTCGCGGGTCGGGTAGTCGTTCCCGAACACGGAGAGTTCCTTCAGCTTTCCGACGGCGACCTGCGAGACATACGGCATAAGGTTGTTCGGGATGCCGGCGGGATCTTCGCCGATACGCCCGGAGGCGTGCGCACCGATGGGATTAAAGTAACGCAGCAGGATGATGTTCCATTCCGGATCCGCCTTCTGCACGTCGCGGAACACCTGTTCCATCATCAGTTTCGTCCACCCGTAGGGATTCGTCGCGCCCGGCGTCGGGAAATCCTCCTTAATCGGCACGGTCTCCGGCTGGCCGTACACCGTGGCAGAGGAACTGAACACGATGTTCTTGCAACCGTGCGCGGCCATGACCTCGCACAGCGCGATCGTTCCCGTGATGTTGTTCCCGTAATACTTGAGCGGGAATTTGACGGATTCGCCGACGGCCTTGAACGCCGCGAAATGGATCACGGCGTCAAACGGGCCGTTCTGTGCAAAGACGGCGTTCAGCGCGGCGCGGTCGAGAATATCCACCTTGTGGAAGGTCAGTTTCTTCCCGGTGATCTCCTGCACCCGTTTCAGACTCTCTTCGCAACTGTTGCTCAAGTTGTCGACTACGACAACTTCGTACCCCGCTTCCTGCAGTTCGACACAGGTGTGGCTTCCAATGAATCCGGCGCCGCCGGTGACCAAGATACGCATTTCCTTTTCCTCTCGTTAAAAAATTCTGCCCGCTACACGATGTGGCGTTGCACAAAATTATCGTCGATGTACGCGATCGCCGCCTCAAGGGAAGGCAGGATCTTCGTGCAGTGACGGACAATCCAAGGTGAACATTCCTTGAACGGGAACGGAGAGAACGCGACGATGAACTTCCCCAAATCGTGCGAGGCGTAGAAAATCTCCATCGCCGTCCCGATCGAAGCCTTGTTGTAGTTGACCAGCAGGATGTCCGCGTCGCGCACGTCCTGCAGGTCGAACTCCACGATCTCGTTCGCGCTGTCCACCTCGCGGTCTTTGAAGTTACGGCGCATCGGGTCGAGCAGGATGAAGTCCGCCCCCAACGCAGCCTTGGCGCGTTCACGCCAGGTCGTCGCGCCGTCCCCCTGCTCGTCCATGATCGGGCCGCTCAGGTAGATTTTCTTTTTCGCTCCCATCGCAACCTCCTTTACGGAACGGGGAAGTTCGCGACCAGCTGCGCAACCTCGCCGCGCACTTTCTGCTGCAGCTCGGTGTTTTCGACATCGGCGAGGATGTCGGCAATCCACCCGCCGATCCGCTGCATCTCCGCGACACCCATGCCGCGCGTCGTGACCGACGCCGTGCCGATGCGGATACCGGAGGTGACGAACGGACTGTTCGTGTCGAAGGGGATCGCATTCTTGTTGCAGATGATACCCGCCGCATCCAGCGCGGCGGCGGCGGCTTTACCAGTCAACCCGCTCCTCGCGACGTTGACGAGCATCAGGTGGTTGTCCGTGCCGCCCGAAACCAAGTGGAATCCGCGCGCCTCCAGCACATCGGCAAGCGCCTTGCAGTTCGCCACGATACCCTGCGCGTACGCCTTGAACGCGGGCGTCATCGCCTCCGCGAAGCAGATCGCCTTCGCGGCGATGATGTTCTCCAGCGGACCGCCCTGCATACCGGGGAAGACCGCCTTGTCGAGCGCCTTGGCATATTGTTCGCGGCAGAGGACAAGCCCGCCGCGAGGCCCGCGCAACGTCTTGTGCGTCGTCGTTGTCACGAAGTCCGCATACGGAACCGGACTGGGATGCGCGCCGCCCGCGACGAGTCCGGCGATGTGCGCCATATCCACCATCAGGTAGGCGCCCACCTTGTCGGCGATGGCGCGGAACCGCTCGAAGTCCAGTGTACGCGGATAGGCGCTTGCACCGGCGAGGATCAGGCGCGGCTTACATGCCAACGCCTGTTGTTCAAGGGCCTCGTAATCCAGCATCTCCGTCTCTTTTGAGACGCAGTACGGAACGATGTTGTACAGCTTGCCGGAGAAGTTCACCGGCGAACCGTGCGAAAGATGACCGCCCTGGTCGAGGCTCATGGAGAGGATGGTGTCGCCGGGATTCAGCACGGCGAGGTAGACCGCCATGTTCGCGGAAGAACCGCAGTGCGGCTGCACGTTCGCGTGTTCCGCGCCGAAGAGCTGTTTCGCACGATCGATCGCCAGTTGTTCGACGGCATCGACAGGGAGACACCCGCTGTACCAGCGGTGCCCCGGATACCCTTCGGCGTACTTGTTGGTAAGGACGCTGCCGGCGGCTTCGCGCACTGCGCGCGACGTCGTGTTCTCGGAGGCGATCAGGTTGATCGTGGTGTCCTCCTGCTGCAGCTGCCCCTTGATCGCGTCATAGACGGCGCGATCTGCGGAGGCGAGGTAGGCGAATTCCGCGACACGCCCGCCGCGCTCCACCTTTTCTAGACGGCGCGCGTGACGCTCCTCGCCGGAGAATACGGTCGTTACGAACGCTTCAACGATTTTCACCGCGTCGACGGGGGCGAGCGCACCGGAAAGCGCAAGGACGTTCGCGTCGTTATGGGAACGGGCAAGCCCCGCAATGTCAGGTGTCGAGCAGAGCGCGGCGCGGATTCCGGAAAAACGATTCGCGGCGATGGTCATGCCTTCGCCCGTCTTACAGACCAGAACCGCCATGTTGGCACGCCCTTCGATGACGGCCTCCGCAGCCGGTGTCGCGATATCCGGATAATCCACCGAATCCGATGTGCGGACGCCCAGATCCTCCACCGTATCCCCGCGTTCGCGCAGGAACTTATAAACCGCCTCTTTGACCGCAAGACCGCCGTGGTCGCAACCGATGATGACTTTCATAATTCTCCAGCCTCAATAAGTGAAAAACCGCCTTTAGTCTACCATAGAGACGGCACTTGGGGCAAGGGGAAACTCTTGGCTTGCCTCTCAACTCCGGGCGGCTCGCGGGTGCGCTTTCGCGTACTCTTCCTGAAGGCGTTGGACGGAGACGTGCGTGTAGATCTGCGTGGTAGCGAGGGAGGCGTGGCCGAGCATTTCCTGCACACTGCGGAGGTCGGCTCCCGCGTCGAGCAGATGCGTCGCGAAACTGTGGCGGAGTTTGTGCGGCGTGACGTTCGGCGGAAGTTCCGCCGCCCGCAACCAGATTTTCATCCGCCGCTCGATGGAACGCGTCGTCAACCGCCCGCCCTCCGCGTTCAGAAAGACGGGGGCGGCATCGGACGTTCCGTCCGCCCAGACGACACCCGCCTTTTCGTGCATCAGCAGGAGCGCGTGGCAGGCGGGGCGTCCGAGGACGCAGAGCCGCTGTTTGCGTCCCTTACCCTCCACGACCACCGTTCCGCCGTTCACGGCATCGAGACTCTGCAGATCACCCCAGTTCAGTGCGGCGATTTCGCTGACGCGGCAGCCGGTACTGTACAAGACTTCAAAAATCGCGGCATCGCGCAACAGGGTGTATTCCTCTTTCGGCGAAGGTTTCGGCGGTTTGGCAAGCCGTTCCTTCAACGCTTTCAGCGGGGCGGCCAGCAGGGCTTCCACCTCTGGGATGCCAAGCACGACGGGCAGGTTCTTCGCCAGCTTCGGGCCGCGAAGTCCGGCGAAGGGGTTGGCCTCTAGAATGTGTTCGCGCTGAAGGTACGTGAAGAACGTCCGGAGCGAGGAAAGCTTGCGCCGCGTCGTCGCCGGTTCAACCCCGGCTTTCGCGAACGTCATCAGGAAACCGCGCGCCTCCTGCCGCGTCACCTCTCCCCAGACAAAAACGGGGTCGGCAAAGGCGGCTTTCGGCCATTTGTATTCGGCGAACTGCCCGATGTCCTGGATGTAGGCGGAGAGGGTGTGCGGCGAGGCGTTCCGCTCGGCCCGGAGATGCCGGGCGAATGTAGAGACGGCGGTGTCCCCCACGCAGTCCATGCGGTCGGGGAGGTTCTGCGCTTTCTTGTTCCCGTCCGTAACCGCCCCTCTAGTTGGAAAGTTCGACCTGCTGCGCGACCAGGCTCTTGCCGCAGTAGAGGGCGCGGAGTTTGGGCTTCTCGATCTTCCCCGTCGGGTTGCGCGGCACGGGCGCGAAGATAACCTTGCGCGGGCGCTTGTACCGGGGAAGCGCCTTGCAGAACTCGTCCACCTCCGCTTCCGTCAACGTGCGCCCCTCCTTCGTCTCGATGATCGCCGCCGCGATTTCGCCGAGCCGCTGGTCGGGCAGCCCGATCACCGCGACGTCCTTGATCGCGTCGTTACCGCGAAGGAAGTCCTCGATCTGGACGGGATAGAGATTTTCGCCGCCGGTGATGATGACGTCCTTCTTGCGATCCACGAGATAGATGAAGCCGTCTTCGGTCTCCATCGCCATATCACCCGTGTAGAGCCAGCCGTTCGCGTCCAACACCTCCGCCGTCGCCTTCTCGTCCTTGTAA
Organism: Kiritimatiellia bacterium; assembly: GCA_017613085.1. GTDB lineage: Bacteria > Verrucomicrobiota > Kiritimatiellia > RFP12 > UBA1067 > RGIG8368. Next base: position 1,673 of record JAGAEL010000152.1, on the reverse strand, counting down.
TACCCTTTCATCACGCCGGGGCCTTTCACCGCCAGTTCGCCCACTTCGCCGCGTTTCACAGGTTCACGTTTCTCATCGACGATTTTCGTCTCCCACCCGTATCCCGGAATACCGATCGCGCCGACGTGATCCGTGTTCTCCAGCCCAAGGTGGACACACCCGGGACCGGTCGATTCGGAAAGCCCATAGTTGGTGTCGTAGGCATGGTTCGGGAATGTCTTCTTCCACCGCTTGATGAGGCTGGGCGGGACGGGTTGCGCGCCGATGTGCATAAGCCTCCACTGGTCGAGGCGGAAGTCTGCCGGGTTTAGATCGCCTCGTTCAATCGCGTCGAGAATATCCTCCGCCCAGGGGACAAGCAACCAGACAATGGTACATTTCTCTTCCGAGACACAGCGCAAAATCCACTCCGGCTTCACGCCGCGCAGCAGGACCGCCCGCCCGCCGGTCAGGAAACTGCCGAACCAGTGCATCTTCGCGCCGGTGTGGTAAAGCGGGGGAATGCAGAGGAAGACATCCTCCTTCGTCTGGCGGTGGTGGTTCTGTTCCACGCGGCAGGAATGCATGAGGCACTTATGCTGCAGCACGATCGCCTTGGGGAATCCCGTCGTGCCGGAAGAAAAATAAATGGCTGCCTCGTCCTCGTCGGCGACCGGGATCTCCGGCGCGCGGCTGGAACAATACGAGGCGAGATCCTGATACCGTTCGGCGAACGTCGGGCAGTCGTCCCCCACGTAGAACAGCAGCTTCACGTTGGGGAGGGAATCCGCAATCTGCTCGATACGACCGGTGAACTCGGGACCGAAGATCAACGCCTTCGCGTCCGCGAGATCAAGGCAGTACTTGATTTCGTCCGCAGCATAGCGGAAGTTCATCGGGACGGCCATAGCGCCGGTCTTCAACACACCGAAGTAGATGGGCAGCCACTCCAGACAATTCATGAGGAGGATCGCCACCTTGTCGCCCTTCTTGATGTTGCGCGTCAAAAGGAGGTTGGCGAAACGGTTCGCCTTCTGATCGAACTCAGACCAGGTGATCTCGCTGCGGAACGAATCGTTCCGGCTTCGTTCGATCAGGGAATACTCCTTCCACGTCGCGTGCTTCGTCTCCAATTCCTGGGGATTGATCTCTACCAGGGCGACATCGTTCGGGTAACGGGTCGCGTTTTCCGTCAGAATCTGTGTAATGGGCATCTTTCCAAACCTCGCTTCACGTTGAACATCCCTGCTCCCCGCCCGGAAACCAACAGACCGGGCGCGGGGAAAAGAGTACCAGCAATCAGGCGAGGTGTCAATTTTTCACGCTGGCATCGTCTCCTCGGCGACCTGCTCGATGCGGACGAGTTCCGAACCCTTGAACTGGAACACGATCTGGTGGAGCGCCGTGCCGCGCGCGAGCGTCGGCACCGACTTGTCGGCGCGGTACTTCGCGAGCTGGTCGAGGCCTTCCTGGTATTTCGCCGCGAGGTCGGCGTCGGAGGCGTCCGCCTTCGAGTACTTCAGCTCCACGAGGTAGCTGTGCGGCACGTCGGCGGAGCGGTAGCGCTCCGGGAAGAGGCAGAAGTCGCAGAACCCGCGCGAAAGCTCCATCTCCGGCGCCAGGAGGTAGAAGTCGAGGTGCCCGAACTCCGCCTGCATGTAGCCCTGGATGCGGTGCTCGCCCTGGATGCCGCC
>JAGAEL010000151.1 GCA_017613085.1 Kiritimatiellia bacterium | reverse complement strand
GCGAACAACTCCTCGAAGCGGCGTGTGAACTCAACGAGGCGCAGGAAGCCCCGAAATCCGCCGCGTGTGGGCTTCTTGGGGGCGGGGCGGACAACCAGCCGTCCAGAGCCGCCGGAGCGGCCACAGGGGCAACGTCGGGCGATTGTGGCGATTTCGCGGTGCGTCCGGGCGACGATTTCTGCCAGAGGGGCGAGATCCGTCCGATCTTGGAGTCGCACGGCTGGCAGCTGCTGGGCAGCCGACAGGATGGAAACGAGCTGTGGCGCAGGCCGGGCAAGGAGTCGGGAGGACATTCGGCGACATTCGACGGGAACGTGTTTTATGTGTTTTCGTCGAACGCCGCGCCCTTCGAGAGCGAGCGGGGCTACAGCCGTTTTCAGGTGTACGCGACACTGGAATGTGGCGGAGATTACACACGGGCGGCGCGTGAACTGCTGGGTAAGGGTTATGGGCAGACGATGCCGGAGCCGGGCGTGGACTTCAGCAGGTTGAGGACAGCAAGCGGACAACAACAAGGGGGCGGGCAACAACAAGGTGCGGCGGATGGGGACTGCCGCCCTCCCTCATTTCTGCCCCTGGGCGAACTGGTGGAGAAGTACCCGAAGATGCGCCCTGTGCTGATACACGGCTTCCTGCGGCGCGGCGAGACGATGAACATCATCGCGCCGCCCAAGACAGGCAAGTCGTGGCTCGTCACCGACCTCGCTCTCTCGGTCGCAACCGGTACGCCGTGGTTCGGATTCCCGTGCGAGAAAGGCAAAGTCCTCATCATCGACAACGAACTGCATCCCGAAACGTCGGCGAACCGCATCCCGAAGGTCGTGGCGGCGCGTGGATTCGACTTGAAGAAGGTGCAGAACGACATCTATGTCGATAACCAGCGCGGGCGGCTCGGCAACATCGAGGACTTGGCGAACCAGATCGAGACGCTGAAGCCCTACGGGTTCAAGCTCGTCATCATCGATGCGTTCTACCGTGCGCTCCCGAAGGGAACGGACGAGAACGACAACGGGACGGTGGCGGGGCTGTACAACCTCATCGACAAGTACGCCGCCGCCCTCGACTGCGCCTTCGTGCTGATCCACCACACGAGCAAGGGGAACCAGTCGCTCAAGTCCATCACGGACGTTGGCGCGGGCGCGGGATCGCAGAGCCGCGCCTCCGACACGCACGTCATCCTGCGCCGTCACAAGGAGGAGGGATGCGTTGTCATGGAATCGGTGGTGAGGTCGTTCCCGTCCGTGGGCGCGGTGTGCCTTCGCTGGGACTGGCCGCTCTGGGAACGGGACGATTCGCTCAACCCGGAGGACTTGGACGGCAAGAAGGAGGATCGTCCGACAAGCGCGGGCGATCCCGACCCCTCGGCGATAGCCTCGCGGCTTGCGGAGGTGGTGCAGGACGATCCGCCGATGGTCAAGGGCGTGTTTATCGAGGCGGTCAAGACGTTCTACGGCATCACGCTAAAGACGGCGCGTCTTGCCGTCGAAAGCGCGATAGCCGGAGGGTACATCAAGTGCGAGCGGCTGGCGCATCCGCCGGATGGCCAGCACGCGGCAAAATTCATCGTGAAAGGAGACGTTCGGATGGACAGTTTGAACGACGATTCTGATTGATTTTCTGATTAAAAACAAATCAAACAAATCAGAAATCGCCAAGGGCGTTCCGATCCGATTCTGATTTGATTTTTTCGCCCCCCCTTTAGGGGCGATAAAAAATCAAATCAGACGGAACGCCCCGGTCGGCGAAAATCGGGCACGGTTCCTCCCCAGCCCCCTCGAAAGGTCAGGGCGCGGGAAGGAGCAGAGCTTTTGACCACACTTGTTTTCACCGGGGAAAATCCCCGCCAACGGAGAAATCGGCAAAATGAAGCCAAAAATCATAGAGGCCAAGATCGCGGACTTGAAGCCCTACCCAAACAATCCGCGAGACAACGACGATGCGGTGCCGACAATCGTCGATTCGATCAACGAGTTCGGATTCGTCGGCGCGATCATCATCAACCGCGAGAACGTGATCATCAACGGCCACACGCGGGTCAAGGCCATGCAGCAGCTCGGCAAGACCACGATTCCGGCCATCGTCGTCGATCACCTCACGAAAGAGCAGGAGGACGCGCTGCGCATCGCCGACAACAAGACGGGCGAAATCGCCAAGTGGAACATGGAGCTGCTCAAGGGCGAACTCCAGGCGTTGAAAGACGCGGGGTTCGATCTTGGCGTCCTCGCGTTCAGCCATGACGAGATCGACGACATCCTCAATGGCGACGGAAACGTGGAGCGGACGGGGCAGACCGACCCGAACGACGTACCCGAAACGCCGGAGGTGCCGGTGTCGAGTCCAGGGGAAGTCTACCGCCTTGGGGACCACCTCCTCATGTGCGGGGACGCGACGAAGCCTGCGGACGTGGTGAAGATCGTCGGCATCGCGGAGGCGGACCTTTGGCTGACCGATCCGCCGTACAACGTCGATTACCACGGCTCGGACGGGCAGACGATCCAGAACGACTCGATGGAGGACGTGAAGTTCCGCGAGTTCCTGCGCACGGCCTTCGGGCTTGCGGAGAAGGCGTTGAAGCCGGGGGCGAGTTTCT
>JAGAEL010000150.1 GCA_017613085.1 Kiritimatiellia bacterium | reverse complement strand
GTCCTATCCGCGTGCGCCGACGGCGAGGGCGCCGTCGCTACGCACTCGCGTCTCTGCGTAAGAAATTCCCTCTCTGTGTCCTTTGTGTTCTTTGTGGCGCAAAACAATCACCGTTTCCTCCGGATGATGATGCGCTCGTAGGCGCATGCCTCGGAAGAGACGGAGAAGATTGTGAGCGAGTGTTTCGTGTAGGAACCCTGTTTTTTGTCGCAATCCAACGCAAAACAACCTTGGTTTTCGTCCAAAAACACGCAAAAACAACCTTGGTTTTCGTCCGGAAATAGGGTTTAATATCTGTCTCCGAAGCGAAAGGAAGGTTGTAAATGAGGCGGAAACTTGAAGAAAGTCTCGAAAATTGGAGAAAAAGGTCCAATCGACATCCGTTGATCTTGGGGGGGCGAGGCAAGTCGGCAAGACATACCTTGTAAGAGAGTTTGCCCGTTCGCATTTCAAGCACTTTATCGAGATCAATTTCGAGGAGGATCCGTCACTTGTCAATCTCTTCGAGTCGAAAAGGCCGGATATCATTTGTGAACTTTTGGAAGCCCGTTTTTCCTTGCCCGTCAAGGACGGCGAGACATTGATCTTTCTCGACGAACTGCAGGCGGCCAAGCCTTATGTTTTCGAGTCGCTCCGTTACTTTTACGAGAAACGTCCCGCTCTTCATGTGGTCGCGGCGGGGTCGCTTTTGGAATTCATGCTCGACGCCGCGACGCAGAATCCAGACAAGGCATTCCCGATGCCGGTAGGACGCATCGAATACATGTACCTTGCACCGCTTTATTTCGAGGAATTTCTGGCTGCAGTTGGCAAAACGGGGCCGTTGGACTTTATCGGCAGGTATTCGGCAGGAGACGACGTTCCGGAGCCGCTGCACAAAGAACTGACGTTGTGGTTTCGGCGTTATCTTGTTATTGGCGGGATGCCGGCGGCCGTGAAAGCCTACGTCGAAAGCGGACTCGACGAGGCGGAGCGCGAACTCGACGCGATCTTGGTAACCTATCACGACGACTTTCCCAAATACGGCAAGCGGGCGAACGCGGAACTCCTGCAAAAAGTGTTTACGTCCGTGCCGCGTCTCCTCGGCCGCAAATTGATCTATTCGCATATCGATCGGGGGGTCAAGTCAAACGAACTTTCAAAGGCGTTTGCCCGCCTCGCGCTTGCGCGCATCGTGGCAAAGGTCTGCCACGTGCCCGCGAATGGGATTCCGATTGGCGCGATGGCCGATTCGGATACGTTCAAACCGCTTTTTCTCGATGTGGGTCTCGCCTGCCATGCGGTCGGGCTGCGGCTTGACGATTTTATGGACGACAGAGATTTCATGCTCGCCAACAAGGGCGAGATTTGCGAGCAGTTCGTCGGGCAGCACCTCCTTTATTCCGGTAAGGACTACGAAGCTCCTGCCGCATATTGCTGGATACGCGAATCGAAAAATTCATCAGCCGAAGTCGATTACATCATGCAGATAGGGACAGATATCATACCGGTCGAGGTCAAGAGCGGTACGACCGGTAGCCTTAAGTCGTTAAATCTCTTCCTGAACGAAAAGAAACGACATTTCGCCGTCCGGTTTAACATAGACAGACCTTCGCTTCTCGTCGATGCCGAAGTCACCGATAGCCTCCGCCGCAGATGCCGATACTCCCAACTGTCCTTGCCGATGTACATGATCTGCCAGCTGAAACGTATTGTATGCGAGACAATTGGCAAGACCTCCGCCGGCGCTGCTTCAGGAACTGCGTAGGAGGACGCTTGGACGGGAGACGGCAAATAGCGGTTAGCACCGCCATACGGGAGGACACAAACCCACCCTCTCCCAAACATCCGAGTCAATTGCAAAACCTCCCGCCTTTCGATTGTTCAACCACGGAACACACGGAATACACGGAAAATCGCAAGTTTTCCGAAAGGGCGATTCCGTGAGTTCCGTGTATTCCGTGGTTTTGAAATTACTTCATTCGTCGGAGGCAGATACAAAACCGGTTGCGACTCGTCGCTACGCATCCTCCGTGCCTCCGCGTGAGACATTTCCTCGCCGAGCAGGTCAAGCTGCGTGTAGGCGACGGGCGATCCGTCATAGCAGGTGGCGATGAGCTTCTTCAGCCACAGAGGACGCAAAGCGCACAAAGGTTTTCTCTTCGCGTCCCGCTCTCTTTGTGATCTCTGTGTTCTTTGTGGCAGAAAATACCACTGCCGCTTACTCTCTCGCCTTTCCCGTCAGGTTCGCGCGGCCGTTTCCCCATCCGGTCAGATTGTAGGAGAGGGACAAGCTGCCGTCCGCCACGAAGCGGAAGTCCGCGTCGAGGCGGAAGAAGCCGTCGTTCAGGTATGTCCGCACGCGGAAGGTGTCAGGCGCGGTCCACGCGCCGGAGGAGGCTACGGACTGTTCGCCGATGATGCCGCCCAGTCCCTCGTAGGTTTTGTTCTCCAGCTTCACTTTGCCTTCGCGCCATTCTCCGAAACCGACGGGGAAATGTTGTTCGCCGGTGTCTCCCACGGCGATGATCTCCCAGCCGTTGTCCCGTTTCTCCAGACGGACGCTCGTGAAGTGGAAGCGCGGTTGGTTCCCCTCCAGCGCGTATGTGCGCCCGAAGATCGCTTCGGTCCCTTCCTTTTTGCCGTCGATGGTTTTCAGCGAGAGCGCCGCGCAACGCGCCGCCAGCGCGTTCGCCGCGTCGGGATTGGCGGGCAGGGGCGCGTTTTGGAAGGCGGGCAACAGATACTTCCAGATCAAGTCCAGTTCCTGCTGCATCGGCCCGAGTCCGGCGTGAACCGACAGGACGGCGTCCTGGTCAGGCATCACGACCGTCAGCTGTCCGCTCGCCCCGTCGGCGCGGAAGCAGTTGAAGCGGCAACGCCAGAACTGGAAGCCGTATCCCTGCGACCAGTCGCTCTGGTCGATCTGCTTCACGCCGATTTTGCCGCCGTTGTAAGTCTGGCGGGAGGTCGCCAGCCGCACCCATTCCCGCGAGAGAATGCGGTTCCCGTCCCACATTCCTTCCTGCAGGTAGAGTTGACCGAAACGGGCCAGCTCGCGCGTCGTCATGCTCATGCCCCAGCCGCCGCAGGCGATTCCCGTCGGGCTGCAGTTCGACCACGCCTTCGTGATGCCGATCGGGTCGAAAAGCCGTTCCTTCAAGAAATCCATCAGCTTCTTCCCGCTCCGTTTCTCGACGATTGCGGCGAGAACGTGCGTCGCGCAGGAGTCATACCTGAAACAGGTTCCCGGACGGTCATTCACCGGGTTCGCCAGAAAGAGGTTGACCCAATCTCCGCCGATGTCCTTCCGTTCCGCGTCGGTGTACGGCATTCCGGTGTTCATCGTCAGGAGATCGCGGACGCGAAGGCGCTTGAGGTTGTCCGGCGGGTTTTCCGGAAGCCGGTCCGGGAAGATATCGACCAGACATTCATCGAGGTCCAGTTTCCCGTCGTCGATCAGGAAACCGATCGCGGTGGAGGTGAAACTTTTGGAATGGGAATAGAGGATGTGCGTCCGCTCGGCGGAGAAAGGCTTCCACCATCCCTCCGCGACCGTCTTGCCGTGACGGAGCAGCACGAAGCCGTGGACGGCATCCAGCTCCCGTTCACAGGCGGTGATCCACGCGTCGATTGCGGTGGAGGAAATCCCCTCCGCCTCCGGCGTCGATTTTTCCAACAGCGCAAAACCGTTGCCGGCCAAGGCCAGCGCAACGGCGCACGACAACATACCCAATCTCTTCATACGTTTCTCTCCTTTATAAGCAGGTTTGGTTCCTTCGGGAACAACTCCCATGCGGAGCTGGTTCTCGAACGTAATGCGGGCGTACTCATCCCAGCCGGAGTCGAAGCGGCCCTTGTATTTGTCCACCCACTCCTGCGGAGCGTGGTAGGGGGTATGCGCCGT